>JAJRUE010000346.1 GCA_024277955.1 Alphaproteobacteria bacterium | reverse complement strand
GGCGGCGCCTTTCGGTCCGACACCCAGACCTATCGCGACTACGAAACCTTCCTGGAACAGTTCGGTTCTTCGACCGGACAGGTGATCCTGGTGTTCGAGGGGCGCGACTTTGGCGCCCCCGAAGCGCTGAACCGGGTGGCCGATATCCTGATCGGCCTGCAGTTCACCGACGGGGTCGTGGGGGCGCTGTCGCCGTTTTCGCTCGAGTTTCCGCCGGGGGTTGGCGATGGCGGACCGGTGATCCCGCCGCTGGTCGAGGATCGCGCCGCCCTGCTCGACCGGCTGGCGCTGGCGCGCGACACCCTGCCGGCCCTGTCGCGTTTCCTGTCCGAGGACCGGCGCACGTTGATGGCGATCCTGGCGATCACCGGCGATCACGCGGCGATCCCGGACCGGCCGGCCTTTTACGCGGCCATCGAAAAGGAAGCCCGCGACGCCGGCGCAGATGCCGGCATCCAGGTGACCGTGACCGGGTTCGGAGTGCTGGGCGACCGCCTTGTGGAAAAGCTGTTCGACGACTTTCTGATGCTGATCATTTTCGGCGCGGTGGCGGGCACGCTGGTGGCCATCGTGGCGCTGCGTTCCCTTGTGCTGGCGCTGATGGCGGCGGCGGCCTCGGGCACGGCGCTGTTGTGGGTGCTGGGGGCGATGGCCCTGGTGGGGTTCGAGATCAACGTCGTGACCGTGGCGCTGCCGGCGCTGGTGCTGGTGCTGTCCTTTGCCGATGCGCTGCACCTGGGGCTGGAAATGCAGCGCCAGATCCGCAACGGCGCGGCGCGGCCCCTGCGCCGGGCGATGCGCCGGATCGCGCCGGCGGCGGTGGTGGCGGCGCTGACCACGGCGATCGCCTTTGCCAGCCTGATGGTGTCGTCGTCGGACCTGATCTGGCAACTGGGCGTGGCCGGATCGTTTTCCACCATCCTGCTGACGATCACGGTTTTCGCGATGATGCCGCTGATGTTCGCGACCCTGGCGATGCTGTCGAGGCCCGGCCATGTTCCGGGCAGCGCCCGCCGGGGCCTGCCACGCTGGACGCGGCTGGGGTTCCTGCCGCGCCTTGCCGCCCGCTATCCGTCGCAGGTCAGCATTGCGGCACTGCTGGTGCTGGCCCTGTCGATCGCCGGCTATACCCGGATCGAGCCGTCCTATTCGATCTACGAAAATATCCCCAAGGACGATCCGGCGCTGATGGCCTTGCGCCGGGCCGAACGGGCGCTGGCGCCGGTAAGCGCGATCCAGTTCCTGTTTCCGCTGGAGCCGGCCGAAAGGTTCCAGGCCGCCCATGACGCGCTGGCGCGGGTGGCCGCCCCCGATGACGTGGTGTCGCTGGCGTCGCTGACCTCGGACGGGATCGACGCCGATCTGACGGCGCTGGCCGCCCTGCCCGCCGAACAGCAATCGGCGCTGGTGTCGCGCGACGGCAAGACCGGGCTGCTGTCGGTGCTGGTGCCCTATCACGGGGCCGACCAGATCCGCGCCTATGTCAACGATCTGAGCTTGCGCATCGCGGGCGAAAAGGCCCTGCGCGAGTTGTCCGCTCCCACCGGGATCATCACGATTTCCTCCTTCATCAGCCGCGACATGCTGATGCAGTTCACCTGGTGTTTCATCGCCGCGGTTCTGGCTTCCGGGCTGGTGATCGGGCTTTGGCTGCGCTCGGTGCCGCTGGGGCTGGTGGCGCTGGTGCCCAACGTGTTGCCGGTGGCGATCGTCGGGGCGACGCTGGAGCTGTCGGGCAAGGGGCTGCAGTTCACCAGCGGGATCGCGCTAACGATCGCGTTCGGGCTGGCGATCGACGACACGGTGCATGTGCTGAACCGGTTGCGCCTGAACGGCGCGCGCGGGTTGTCGATGAGCCGGGCGCAGATCATGGCCTCGGTGCGCCGGGTGTCGCCGGCGCTGGTGGTGACCTCGGTGGTGCTATCGGCGGGGATCAGCGGCACCCAGTTCGCCCGGCTGGCGTCGGTGGTGCTGTTCGGGCAACTGTCGATCGCGGTTTACGTGCTGGCGTTGCTGGCGGACTTGCTGGTATTACCGGCGCTGTTGATCTGGGTGGCCCGCGATGAAGCGGGCGCGGATGCAAAGGTGCCGGCATGACGATGAAACTGCGCGCAACCCTGACCGGCCTGGCCGTGGGCCTGTCGCTTACCGCGGCGGGCCTGGTTTTTCCGGCGGGCGCGGCAAGGGCCGAAGTTCCCTTTGTCGAACAGCCGGGCATCTGGGTTGGCACCGGAACGTTTCGCGAAAAGCCCGAAGCGCCGCTTCAGCGCGGACGGTGCCGGTTCAAGGTTTCGCCGCTGCCCGATGGCCAAGGCAGCGAGATCGCCGGCAAATGCGCCAGCCCGTCCGGGGCGGCGCGCATCGCCCTGCGGATCGAGCGGCGCGGCAAGGGGCTGGTGGCCGCCGGGCTGTCTGTCAGCCTGCGCGAAGGCGTCATGCAATACCTCGGGACCGAGGCCAAGGACGGGATCACCCTGCGCGCGCGCGCCGATGATGGCACGCCCGCCGACAGCAAGCTGGACCTCAGATGGCTGGATGGCAAACGGGTGTCGCTGTCGGATGCGCGGGTGGCGCCGGACGGATCAGAGATCAAGATGCTGGAAATGACCTTTACCCGAAGAAAGGGATCCTGAGCGCCGATCCTTTCACGGTTCAGCCGATCGCCGCCAGGTGGCGGGCGAAATCCGGGCTGTTCATCAGCGTCTTGCAGCGCTCGAACCGCGTGCAGGCATAGGCCCAGAAATCTTCCGCCGGGTTGCCGTCGGCGTGCTGGATCAGCCCCCAGAGCGTCCACAGCAGATCGCACATCGCCTTGTAGATCACCATCCGGCCCTGTTCGGCGGCACTTGGCGCACGACCGAAATAGGCGGTCATGAGATCGCTGTCCTGATCGGCGTCGAACCCGCCTTCCACCGACAGATCGCCCAGATCCCACAAGGGGTCGTTCATCCCGGAATATTCCCAGTCCACGATCCACATGGTGCCGCCGTCATCCAGGAAGTTTTCGCACAGGGGGTCGTTGTGGCAAGGCGCCAGCGGCGCCGGGTTGGCGGCCAGCGCGCGCTTCACAGGCTCAGCCGCGCGGACAGTGTCGTGATAGCCGTCGGGAAGCGCCGTATCCTTGCCGGAAAGAACCCTGAGATAGTCATCAATCATCGCGAACAGTTCGAACTGAAAGTCGAAGGTTTTGCCGGAATTGTGCAGTTTGGCCAAGGCCTTGCCGGCGCGCGCGCAGCTGCCGGGGCGGGTGCGGAATAATTCGGGCGTCATGGTGGTGACCGGATCCAGGCAGCGACTGATCATCACCCCGGTTTTCGCATCGGCCCAAAGCACCTCGGGCGACACGCCGGCACGGGCGGCGGCGCGCGCGTTGGTCAGTTCCACCGCGCGGTCGATGTAGTCTTCGGTCCCGGCGCCGGGAATGCGCACGATCAGCTTGCGGTCGCCGGTTTCGACGCGAAAGACCAGGTTGGTCAGCCCGCCCAGCCGGGTTTTGGAAATGTCCTGCGGCCCGATATCGGCCAGCTCGGGCAGGTTGCGCAGCGCCTTCAGCACCGCCTCGGTGTTTTCCGTCATGTTGCCCCCTGTCATGCTTTCAACCGTTGGTTCTGCGGATCATGCAATGGCCCGGTTTCGCGGCGGATCGGGTGGATGCCGCCGAAGGCTTCCAGTTCGAAATCGCTTTCGCCCCACAGATCTTCGTCGAGATACCCATACAGGATCGTGCGCCCGGTGCTGGCGCCAAAGGCGGCGCTGGTGGCCAGCGACACCACGCTGCCTGCGTGCAGGATGGTTTCGCCGCCGTAAAGCGCCAGCCGATCGGGGCTGGAAAAGATGAACAGCCGGCGATTGACGCCCTGGGTTTTCTGGCGTTCCAGCACGTCGCGGCCCAGAAAATCGCCCTTGGATTTCAGATGCACGCGAAACCCCAGCCCGGCCTCGATCGGGCTGTAATCGGGGGTGATGTCGGCGCTCCAGTAAAGATAGCCCTTTTCCATCCGCAGCCCGTCGATGGCTCGATAGCCGATGTCGCGGATGCCATGCGCCGCGCCCGCCTCGCGCAGGCGGTCGTAGACATGGGCGGCGAATTCGGTCGGGATGTGCAGTTCCCAGCCCAGTTCGCCGGTATAGCCGATGCGGATCGCGCGCACCGGTGCGGCGCCGATGAAGATCTCGCGCATGGTGGCAAAGGGAAAGGCGCGCGCGCTGACATTGCCATCGCAGGCGGCGGCCAGAACCTCGCGCGATTTCGGCCCCGCGATGTTGATCACCGCGCGCGCCGATGTCACTTCGACCAGATGCGCGTCGCCTGGCAGGTGCTGGCTGATCCAGTCGGCGTCATGCACCCCGAAACCGGCGCCGGTGACGATGTAGAAATGGTTTTCG
>JAJRUE010000345.1 GCA_024277955.1 Alphaproteobacteria bacterium | reverse complement strand
GCCGGGCAACGGGCTGTCGGGCGGCCAGCAGCAGCGCCTGTGCATCGCGCGCGCCATCGCCATCCAGCCGCGCATCATCCTGATGGACGAGCCGGCAAGCGCGCTGGACCCGATCGCCACCGCCAAGATCGAAGAGCTGATTGACGAACTGAAGGGCGCCTTTACGATCATCATCGTGACGCACTCGATGCAGCAGGCGGCGCGGGTGTCGCAAAACACCGCCTTCTTCCATATGGGCGAGCTGGTGGAATACGGTGCCACCAAGCACCTGTTCACCTCGCCGGTGGACGAACGCACCCAGAATTACATAACCGGACGGATCGGGTAGGATCGCAACCATGGAAGAAACCCACATCGCAAGCGCCTTTGACCGCGACCTGGAAAAGATCCAGGGCATGCTCATCGAAATGGGCGGGCTGGTGGAACACGCGCTGGCCGAGGCCACCGAATCGCTGGTCACCCGCGACCTGGAACGCGCCGCGGCGGTGCGCGCCGGCGACAAGGCGATCGACGCGCTGGAACAGAAGATCACCGAACGCTGCGTGCGGCTGCTGGCGCTGCGTCAGCCAATGGCGCAGGACCTGCGGATGATCGTCGCGATCATGAAGGTGTCGGGCAACCTCGAACGCATCGGCGATTACGCCAAGAACATCGCCAAGCGGCTGGAGGTGCTGGTGCAGATGGACCCGGTGGGCAGTTCGGCCAAGACCCTGCGCCGGATGAGCGCGCTGGTGCAGGCGATGATCTCGGACGTGCTGGACGCCTTCATCCGCCGCGACATCGCCGAAGCCGACGCGGTGCGCGCCCGCGACGAAGAGGTGGATTCGGTGCACAACACGCTGTTTCGCGCGCTTCTGACCCACATGATGGAGGATCCCCGGCGGATCACGCCCTCGATGCACCTGCTGTTCATCGCCAAGAACATCGAACGCGCCGGCGACCACACCACCGGCATCGCCGAACAGATCCACTACCTGATCAGCGGCGCCCTGCCCGAGGACAAGCGCCCCAAGAACGACCAGACCAGCGGCATGCTGATCGAGCCGGACGACGGGGGAAATGGGGGCGAAAACGGCGGCACGAACGGGAATGGCAGCGATGGCTGAGCCCACCGCCCCTCTGGTGCTGGTGGTCGAAGACGAACCGGCCCAGGCCGAACTGCTGCGCTACAACCTGGAACGCGAAGGCTTCCGGGTGGCGCTGGCGGGCGACGGCGAAGAGGGGCTGATGCTGGCGGGCGAAACCACGCCCGACCTGGTGCTGCTCGACTGGATGCTGCCGCTGGTCTCGGGGATCGAGGTCTGCCGCCGGCTGCGGGCGCGCGAGGCGACGCGTGCTGTGCCGGTGATCATGCTTACGGCGCGCGGCGAAGAAGGCGACCGGGTGCGCGGGCTCGACACCGGGGCGGATGACTACGTGGTGAAACCCTATTCGGTGAACGAACTGATGGCGCGGGTGCGCGCCCGCCTGCGCCCGACGCGCGGCGCCAGCGTCGGCCAGCTGCTGCGCCACGGCGATATCGAGCTGAACGGCGAAACCCACAAGGTGACGCGCGCCGGCACCCCGGTAAGGCTGGGCCCGGTGGAATACCGGCTGCTGGTAACCTTCATGGAGCGCCCCGGGCGGGTCTGGAGCCGCGAACAGCTGCTCGACCGGGTCTGGGGCCGAGACATCAACGTGGAAACCCGCACGGTGGATGTGCATATCGGCCGGCTGCGCAAGGCGCTGGCCCGCGAGCACGCGCGCGACCCGATCCGCACGGTGCGCGGTTCGGGCTATGCGCTGGACCTCGACGGCTGACGCCGGTCAAAAAGGATTCGAGGCCTCCGGCGGGGATATTTGCAGACAGAAGAAACCCCTGCCATTCTTCTGTCCGGAAATATCCCCGCCGGAGGCACCGCGACCCGCGCAGCGGGGCGCAAAACCTGAAATAATGCCGCCGCAGGCGGCGCCGTTTGGCAACGGTTGGCCCTGGGTGGCTTGCCAGGGCGGTTTGCCGGATCAGGGGGCCGGAAAATCGCGCTGCGCGAGCGCGAGCGCCCCGTCCAGCGCACTACCGCGAGGCGGTCGGCACAGCGCCTGCCAGCGCGCCGGCAGCAGTTCGCGATAGGCCGGGGCCAGCCCCCCCAAAAGATAGAGCGCGCCGCCCCCATGGGCCGCAAGCACGTCCAGCCGCAGGCCAATCTGGTGCAGCGCCTCGTCCAGAATTCGCGCCGCAAGCGCGTCGCCCCTGGCGTGGGCAGTAAAGATCTCGGGCGCCAGGCGGGCAAAGGCCGCCGGATCGGCGCTGCGGGCAAAGGCGCTGATGTTTTCCGGGCGCTCGTCAAAACGCGCGGCGATCTCGCGGCTCAGCGGTGTCGGCGCTACCAGCCCTTCCAGCGCGTAGATCGTGCGGCGCAGCAGTTCGCGGCCCAGCCAGGCGCCGCCGGCTTCGTCGCCCAGCACCAGACCGCGCCCGCCGATCATGCGCGTGTCGCCGCCCTGCCGGCTGACAAAGAACGACCCGGTGCCCAGCAGCGCCACGGTGCCGTCCTGCCCGCCCAGCGCGCCTTCCACGGCGATGTCGCGATCGGTGCCGACCCGGCAGTGGCCGAAGGGCAGCGCCGCCTGCATCCGCCCGGACAGATCGCCAAGCCCGGCCCCCGCCAGGCCGATCCAGGCGCCGATGCGCGCCGCCTGTGGCGCAAGCTGCGCGTCCACCGCCAGCCCGGCGGCCTCCAGCGCGCCGCGGCTGGCGCTCAGGACATTGCTCAGCGCCTGGTCGAAATCGGTGCAGGCATTGGCCGGACCGGCGCGCGCTTCGCCCAGGGTCTGACCGGCGCGATCGCACAGGCGGGCGCGGCAGCCGGTGCCGCCGCCATCGATGGCGAGCAGCAGGTCGGGCGGGGCGGTGGCGGGGCGTGTCTGCGGGTAATCCATGCGATACCCATAGGATACCATTTCCGGTGCTCCAAGGGCGTTTCCGGCGATTTTTTCACGAATTTTGCGGTGATCCGGCGGCTCAAGGGCAGGTTTTCCCCGCGCGCCCTGATTGGTATCCCATTGGTCCTATGGCCGGGATGTCCCTGGGTGCCCCCCGGCTTCAGCCCAGGGCGAAGGCCAGCGGGGCGTTTTCCGCGATCACCGAGGCCCCGAGGAGCACCGCCACCGTCGCCACCGCCACCTGCACCAGGCGCAGCACCCGCGCCGCCGCCCGTTCCGCATGTTTCAGCGGCCAACTGGCCGAGGCGGTCAACAGCGCCATGCCCAGCACCGAACCGAGCCCGAAGATCAGGATGTAGCTCATCGCGGTCACCACGTCGCGCGTCGCCGCCGCCGCCAGCGCCACCAGCCCGGCCGAGCCCGCCGCGCCATGGGCCAGCCCCACCGCATAGGCGCGCAGCGAAAAGACGCCGTGGCGGTGGTCATGCGCGCTGTGTTCATGCGCAACCGTTTCGCCGGCGTGGCTGTGGATATGCAGGTGCGGCTTGCCGTCACCGTGGTCGTGCAGGTGAAAGTGCACCTTCTGGCGGCGCATCTTCCAGAACACCGAAGCGCCCAGCCCCACCAGCATCACGCCGACGAAGAACTCCATCCCCGCCGCCAGGCGCGCGCTCAGCACGTAGCCGAATGCCACCACCGGCAGGCTGATGAAAAACAGCGTCGTGGTGTGTCCCAACCCCCAGCTGGCGCCCAGAAAGGCCAGACGCCTGGGGCTGGCCTTGCCCGAGGTCGCCAGCGTGCCGATCGCCGCCAGGTGGTCGGCTTCCAGCGCGTGGCTCATGCCGATGAAAAACCCGAGAAGAAGAAAGCTGAACATGGTCGTCCCCCGCCCGGCGCTGCGCCGCCGGTTTGGCGCAATGGGCCCCAAGCGGGCAGAGTCGTCAAGGCGAAAAACGCCCCGCCGGCCCGGTGCGGCGTCAGCGCCCAGCTCATCGCCCAGTCTTCTTCTTTTTCAAAATATCCCCGCCGGAGGCAGCCCTCGGCCCGCCCGACGCCGGGCACGACTCGCGCGCCCAGTCGCCCGTCCCCAGTCGCCCGTCTCGGTCGCCCGTCTCAGTCCCCGTCCGCGATCCCGCGCGCGCGCATCCGCGCCCGCAGCCGCCGGTAGCTCGGCAGCAGCACCAGCACCGCCGCCAGCACCAGCAGCCCCGCCGTCATCGGCCGTTCCCAGATAAAGGCCACCCCGTCGTAAAGCTGCATCGAGCGGGAAAAGTTATCCTCCAGCATCGAGCCCAGGATGAAGCCGATCAGCAGCGGCGCCAGCGGGTAGTCGGCAAAGCGCAGCACCGTGGCCGCCACCCCCAGCCCGACCAGGAACAGCAGCTCGGTGGCGTTGTTCTGGCCGATATAGGCGCCCATCAGGGTGAAAAACAGGATGAACGGGATCAGGAAGCTGCGCGGCACCGCCAGCACCTTGGCGATATAGGGGATCAGCGGCAGGTTCAGGATCAGCAGCACCACATTGCCCAGATACATGGAAATGATCACCGCCCAGAAGATCTCCGGCTCGTCCACCATCAGCCGCGGCCCCGGGCTGACGTTCAGCGCGATCAATGCGCCGAGCAGGATCGCGGTGGTGCCCGAGCCCGGAATGCCCAGGGTCAGCAGCGGCACGAAAGAGCCGGTGCAGGCGGCGTTGTTGGCGCTTTCGGGTGCGGCCAGCCCCTTGAGCGAGCCCTTGCCGAACTGTTCCTGCTCGTCCTTCGGCGCAATGTTGCGCTCTACCGCATAGCCCAGGAACGACGCGATCGTCGCCCCGGCGCCGGGCAGCACCCCGATCAGAAAGCCCTGGATCGACTGGCGCCCGATCACCGGCGCGATCTGGCGCGCCTCAGAGCGGGTGATGCGCAAGTCCTTGATCTCGTTGCTCGCGCCCGAGGTGTTCGACCGGCTCGGGTACAGCACCAGGTAGATCGCTTCGGGCAGCGCAAACATCGCCATGGCCAGCGTGATAAAGCCGAAACCCGACTGCAAATCCATGATCCCCATGGTAAAGCGCGGCAGGTTGAACAGCGCGCCCTCGCCCACGGTGGCCATGATCAGCCCCACCAGCGTCATCAGGATCGCCTTGGCCACCTGCCCGGTGCCGGCAAAGGCGGCAATCGCCGACAGCCCCACCACCATCAGCGCGAAATATTCCGCCGAATGGAACAAGAGCGCCACCGAAGCCAGCATCGGTGCGAAGATCATCAGCAGCACCGCGCCGATGGTGCCCCCGGCAAACGAGGATATCGCCGCCACCGTCAGCGCCTTGCCGGCCTTGCCCTGGCGCGCCAAAGGGTAGCCGTCGAAACTGGTGGCCACGGTCGAAGCGACGCCGGGCGCGTTGATCAGGATCGAAGAGGTCGAGCCGCCAAAGATCGCCCCGTAATAGACGCCCGCCAGCAGGATCAGCGCCGCCGAGGGGTCTCCGATGCCGATGGCAATGGGGATCATGATGGCGATGATCGACATCGGCCCCAGCCCCGGCAGCATGCCGATGAAGGTGCCGATCAGGCAGCCGCCGATGACCATCAGAATATTGGTGAACGAAAAGGCCGTGCTCAGGCCGACCAGGATACCTTCGAGCATGTCAGGCTCCGTTTCCAAGGAAGAAGGGCCAGGGGCGCAGGTAGATCCCCAGCACCTGTTGCACCAGATACCAGATGCCCACCGCGGCGATCAGCACCACCGGGATCAGGATGTGAAAGCGCCGCTCGCCCAGCACCATGGCGCCGATCGCCAGAAAGCCGGTGGTCGCCGGCAAAAAGCCCGCCGGGCGCAGCAGCAGCGCATAGGCCACCATCAGCCCCAGCAGCGTCAGCGCCTGGCCGATCTTGTAGTCCTGAAGCCGGCGATAGTTGATCTCGCTCGCCTTGGGCCCGTCGGATTTTTCAAAGCCCAGCACGATGGCCAGGGCGGTGAGCACCGCCAGCACCGACAGGATCTTGGGGAATGTCGAGGGCCAGACCGGGTTGCGCCGCATGAAGGGCGGCAGGCCGGCGTCCATGGTGAAAAAGGCGGTATAGCCGTAGATCAGGGCTATCGCGAGGATCGCGAGAGCCAGCCAGCGGTCGAGGGCCATGTGGGGTCTCCTTTCGGGCGAGCGTGGTTGTCCGATGTGCTGTGGGGGCGCTGCCCCCGTCCGCCTGCGGCGGACTCCCCCGAGGTATTTTCAGCAAGAGGAAAGAGAATGTTTACCATTTTCGGATCACCCTGCCTGCGCGGCACAGGCTGAGGAGCCGATGACCGTGCAAGGGGAAGGCGATCTACCTTCCACGGAAGGGGGGCGCGCGTTCGTCCCCCCTTCCTCTTGCCGAAAATACCTCGGGGAGCGCGAGGGGCTGGCCCCTCGCACCCGCCGTCGGGCTCAGAGGAAACCCAGCTTGCGCATCAGGTCGCCGATGATCTGTTCCTGCTCTTCCAGGAACTTGCGGAAGTCGTCGCCCGAGTTGTGGATGTTGACCCAGCCGTTGCGCGCCCGCACCTCTTCCCATTCCGGCGTATCATACATCTTGGCCAGCACCTCCTGGTATTTCGCCAGCTTGTCCGCCGGCAGGCCCGGGGCGGCGAAGAAACCGCGCCAGTTCACGAAGGTCATGTCGATCCCCTGTTCCTTCATGGTCGGCGCATCCGGAAAGGCATCGACGCGGGCGTCCGAGGTGACGCCGATGATCTTCACTTCGCCCGCGCGCGCCAGTTCGACCGCTTCGGAAAGCCGGTGGACAGCGCCTTGATCTCGCCCGAGAGCAGCGCCGCCATCGCCTTGCCGCCGGCGTCATAGGGGATGTATTTCACCGCCGTCGGGTCTTCGCCCGCCGCCTGCATCACCATCGCCGCCACCAGGTGGTCCATGCCGCCGGGCACCGAGCCGCCGCCGATCGCCGTGCCGCCCATGTCGGCCTTGTAGGCGGCCACCAGGTCACCCATCGAGTTGATCGGGCTGTCCTTGCCGACCACGATCGCCGCATAGTCGCCGATGATCGAGGCCACCAGCGTCAGGTCGCGGAAGTTGTAGGGGAACACGCCCGTGAGCGAGCGGATCACGATCGGCGTCGAGTTCACCATCAGCGTATCCTGCTGACTGGCGGCGTTCTCGATCAGAAAGCCGATCGCCTTGCCGCCGCCGCCGCCGGACATGTTTTCGTAGGTGGCCGAGCCGATCAGCCCGGATTTCGTCAGCGCTTCGCCGGTGCCGCGCGCGGTGCCGTCCCAGCCGCCGCCGGCCCCGCCGGGGATCAGGAAGTGGATGCTGTCGAGCACCTGGTGGCTGCCGGCCTGGGCCGCCCCGCCGAGGCCGAGCGTGGCGACGGCCGCCGCCATCATCACCCGCCGGGTCATGCTGAATTTCGTCATGGTATCCTCCCGTTTGACTTTCGCGCCGCTTGGCGCCCATGACTGGACCAAGACCACGCCAAGCTGACATCAGCCTGTCACGGGGCGCCCGCGCGCCGTGGCGGCAAGAGGGTGAAAGGAGACGATCCGCCGATGCGGTTCCTGCTGATCGAGGACAATGAAAAACTGGCCGGGGCGGTGGCCGACCGGCTGCGGCTGGATGGCCATGTGGCCGATGTCGCGCCGGATCTTTCGACCGCTGGCGCCTTTCTGGAAACCGGTGGTTACGACTTGATTTTGCTGGATATAATGCTGCCGGACGGCGACGGGCGCAGCTTTCTGCAGGCCCATCGCCAGCGCCGCGACGACACGCCGGTGATCGTGCTGACGGCGCGCAGCGAAGTGTCGGACCGGGTCGGCATGCTGGACCTGGGCGCCGATGACTACATCGTCAAGCCGTTCGATTTTTCCGAGCTGGAAGCGCGCTGCCGGGCGGTGCTGCGCCGGCGCGCGGGTGCGGCCGACAACGCCCGGCGAATCGGCGATCTGACCTTCGATTCGCTGGCCGGCACCCTGCAGGTGGCGGGCCGGCGCATCACGCTGCGCAACAAGGAACTGCGGCTGCTGGAAATCCTGGTGGCCGCGCCGGGAATGATCTTTTCCAAGCCGCGGCTGGTGGACCGGCTGTTTGCCTATGACGAAGAGGTTTCCGAAAACGCGATCGAGGTCTATATCGCCCGGCTGCGCAAGCACCTGGCCGGCTCGAACGTGCGCATCGAGACGGTGCGCGGGCTGGGCTACCGGCTGCAGGTGGCCGGGCCATGAGCACGCGCGGCGATCTGCAGGTGGCGGGCTCGATCCGCCGGCGGCTGGCGCTGATCCTGCTGGCGGGCGCGGCGCTGCTGTCGGTGGTGTTCTTCGTGCTGGTGCATGGCTTTGCCCGGCAGGTGGCGCAGCGCAGCCAGGACAACATCCTGACCGCCTCGGTCACCTCGATCCTCGACAGCGCCTCGGTCCAGGGGGGCGAGATCGGCATCGACATTCCCTATGCGGCGCTGTCGATGCTGGGCAATGTCAGCGACGACCGGGTGTTCTACCGGATCACCGCCGGGGGCGAGCTGCTGACCGGCTACGGCGACCTGCCCGCCGTCGGCCCGGCCCCGCGCGGCGGCGAAACCGTGTTTGCCACCGCCCCCTACAAGGGCGAGCCGGTGCGCATGGCCAGCGCCGCGCGCAGCCTGTCGCGGGCGGCGGCGCCGGTTCGGGTGGTGGTGACGGTGGCCCAGACGCTGACCGGGCGGGCGCGCACGCTGGCGCGCATCGGGCGGATCAGCGCCGCGCTGGGGGTGGGGTTCTTTCTGGCCTCGGTTCTGCTGGCGCTGGTGGCGGCGCAGGCCAGCGTGCGCCCGCTGGATCGGCTGGCGGGCGCGGTGTCGCGGCGCGGGCCCAAGGATCTGCGCCCGGTCAGCGCCCCGGTGCCGGCGGAAATGGCGCCGCTGGTGCGTTCGCTCAACAGTTTCATCGCCCGGCTCAAGACATCGCTGGCGCGGTCCGAGGATTTCATCGCCGAGGCGGCGCATCGGGTGCGCACACCGCTGGCCACGGTGCGCACCCAGGCCGAGGTGGCGCTGCGGCGCGCCGAGGGGGCGGAAAACCGCAAGGCGCTCAAGGAGATGATCCGCGCCGTCGATGAAAGCTCGCGCGCCGCCGGGCAGTTGCTGGATCACGCGATGGTCACTTTTCGCACCGACCACCTGGACCGCAGCCCGGTGGATCTGGCGGCGCTGGCGGGCGAAACCGTGGACCGGCTGCGCCCGGTGGCCGAACTGAAGGACATCGCGCTTGAACTGGACCTGCAGGCGCGGTCGACGGTTTCGGGCGATGCGATCCTGCTGCAAAGCGCGCTGCAGAACATCCTGGACAACGCGGTGAAATATTCCCCGCCCGAAGCGGTGATCCGGCTGGAAACGGGCCTGGACGATGGCCGGGCGGCGCTGCGGGTGCTCGACCAGGGGCCGGGCTTTCCGCCGGGCGACGCGGCGCGGCTGACCCGGCGTTTCGAACGCGGCGACAACGCCGCCGCCACTGTCGGGTCGGGGCTGGGCCTGACCATCGCGCGCGAGGTCGCCGAGGCCCATGGCGGCGGCCTGCAGCTTGCCAACCGAAAAGAAAGGACCGGCGCATGCGTCACCTTGTTCCTGCCGCTCTGAGCCTGGCGCTGGCGCTTTTCGCGACCGCCGCCCAAGGCTTTGAAATCGAAACGGTGACCGAGTTTCCGGGGGCCGGAAACGGCCCGGCGCTGCGGGTGATCTCGACCGCCGACACCGATCTGTTTACCCCGATCATCCTGGCTTTTCAAAGGGATAACCCGGATGTCACGGTCAGCTACACCACCGTCAGTTCCGGCCAGCTGATGCAGGCCATCGCCCGCGAAGGGGCGGTGTATGACGTGGCGATTTCTTCGGCCATGGACCTGCAGACCAAGCTGGCCAACGACGGGTTCACCCGCGCCCGCCGTTCGGCGGCGACGGCGCTGGTGCCGCCCTGGGGCAAGTGGCGCGACCATGTGTTCGCCTTCACCCAGGAACCGGCGGCGGTGGTGATTTCGCCCGCCGCCTTTGCCGGGCTGGACATCCCGCGCACCCGCGAACAGATCATCGCCGTGCTGCGCGCCCACCCTGACCGGTTTCGCGGCCGGATCGGCACCTATGACGTGCGCGCCAGCGGGCTGGGCTATCTGTTCGCCACCCAGGATTCGCGCAATTCTGAAACCTTCTGGCGGCTGGCCGAGGTGATGGGCGGGCTGGGCGCGCGGCTGTACTGCTGCTCGTCCGACATGATCGAGGACGTGGCCTCGGGGCGCATCGCGCTGGCCTATAACGTGCTGGGCAGCTACGCGGCGGCGCGGCGCGACCTGGCCGGGCGGATCGAGATCATCGAGCCGCAGGACTTTACCACGGTGATGTTGCGTTCGGCGCTGATCCCGGCAAACGCGCCCGATCCCGAGCTTGCCGGGCGCTTTGTCGACCATCTGCTGCGCCTGTCCTGGGGCAAGGCCGACCCCGCCGCCTACCCCTTTCCGCCGATCGACGCCCAGCCCGGCGGCGACAACCCGGCGCTGCGCCCGATCCGGCTGGGACCGGGGCTGCTGGTCTATCTGGACGACCTGAAGCGCCGGCGGTTCCTGCGCGCCTGGGAAGCGGCGATGGTGCAGAACTGAAGCCGGCGCGGGGCGGCGCGGGGCGGTAACCCGGCGCCGGCTCAGACCGGTTCGGAAAAGGCGTCCGCCGGGGTGTGCAGCCGCACGTGGCGCATGAACTGCCGGGCGATGCGCGACAGCGGCCGGTCGTCGGCGGCGACGAAATAGGTCTGATAGGCGATGGCCGAGGAAAACGGCCGGAACACCACTTCTTGCGGCGCCACCACGCTGGCCGGGAACGGGTGCACCACCGCCACCCCGACGCCCGCGCGCACAAGATCGATCGCCGCCGCCGAGGTCGACACCTCGATCGCCACCCGCGGGCGGGCGCCCGCTTCGTGCAGCAGCTTGTCCAGCTGGGCGCGCCGGGCGTGGCGGTAGTTGAACGGGATCAGATCCTGGCCGTCCAGATCCGCCGGGCGCACGGTTTCAAGCCGGGCCAGCGGATGTCCCTGCGGGATCGCGCAGGCCGCCGCCGCCCGCCGGAACGGGATCAGCCGCACGCCCGCGCGGCTGAGTTCCACCCCGGTCACGCCCATGTCAAAGGCGCCTTCGGCCACCCCGGCGATCACGTCGCGCGAGGTGCCCACGTCCAGGCTGAGGTGGGCGTCGGGCGCGGCGTCGCGAAACCGCGCCAGGTGCCCCACCAGGAACGGCCCCGCAAAGGTGGGCGGGGCGATCAGGCGCAGGCTTTCGCGCCCGCTTTCCACCGGCCCGTCAATCGCGTCGAGCGCGCTGAACAGCGCGTCCAGCCGGGCGTTCAGGCTGACCGCCGCGGCCGTCGGCATCAGCCGCCCGCCGACCCGTTCGAACAGCGTCCGCCCGACCCGCCCTTCAAGCGACGCCAGCGCCCGCGACACCGCCGATTGCGAGATCCCCAGCCGGCGCGCCGCCGAGGTGGTCGAGTTGCCCTCCATCATCGCCCGCAGCGCCTGGTATTCGGACAATGAGTGCCAGTTCTTGCGCGGCATCGGGGAACCTTTCGCGGTTAGTTTGAGTTTTTCTCATATATCTATGAGTTTTACTTGTTAAAACACCTATGGCCTAATCAATTTTTCTGTTGCTAGGCTATCGGGGTGCAAAACCGGCCATGCGCACAACCTTGGGGGGTCCTGTGACGGAAAATCGCGAACCGCTGATATTCGACGGGCACAACGACGTGCCGCTGAAACTGCTGATCGGCGGCGGGCTGGATGCCGTGCCGTCGTTTTCGGCCGGGCGCGACGGGCATATCGACCTGCCGCGGGCCCGCAAGGGCGGCTTTGGCGGCGGGTTCTTCGCGCTCTATGTGCGTTCCGACGACATCCCCGACGACAAATACGAAGAAATGTCGCGCCCCAGCTACGACCTGCCCCTGCCCGCGCCGCTGGACCAGCCCGCGGCGCTGGCGGTGATCCTCCAGGAAATCGCCATCCTGCTGCGCCTGCAGGCGCGCGGCGATCTGCGCATCTGCACCGATGTCGCGGCCCTGCGCGACTGTTTCGCCCAGGGCACCCTGGCGGCGATCATGCACATGGAGGGCGCCGAGGCGATCGACGCCGATCTGAACGCGCTCGAGGTGCTGCACGCGGCGGGGCTGCGTTCGCTCGGGCCGGTCTGGAGCCGGCCGACGATCTTTGGCCACGGGGTGCCGTTCCGCTTTCCGTCATCGCCCGACATCGGCCCGGGGCTGACCGACGCCGGCAAGCGCCTCGTGCGCCGCTGCAACGCGCTGGGGATCATGCTGGATCTTTCGCATCTGAACGAGGCCGGGTTCTGGGATGTGGCGCGTCTCAGCGATGCGCCGCTGGTGGCCACCCATTCCAATGCGCACGCGATCTGTGCGCATGCCCGCAACCTGACCGACCGCCAGCTGGACGCGATCGCCGAAAGCGACGGCATGGTCGGGCTGAACTTTGCCTGCGCCTTTCTGCGCGAGGACGGGCAGATGCGCCCCGACGTGCCGCTTGACACGATGCTGCGCCATCTGGATCACTTGATCAGCCGGCTGGGCGAGGACCGGGTCGGGCTGGGCAGCGATTTCGACGGTGCCATGGTGCCCGAGGAGATCGGCGACGCCGCCGGGCTGGGGGCGCTGCGCGCGGCCATGCGCGCACACGGATACGATGAAGGGCTCATCAAGAAGCTTGCCCATGAAAACTGGCTGCGCGTATTGGAAAAAACCTGGGGCGCGAGCGAAAAACAGCATCAATAACAACAGGCTAAAAGGAGAGGATCTATAACATGAAACCATTAAAGAACCTGATGGCATCGGTTGCCGTGGGGCTGGCGGTCGGCGTGACCGCGGTCGCCGGCTGGGCCGAAACGCCGGCCAACGTGCTGGTGATCGCCAACCGGATCGACGACATCACCACGCTGGATCCGGCCGAAAGCTTTGAGTTCGCCGGCTCGGACGTCAGCCGCAATGTCTATTCCAAGCTGGTCAACTTCGACCCGGCCAACCTGGATGCGGGCTATGGCCCCGACATCGCCGAAAGCTGGACCGTGTCCGATGACGGGCGCACCATCACCTTCAAGATCGCGCAGGGGCGCAAGTTCGCATCCGGTAACCCGATCCGGGCCGAGGACGTGGCCTGGTCGCTGCAGCGCGCGGTAATGCTGAACAAGACCCCCAGCTTCATCCTGACCCAGTTCGGCTTTACCGCCGACAACGCCAAGGACACCATCAAGGCTGACGGCGATACCGTGTCGATCACCACCGACAAGCGCTTTGCGACTTCGTTCGTGCTGAACAGCCTGACCGCCACCATCGGCGGCATCGTCGACAAGGAACTGGTGATGCAGCACGAGGTCGATGGCGACATGGGCAACGCCTGGCTCAAGACCAACACCGCGGGTTCCGGCCCCTACACGGTGGTCAGCTGGAAGCCCAACGAATCGGTGACGCTCAAGGTCAACCCGAACTGGTGGGGCCCGAAACCGGCGATGGAGCGCGTGATCGTGCGCCATGTGCAGGAAAGCGCCACCCAGCGGCTGCTGCTGGAACGCGGTGACATCGATGTTGCGCGCAACCTGAACCCGTCCGACATCGCCGGCATCACCGGCAAGGACGGCATCGCCGTCGACAGCGAACTGCGCGGCCGGCTGATGTATGTGTCGGTCAACCAGAAGCACCCGATCCTGTCCAAGCCGGAAGTGCGTCAGGCGATCAAGTATCTGATCGACTACGAAGGCATGCAGAACAGCTTCCTCAAGGGGCAGTATGTGGTGCATCAGAACTTCCTGCCGGCGACCTTCCTGGGGGCGGTTGACGAAAACCCGTTCTCGCTGAATGTCGAAAAGGCCAAGGAACTGCTGGCCAAGGCCGGCGTCGGTCCGTTCGAGATCGAAGCCGGGGTGCGTGAAGCGCAAGAGCGTCTGGAAATCGCCCAGTCGCTGCAAAACACCTTTGCCAAGGCCGGGATCAAGCTGAACCTGACCGTGGGCACCGGCAAGCAGATCCTGTCGCGCTACCGTGCGCGCGAGCTGGACATGTATATCGGCGCCTGGGGTCCGGACTATCCCGACCCGCACACCAATGCCGGGACTTTCGCCTACAACCCCGACAACTCGGACGAAGCGCAGGCGACCGGGCTTCTGGCCTGGCGCAATGCCTGGGACACCGGCGGGCTGACCGAAAAGGTTGCCGCAGCCGTGGTCGAGGGCGACCGCGCCAAGCGTGAACAGATGTATCACGAGATCCAGGCCGAGTTCCGCGAAACCTCGCCTTTCGCGATCATGTTCCAGCGGATCGAGCAATCGGGCCGGCGCGACAACGTCAAGAACCTGAACCTTGGCGGCGCGATCACCGCGGTCAGCTACTGGCCGGTGACCAAGTGAGGAAACCCGCCTGATGGCAACGGTTGAAAACACCAACGCGGGGCGGCAGACGCCGCCCCCGTTTCTGCGCAGCCTGTGGAAGATCGCCAAGACCGTCGGGTCGGTGCTGATCACCATGCTGGGGCTGATGTTCGTCACCTTTCTGATCGGGCGCGTAATGCCGGTGGACCCGGTTCTGGCGGTTGTCGGCGAACGCGCCGGCAAGGATGTCTATGACGCCGCCTATCAGGCGATGGGTCTGGACAAGCCGATCATCGTGCAATTCGGCTATTACCTGTGGGACGTGCTGCATGGCGATTTCGGCATGAGCCTGCTGAACGCGCGGCCGGTTTCGGAAGACATCCGCCGGGTGTTTCCGGCGACTCTGGAACTGGCGACGCTGGGCACGATTTTTGGCGTCTTCATCGGCGTGCCGCTGGGGGTGGTCGCGGCGGTGCGGCGCGGCAGCTGGGTAGACCAGCTGGCCCGGGTGGTCGGGCTGATCGGCTATTCCATGCCGATCTTCTGGCTGGGGCTGCTGGGGCTGCTGATCTTTTACGGCATTCTGGGCTGGGTCGGCGGGCCGGGCCGGCTGGACATCTTCTTTGAAGACATCGTGCCGGTCAGAACCGGGATGATCCTGGTGGACAGCGCGCTGGCCGGCGACTGGGGGGTGTTCCGCAACGCCTTTTCGCACATCATCCTGCCGGCGTCGATCCTGGGCTATTACTCGATGGCCTATATCAGCCGGATGACGCGCAGTTTCATGCTGGAACAGCTGAGCGCCGAATACATCATCACCGCCCGCGTCAAGGGGCTGCCCGAACGCACGGTGATCTGGCGCCACGCCTTTGGCAACATCAAGGTGCAGCTGATCACGGTGATCGCGCTCTCTTATGCCAACCTGCTGGAAGGCGCGGTGCTGACCGAAACGATCTTTTCCTGGCCCGGCATCGGGTCTTACATCACCACGGCGCTGCTGTCGGCGGACATGGCGGCGGTGCTGGGCGGCACCATCGTCGTGGGGCTGATCTTCGTGCTGCTGAACATCTTTTCCGACCTGCTGTACAAGGTCTTCGATCCGAGGGCGAAATGAGCAATACAACGACGCCTCCTGCGGACAGGCCGCCGCCGGTGACCGGCAAGCCGGCCCGGCAAGGCTGGCGCGAATGGCTGACCACCGACACGCCGCAATCGCGCGCGCATGCACGCGCCGTGGCCGCCTGGCACGGCTGGCTGCGGCTGCGCGCCAACCACATGGCGATGGTCGGGCTTTACATCCTGATCGGGCTGCTGGCGGTCGCCGCCTTCGCCCCCTGGCTGGCGCCGCATGATCCGCTGGACCAGACCCTGGCCAACCGGCTGGCCCCGCTCGGCGCGCCCGGCCACCTGTTCGGCACCGACAGCCTGGGGCGCGACATCCTGAGCCGGATGATCTGGGGCTCGCGCATCACGCTGTATATCGTCACGCTGGTGGCGCTGATCGCGCCGATCGTCGGGCTGCTGGTGGGCACCATCGCCGGCTACGCCGGGGGCTGGGTCGACGCCGTCCTGATGCGCATCACCGACATTTTCCTGGCCTTTCCGCGCCTCGTGCTGGCGCTGGCCTTTGTGGCGGCGCTGGGGGCGGGGATCGAAAACGCGGTTCTGGCGATCACCATCACCGCCTGGCCGCCCTATGCGCGGATCGCGCGCGCCGAAACGCTGACGATCCGCAATTCCGACTTTATCGCTGCGGTGAAACTGCAGGGCGCGCGGCCGTTTCGCATCATCACCCGGCACATCTGGCCGCTGTGCATTTCGTCGCTGATCATCCGGGTGACGCTGGACATGGCCGGGATCATCCTGACCGCGGCGGGGCTCGGCTTTCTCGGGCTCGGGGCGCAGCCGCCCAGCCCGGAATGGGGCGCGATGATCGCCGAGGGGCGGCGCTTTATCCTTGACAGCTGGTGGGTGGCGACCATGCCGGGGCTGGCGATCTTCACCGTGTCGCTGGCCTTCAACCTGCTGGGCGACGGGATGCGCGACGTGCTGGACCCCAAGGACGGAGGCAGCCGATGAGCGACACGCTGCTGGACATCGAGAACCTGCGCGTCACCTTCCCCACCCGCCAGGGCGAATTTCAGGCGGTGCGCGGGGTGTCGTTCACGCTGGGGCGCGAACGGCTGGGGATCGTCGGCGAAAGCGGTTCGGGCAAGTCGATGACCGGGCGCGCGATCCTGCGGCTGATCCGTCCGCCGGGGCGCGTCGAGGCCGACCGGATGGCCTTTCACGGCACCGATCTGCTGGCGCTGAGCGAACGCGACATGCGCAAGATCCGCGGCCAGAAGATTTCCATGGTGATGCAGGATCCGAAGTTCTCGCTGAACCCGGTAATGCGGATCGGCGAACAGATCATCGAGATCTACCGCTTTCACACCGGCGCCGGGCGCGGCGCGGCGCGCAGGAAGGCGATCGAGATGCTGGAAGCGGTGCAGATCCGCGACCCGGAACGGGTGATGCGCGCCTACCCGCACGAAATGTCCGGCGGCATGGGCCAGCGGATCATGATCGCGATGATGCTGGTGACCGAGCCGGAAATCCTGATCGCGGATGAGCCGACCTCGGCGCTGGATGTGAGCGTGCAGACCCAGGTCCTGTCGATCATCGACCGTCTGGTGCGCCAGCGCGGCATGGGGCTGATCTTCATCAGCCACGACCTGAACCTGGTGGCCAGTTTCTGCGACCGGGTGCTGATCATGTATGCCGGGCGCATCGTCGAGGTCTGCGACGCCGCCCGGCTGCACGAGGCGACGCATCCCTACACCCGCGGCCTGCTGGGCAGCCTGCCGCGCATCGACGCGCCCCAGCCCCGGCTGGATGTCCTGAAACGCGATCCTGCCTGGGCGCAGGCGCCAAGCGTGAGCGGCCGCACATGAGCAAGGTCATCGTCGACAATCTGAACGTCTGGTTCGGCGACGGCGCCGACCGGGTGGACGCGGTCAAGGGCGCGTCGTTTACCGTCGAAAGCGGCGCCAGCTTTGGGCTGGTGGGCGAAAGCGGGTCGGGCAAGTCGACCATCCTGCGGGCGATCATGGGGCTGGTCGCCAGCTGGTCGGGCCGCCTGCAGGTGGGCAGGTTCGAGCTTGAACCGAAACGCCGCCCCAAGGCGTTCTTCAAGGATGTGCAGATGGTCTTTCAGGATCCCTACGCATCGCTGCACCCGCGTCATTCGGTGGATCAGGTGCTGGGCGAAACCCTGTCGCTGCACGGGTTTCGCGACATTAACGCGCGGATCCTGAAACTGCTGGACGACGTGGGGCTGGGCCCGGCCTTTCGATTCCGCTATCCGCACCAGCTGTCGGGCGGCCAGCGCCAGCGGGTGGCGATCGCGCGCGCGCTCGCGCCCGAACCCAGCGTGCTGCTGCTGGACGAACCGACCTCGGCGCTGGATGTTTCGGTGCAGGCCGAAGTGCTGAACCTGCTGGCGGATCTGCGCGAGGAACACAAGCTGACCTATATCATGGTGTCGCACAATCTCGCGGTGGTGGCGCATATGTGCGATGCGACCGCGGTGATGCAGAACGGCGAGATCGTCGAGGTGATGAGCGTCGCCGACATGCGCGCGATGAAGCCGGCGCACCCGTATACGCGGCACCTGCTGGACAGTTCCTTTGGCTACAAGCCCGACGCGGCCCAAAGCGCCTGAGGCCGGAGCTGTACTCCCAGGTCGCCCCTGATCGGATTCGCCGCTGCTCCGAACCGAGGGCAGCGCCCGGCCCGAGGGTGGGCGAGAAGCGCGCGCCCTTGGGGGCGGGTCGGGCGCTGCCCGGCGGCGCCGCCGGGCGTAATATGCTCACAGTGTGACTCGGAATTTCAAACCGAGGCTCCAGCCCGCTGAACCTACAGTCCGCCGCATTGAATTTCCGCACCCTCGGATCGCCTGCGATCCGGTTCGCCCCCGGCCCCGCCGCCTGTCAACAGCTGGGATCGTCGATCAGCGGGGTCGGTTTGGCCAGTTTTTCCAGCGCCGCGCGATCGGTGACGTTGACCTTTGCGCCGTCGACTTCGACCCCGTGCGGCTGCAGCGCCTTGATGGAACGCGACAGGTTTTCCGGCGTCATCCCCAGCCGCGCCGCCAGCCGGCGCTTTTCCAGCCCCAGCTTGAAACGGTCCGCGCCGCCCTGAATCTTCTGCCATTTCAGCAGGTAGTTCGCCAGCCGTTCCACCGAACTGCGCAGCTTCAGGTTCTTGGCGTCCTTGAGCACGCTGCGGTAGCATTGCGCCAGTTCCGACACCACCGCGCGGGCAAAGGCGTGGTCCTTGGCGAAGACCTCGCGCACGTCTTCCGAGGGCAACAGCACCAGGTGCGACCGCTCGAGCGTGCGCGCCGACATCAGGTAGGGCGCGTCCTGGATCGTCGCCGCCAGGATGAAGGTCGACACCGGACGCGCCACCGACATGGTGGTTTCGCGCTTGTCCCAGTTGGCAAAAAGCTCGACACTGCCCTCGACCACCACATGCAGGAAATCGCTGGGGTCGCCCTGGGTCAAAAGCTGCACCTGCGGCGGGAAATTATGCACATAGGCGCCGCGCATCAGGCGGTCGAAATTGCTCTCTTCCATGTCCCGGAAAAGTTCGAGTTGCCTGATGTCCTGCCGATCGCCTGGTCGCATGTGGCCGCCCGCCTCTGAGAAGTTTGATTGATATTGATCAAGGCATTTTCGGAAAATGTCAATTGTCCGGCAAGAGACCGAGGATCTCGGCCGCCACCGGGCGCACCGGGCGCGCCAGCCCGCCGTGAAACGCGCGCCAGGGGTCAAGGTATTTCCGCCGAACGGCGACCACGACCGGAATGCCCATTTCGATGGCGCGCTCGATGGCGGTGCGAAAGCCGCGGCCTTCGCTTTCCGAACGGCCAAAGCGGTTGATGATCAGCACGTCGGTGTCGCCGTCCAGCCCCTGTTCCAGTTCGCCGGCCAGCTGCGCGATCGCCTGCCAGTCCAGATGGCACCCCTCGGCGAGGGCGCCGCGGTCTTCGGAAATCCGGTGATAGCGGCCGGTGTCCAGATCGAGCAGGTCCAGATCGCGGCAGTTGCAATCGCCGCTTGCGCGCCCGCGGCGCTGGACCAGCCCCGCCACCCGCCGACCCCGCGCCCTGAGCGCTTCCGCCACCTGTTCGAGCACCGCGTCCACGTCGCAGCCGCTGTCGAATTCCACCGACAGGATCGGGGCAGCGCCGGCCTGGTCCGGCCCCGCGGGGCTGCTGTCATTCTGCTCTGCCACGTCCTGTGCCAACCGATCACCTCTGCGTTTTGGGTCGCCGCGTTATCGCACAACATGATGGTCGAACGCCATGACGGCGCACAACACCAGCGGCCTCGCGCGGGATTCGCGCGACCCTAACGCCAATCTTCGGCGGAAAACTTGATCGGGATCAAGCCAGGCCGTTTCCGGGCGCGGCAGATTGTCCGCCCTGCGCGAGCCCGGCCCCGTCATGCCCTGCCTGCCCGCGTCCGGCCCCGTCTCGCCCGGCCCCGAACATGTGCCGGGCGACCTGGTCGGCAACGGTGCGCGCGCGCGCCAGGCAGCAGTTCAGCGACACCCCGTCCAGGTAGTTGCCGGCCAGGAAAAGCCCCGGCACCCGCCGGAAACTGTCTTCGAGCAACTGGCGGCGGGCGACATGGCCCAGGCTGTATTGCGGCAGGCCACGCGGCCAGCGGTGCAGCCGCGCGACCGACGGCGTCGCCCGGATCGACAGGGTGGCGGCAAGTTCGTCATGCACCGCCGCCACAAGCTGTTCTTCGGGCGCCAGTGCAAGATCCGGCTTGCGGGCGCCGCCGACATAGCAGGCGATGGCCACGTGGCCCCGGGGGGCGCGGCCGGGGAACATGGTGGACACGAACTGGGTGCCGGAAATCGCCGCGCCGTTGGTGAACAGCCCGCCGTTGCGCCCCGTGTCGCGCCCCATGTCGCGCCCCGAGACATGCCCGGTGCCGCAGACCAGGTCCGGCCCTGCGCGCGTCGTCAGGTATCCCAGCCCGTCCAGCGCGTGGCCGACGCTGGCCCGGCGATAGCCCAGGAACACCACCGCGACCGGCGGCGCGGCGATGTCGCCGGCGGCGCTGGCGGTGTCGGGGTCGAGGGTTTCGCACAGCGCGGCGGCCACATGCGGCTGCACCGCCAGCACCACGGCGCGCGCGCGCAGGTCGCCGTGACGGACGGTGCGCACATCGAAACCGCCGCCCCTGCCCTCGGCGCGCGCGATCGAGCGCACGGCGACCCCGGTCGCAATCCGCCCGCCCAGCCGCTCGGCCAGCGCGCGCGGCAGGGTGGCGACACCGCCGGGCCAGGAAAACAGCTTGCGCCCCGGATCGCCGCCGCGACGCGACGCCAGGATCGCCCGGATCACCGACCCGTGCCGGCGCTCCATCGCGGCCAGCCGGTCAAAGGCCCCGGCCACCGACAGCACCCGCGCGTCCCCCATGAAGATGCCCGCCGCCATCGGGTCGATCACCTTGTTCGCGAATTCACGCCCGAAACGGCGGCTGACGAACTGGTGCACGGTTTCCTCGGGCGCGTCGGCGGGGCGCGGCGGGCGCAGGATTTCGGCGGCCAGCAGGATGCGCGCAGGCACCGACAGGTAGGACGACAGGAAAAACCCCAGCGGATGGGTCGAGATCCCCGCCAGCCGCCCCCGGTCGCGGTCCAGCAGGTAGCGTTTGCGCACCCCCGCGCCCAGCGGCACGGCGCTGTCGGCCAGCCCGAGGCGGGCGATGCGGGCGCGCACCTCGGGGAAGGCGGCGTTCAACGTGGTTGGGCCGAGCTCCATCAGGTAGCCGTCGAAGGCGCGGCTTTGGGCGTTACCGCCGATGCGGTGCTGGCGTTCGAGCAGCTGCACATCCAGGCCCTGCTCAAGCAGGTCGTGGGCGCAGGCCAGCCCGGAAACGCCGCCGCCGATCACCACCACGTCATGCATCGCGCGCGCTCTGCGGTTCCGGACGCGGCGACCGTGGCGGACCGGCTTCGCCAAAGCGGCGGCGCGCCAGCTGCGCCAGATCGTCGGCGGTGACGGTGTCGCGGCCCTGGTCGCGCACGTGGTCTTCGGCCCGGCGGCGCACCATGGCGCGCACGAAGCCGGGGACGCGGGCGATGCGGGCTTTGGCTTCGGGGCTCCAGCGCATGGCGGCCGCCTTGGGGCTCAGTGGCTCGATCACCGCGCCGCCGGCGGGCTGGTAGCTGCACAGGTAGTCTTCGCCCATCAGCCGTCCGTCGCGCGCCAGCGGCCGGGCCCGGCACCCGCCGCACAGCTTCTGGAATTCGCAAGCGCCGCAGCGCCCTTCGAGCCGCGGGGCGCGCAGCGCCGCAAACGCCGGGGCATCGTGCCAGATTTCGGCAAATGAGCGGTCGCGCACCGAACCGGCCGGGGTTTCGATGAACGGGCAGGCGGTCACCGTGCCGTTCGGGGTGATGCGCGCATAGCGGGTGCCGGCGATGCAACTGCCGGCGTCGTAGCCGTGGGCGGCGGTGATCTGCCAGCCGGGGTCAAGGCCCATGGCGATGCGCTTGAAATGCGGGGCGCATTTGGCGCGCACCATCAGCCGGGTTTCGCGCCGCGCGGCAACGGTCACCCGTTCCAGCACGCGTTCGTATCTGTCCGCCGAGATGCCGGAATATTTCTGCCCGCGCCCGGTGCAGACCATGAAGAACACGTTGAGCACCAGCGCGCCTGCGTCGCGGGCAAAGGCGACCATGTCGTCGATTTCACCGGCGGTATCGTCGGTGACCGAGAAATGTATCTGGAAGGGCATGCCGGCGGCGGTGCAATTGTCGATCGCGGCCATGGTTTTCGCCCAGGCGCCGCGCCGGCCGCGAAAGGCGTCGTGGACGTCCGGGCGCAGGCTGTCGAGCGACAGGCCGATGCCGGCAACCCCGGCGGCGCGCAGCCGCTCAAGGCGCGCCGGCGTCGCCAGAATGCCGTTCGAGCCGACCACCACCATCAGCCCCAGCGCGCTGGCATGCGCCGCGATGGCTTCGAGATCGGGGCGCAGCAGCGGTTCGCCCCCGGTCAGCACCACCATCGCTTCGGGGCCGACCTGGGCGATCTGTTCGAGCAGGGTCTTGACCTCGGCGGAGTCCAGTTCGTCGCGCGCGCCTTCTTTCAGCACCCTGGCGTCGAGATAGCAGTGGTCGCAGGCCAGGTTGCAGCGCTCGGTCAGGTTGAGCGCCACCAGATAGGGCGCGCGGACAATCGGGGCGGGGGCGGTCATGGCCTGCTTTCCCGTCGGTTTCCGCCCAGGGCGCGCAGCGGGCCGGGCTGCGCCTGCCTGCCCCCCGGCAGGCGCATTTTGCGCCCGCCCAGGCAGGCGCAGCCCTCTGTCGGACAGAAAGACGGATCGCTGCGCATGCCCATCCGCCCTACCCCCGCCCCGTGGGCGCATCGGGTTTCGCCCCGGACGGGCACATGCCCATACGGGCGGCGGCAAAGGCTTCGTCCTCGATTTCGGCATCGATCACCGACACCCCGCGCTGGCGGGCGAAACTTTCGATGCTGCTGCGCACCTGGTCGCGGAAATCTTCGGGCACCCGCTGCAGGCGGGCCAGCGACGCGGCCCGCCAGGTGATGTCGCGGTTTTCCTCCGGCGGCGCGATATCTTCGAGAAACGGCGCCACATGGGCCGGCAACACCTGCGCCGAAGCATCGCGGCGGGCGGATTTTTCGGCCCGCAGCGCGATGGCGTCGCGCAGCCCCGGATCGGTGATCGGGTCAAGCAGCGCGCGCGCGTCGCCATCCCAGTCGAGCCGGTCGAACCCCCGCTGGATCGCCTCGCCAGAGCCATCGGCACCGCCGCCGCCCGCGCCTCGGCCACCGGGCATCATCCGCCCCATCACCGCCTCGACAAAGCGGGTGGTGATAAAGGTATGGCCCTCGGCCTGCGCCGCGCGGATCACCCCGGTGCGCGCCATTGCTTGCACGAAATCCGGGGCGCGGGCGATCATCGCTTCGGCCTCGTCGCTCCACTGGATCGTTTCCTCGGCCACCACGTCGGCGGGCGGGGTGAATTCGGCCTGGCCGATCCAGACATGGCAGGGGGCGCTGCGCAGCAGGTTTTCCGCGTTCCCGCCGATGTCCAGCCCCGCGTCCGCATGCACCCCGGTCTTGCCGATCACCAACAGGCTGGCCCCCACCTTTTCGGCGTATTTGCGGATCGCCTGCCAGGGCTTGCCGGCCAGAAGCTCGGTCGTGATCGGTGTGCCGGCCTCGTCCGCCACGGTCCGGGCGACGTTCAGATGCGCCTGATAGATGCGCGCGATGCCGTCGTCGATCAGCTCTTCGTGCAGCTGTTCCTGTTCCTTGAAGCGGAACACCTTGCCCGCCTCTTCGTCCAGCACGGTCGAGATCTTGTTGAAGGCGACATAGTGGTAATAGGGATCATAGGCCGCCACCACATGCACCGGCGCGTCCAGCCGGGCGCCGATGTCCAGCGCGGTTTTCAGCGCGCCAAAGGATTTCGCCGATCCGTCCACCGCCGCCACGATCGGCCCGTCGCCGATCGCCAGGCGCCGGTCGCGGGCCACGAAAACGTCGATCGGGGCGCGCCGCACCACGCGCTCGCAGACCGACCCGATGGTGCTGCCGGCGACCGCGCCAAGCCCCAGCGCCCCCATCGCCAGCACGTCGTGGCGGCCGGTCGCCAGCTCGGCCACCAGGCAGGCATAATTCTTGCCCTCGGGGCTGAGCCGGTCGAACCGCACCCCGGCGGCGTCGGCGCGCGTCTGGGCGTTGTCGTGGTAGCTGTCGGAAATCAGCCCCAGCCCCATGCCGATCAGGTCTTCGTGGACTTCGCGCTGGTGCTCCATTTCGCTTTCGCGCCGG
Source organism: Alphaproteobacteria bacterium (assembly GCA_024277955.1). Classification (GTDB taxonomy): domain Bacteria; phylum Pseudomonadota; class Alphaproteobacteria; order Rhodobacterales; family Rhodobacteraceae; genus JAJRUE01. The sequence goes on along the minus strand of JAJRUE010000345.1, from coordinate 5 downwards.
TAGCG
>JAJRUE010000344.1 GCA_024277955.1 Alphaproteobacteria bacterium | reverse complement strand
TTCATCCTGACCGGCGGAGAGATCGCCGCACAGGCCTTGATTGATGCGACAGTCCGGCTTATACCCCGCGTGCTTGGGAATCAGGCTTCGACCGAGGAGGAAAGCTTCTCGGATTTTTTGCTTGAGCATCCCCAGTATACCAGACCCGCCGTCTGGGAGGGCCGCGCGATCCCCGATGTTCTTCTGTCGGGTCATCACGGGGCGATCAAGGACTGGCGGCGGGCAATGGCCGAAAGGCTGACCAAGGAACGACGACCTGACCTCTGGCGGGCTTATTGTGAGAAACACGGTAGGGACCCGGAAGAAGACGCAGAGCAATGAGGACGCGAGACATCTTCGGGGGCCGAACCCCGAGCAAAAGTAGGAGTTGATCAGATGGACCTGATCGCAGAACTGGAAGCCGAGCAGATCGCCGCGCTCGGCAAGGACATCCCGGATTTCAAGGCCGGCGACACCATTCGCGTCGGCTACAAGGTGACCGAAGGCTCGCGTAGCCGGGTGCAGAACTACGAAGGCGTCTGCATCTCGCGCAAGAACGGCAAGGGGATCGCCGGGTCGTTCACCGTGCGCAAGATTTCCTTTGGCGAGGGCGTCGAGCGCGTGTTCCCGCTGCACTCGACCAATATCGACAGCATCACGGTCGTGCGTCGCGGCCGCGTGCGCCGCGCCAAGCTGTATTACCTGCGCACCCGCCGCGGCAAGTCGGCGCGGATCGCCGAAGACACCCACTACAAGCCGCTTGACGGCGACAAGGCGTAAAGGAGCGGCGTCATGAAACAGGACATTCACCCCGATTACCACATCATCAACGTCAAGATGACCAACGGTGACATCATCCAGATGAAATCCACCTGGGGCAAGGAAGGCGATACCATGTCGCTGGACGTGGACCCCAGCGTGCACCCGGCCTGGACCGGCGGCGGCACCCGGCTGATGGACACCGGCGGCCGGGTTTCGAAGTTCAAGAAGAAATACGAAGGGCTTGGGTTCTAGCCGAACTCGCCTTTTCGCGACTTACGAACGAACGCCGCCCCTGCATCGGGGCGGCGTTTTCTTGTGCCAGGTGGCGGGCGGATGCGCGCGACCAGCCTGCCTATCCCAGGAACATCCAGACAGCGACGACGGCCAGGATCACACCAAACACCATGTTCAGCCTGCGGGCGCTTTGCGGGGTTCCGAACCACCCTGCGATCTTGTCTCCGATCAACGCCCAGACCGAAAATGCTATCAGGTTGTTGATGGTGAAAACGGTCGTGATCAAAGCCACTTCCAAAACCCGTCCGCCCTGTGACTGGCCAAGAAACTGTGTGAACATGAGCGCGATAATGACATAGGCCTTGGGGTTCAGAACAAGCAAAACGACCCCGTCCGCAAAGGTTGCGGGTTTTGCGGCCTCGTGCCCTTCGGCTGTGCCCGCCCTGAATGTTTTCCATGCAAGCCAAAGCACATAGAGGGCACCGGCCGTTTGCAAGAAAACAAAGGCCTGGGGGGTCCGATCCAGAGCGGCGCCAAAGCCAAGGCCAATCGCGGCCGTCACAACCCAGGTCGCGACATGATAGCCGGCATTCGACGGCACGGTTGAGAGAAAGCCAAATCGCGCGCCATTGGCTGCAAAGAACATGTTGCCGGGGCCGGGGCTCCAGGCGAGCGGAAAGAGAAACAGGGCAAGGGCGATCGAGATTTGAAACATGGTGACACCGCCGGAGTTCGGCGCCAGTTCAACGCGGCCCAGCCCCCGGGATCGACCCGTTTCTTGCGCATAAGACTTTGAAGGGAAAATGTAACACTGGGCGCAGTGCCGTCATTGTCCGCCCGGCACACCACAAGCCGCAGTCGGCGGGCCCGCGGACACGTCTCGAAATCCACGAAGAATTGCAAGCGGTCGGGACACGGCGCGACCTACCTTTTCTTTGAATTGGGAACGCCGCTCGCGAAATCCGGGGCGGCGAATTTCCTGCATCGCCCCCCGGGGTCTACGGGCGGGCGGGCAGCACCCCTGCGCGGTCAATCTGCGCTTCGCTTTCGCGTTGCACCTTTTCGATGCTTTCCAGAACCAGCCGCCGCAGCCAGATGTTGCCCGGATCCTTGGCGAGCCGGGTGCTCCAATACACGCGGAAGGTCAGGTCGGGAAGCTCCACCGGCGGCTGAAGCACGCGCAGGCCGAACCGTTCCAGCCCGTCGGCCAGGGCGACGGCGACCTGGTTGGCCAGCAGGTTGGTGCGCACCAACAGCGGCGCGACGCCTGAAAATTCGGGGATGCGCGCGCCGATACGGCGTTCGACACCGATCTGGGCGACGCGCTCTTCCACGGTCTGACGGGCGGCACCGGCCATGCCGACCATGATGTGCGGCCATTTCAGCCATTCTTCCCTGGACCAGTGGGCCAGCGCCGGGTGATCGGCGCGCGCAAACGTGTAGCGGCGCATCGGCTTCAGGATATGTTCGGAAATCCCGTGCGGCAGCGGCGTGTCGGCCGGGTTCATCGCGATGTCGATCTGGCCTTCGACTACCTTGTCGTAGTTCTGCGTGGCCGTGGGCACCCATTCGAGCGAAATGTTGGGCGCCAGTTCAAGCGCGCGGCTGAAGGTTTCGGTGACGATCGCCGGAATGGCCGGAATGGCGATACGAAACACCCGGTGGCTGCTGGCCGGGTCGAACGGTTCGGGCGGCTGCACCGCGCGCTCGATGGCGCGCAAGATCGGGCGCACCTCTTCGATCAGGTCCAGCGCATAGGGGCTGGGCTGCATGGTTCCGCCCACGTTCACCATCAGCGGATCGCCCAGCTGGTCGCGCAGCCGCCCCAGCGCATGGCTGACCGCAGAGGGGGTTTTCCCAAGTTTCTCGGCCGCGCGCCCGACGCTGCGCTCTTTCATAAGTGCCCGAAAAGTCACCAGAAGGTTCAGGTCGAGCCGGTGGAGGTGAATTTCGTTCATGCGGCCTGAAATCGTTTTGCTGGTGTGAAAATGAATTTCGCTCAACACAATAGACCACTTCGCACTGGAATCAAAACGCATCGAAAGGAACAGGATCATGAGTTTGCAGATCATCGGATCGGGTTTTGGCCGCACCGGAACCATGACCATGAAGGACGCGCTGGGCATCCTTGGCTTCGGCCCCACCCACCACATGACGGAAATCATGGAAAACCCTTCCCAGCTGAGCCACTGGAAAGCGATCTTTGCCGGTCAGGATGTCGATTGGGACGAGGTCTTTGCCGGCTACAAGTCGCAGGTGGACTGGCCCGGCGCGCATGTCTGGCACCAGACCTCGATCGCCTTTCCCGGCGCCCGCGTCATTCACACCGAACGCCCGGAAGACGACTGGTGGGCCAGTTTCAGCACCACCATCGGCAAGTTCTTTGCCCTGTCCGACAAGATGGAACTGCCGCCGGAATTCGCCGAGATCTTCGCCACCATGAAGAACGGCTTTCTCAGGCAGACCTTCACCGATTTCACCGACCGCGATGCCGCGATCGCCGCCTACCGGCGCAACAATGAAAAGGTGCGCGAAACCTTTCCGGCGGATCGTCTGCTGGTGTTCAACGTGGCCGAAGGCTGGGAACCGCTGTGCGACTTCCTCGGCGTGCCGGTGCCGGACGAGCCCTTTCCGCACAAGAACCAACGGCAGGAATTCTGGGAACATTTCGGCGGCGAACCGGCCGCGGCCTAGGGGCGGGGGGCAAGGGTTCAGGCGGTGCGACGGTGCAAGGTTTTTCGAAAAACCTTGCTCAAGGCGCCTTCGGGCGCCTTGACGGCCTGTCGGCCGCTCCTGCCCCGCCCGCCGGCAAAAGAAACGCCGCCCGTTCGGGGCGGCGCTTCAATGTTCTTGGTCGCGTCTCGCCGGGGATTATTTCACCAGCCAGATCATGTCGAGGTCATGCTTTTTCTTGCCGGCATCCTCGCCGATCAGCAACGTGCCATCGGCCAGCGCCAGGATGTTGTCCGGGTTCGCCGGCAGGTTGGCGTCGCAGCGCCCTTCGGCATCGGTCTTGCCGATCACAAAGGGATCGAGCCGGGTGATGTTGTAGTCATCGCCGGTCTCGGCCACGTAGGTGCCGCCGCATTTTTCCGCGTTCAGCGCGATGTCCCCGCCCGAGGACTTGTCGATTTCGCCGGTGGACCAGTCCTTGACGCCCCAGCTCTTGTCCATGGTAAAGGAAATCGCCGAAGCGCTCAGGTAGACCTTGTTGCCCTGGGTGGTGATGCCTTCCAGCTTGTCCCATTCGTTGGTCGCCCCCAGCGCCGCGGCGGTGCGCCGCGACTCAAGGAAGGCGGCGCGGGCGTCCGGGGCGGTGGCGATGGTGCCGTCGCCGTTCAGATCCTTGCCGGAAACCATTTCCGCATAGGCGCGAATCTCGTCATCCGAGATGTAGCTGGTCTGGCCGTCCACATAATCCGACACCTGGATCCCGTCATAGTCGGCGATCCAGCCGGCGATTTCCTGTTCGCTGGCATGGCCCAGCTTGATCCAGCTGACGTCGAAACCGGTGGTGCGCGGATCGTCACCGGCATCCTGGCTGAGCTTGGCGGCGTAAAGCGTGCCCGCGCTCAGGTCGCCGCGCTCATCGGCCACGAACTTGAACAGCACCCCGCCGGACGCGGTGTTATAGACCTTGTCGCTGTAGCCCGCGCTGTCGTCGTCAGTCATGTAGAGCGTGCGCATGTCCGGCATCACCGCGACGATTTCATGGCTGAGCCGCCCGGTGGCATAGCGCTTGACCGGCATTTCGCCGTTTTCCGAGGCGGCATAGTTGATCTCGATCATGTAGCCGTAGCGATAGGGGTTGGCCATCTTGCCCATGTAGCGCTGCATGTTCAGCGGCTTGATGTAGGTCTTGTCGTTGCCGCCGGCAAAGCCCGGCTTTTCATCGGCGTCGTAGTTGTCCGGGTGGTTCCACATGGCGGTGTTGTAGAAGAAGTATTCTTCCGCGATCAGCGGTGTCCCCCAGGGCGTCACCACCCCCGAACACAGCACCTGGCCGCCGTCGATCGCGCTCAGATCGACCATCCTCGACGAGGACAGGTCGGCCTGCCACCTGCCATCCACCCGGTTCAGCGTCAGCCGGCTGATCGCCCCGGCCCCGTCGCGCCCGGCGCCTTCCCAGGCGGTGTACAGGTAGGCCTCGGTCGCGGTGCGCGGCACGAAACCGTTGAAGTCCGGCGCGTTGGACACATACATCAGCTTGCCCGAGGTGTCGTAGACCCCGCCCAGCAGTTCGCCCGAGCCCAGCTTTTCGCCGGCGCGCGCCAGCGTCACGTAGCTGCCGGCCGCCACCGCGACCGTGTCGCGCGCGTCTTCCGGCGGCAGATCCATGCCGGGCCCGTCATAGCCGGTGCCATCGGCAAACCCGTCGATATAGCCCAGCAGCGCCGGTGAAGCGCCGTCCTTGTAGGTGTTCTTGCCGCCCGGGTGCTGGGCGTTCAGAAAAATCTCGCCCAGGGCGCTGAGGCTGAGCCCGGTGACTTCGGCGCCATCGGGCATGGTGGCAAGGCGGGTGATCGACTGTTCCCCGGCCCATGCTCCGGACGCCGCCAGCATCCCCGCGCCAAGCGCAACCGACAGCAGCAATTCTGTTTTCCTGGTCATAATGGCCTCCCAATTTTTTGGTTCTATTGGACGAGCCTAGGCGATTTTGACCAAACAGACAAATCCTTCGGAGGGGCCTGTGGACAACTGCGCCCGGCTTTGCGACGCTGCGCAAAACAGTCACGGGAAGATTGCCTATGCTGCTGGACGGCGCAATCCTTGCGGTCGTGGTGCTGACCGGGATGGTCATGTGGTCGCGGCCGGTTCTGGCCTCGCGGTCGTGGCGGGCGGTGATCACACCGCTGGCGTCGATCATCGGCAGCGGGTTCCTGGTGCTGGGGCCGATCCTGGAAACCTCCTACGGCATGTTCGCCCCGCTGGTGATGGCCGGCCTGTGCCTGGTCGCCTACCTGTTCGGCGCGGCGATCCGCTTCAACATCGCCACCATAGACGACAGCGCCCACAGGCGCAGCCGCGCCGAAACCCTGCTGGAAAGCGCCGCATCGGCGACGCTGGGGTTCGCCTACATGATTTCGGTCGCCTACTACCTGAACCTGTTTGGCGCCTTCGGGCTCAGCCTGACGCCGGCCAATGATCCGCTCAACGCCAGGCTTCTGACCACCGCCGTCTTTGCGGTGATCCTGTTCGTTGGCTGGACACGCGGCTTCAAGTCGCTGGAAAACATGGAATACGTGTCGGTAACCCTGAAGCTGGCGATCATCGCCGGGCTGTTGCTGGGGATGGCGGTCTATTTCGCCGGCAAGGTCAAATCCGGCGGGCTGGTCCTGATGCCGCCAGAGGTATCGGGCTGGGCCGCCGTCACCATCGGGTTCGGCCTGATCGTGACGGTGCAGGGGTTTGAGACATCGCGCTATCTGGGCGACGAATACGACCCCCGGACGCTGATCCGGTCGATGCGCTGGGCCCAGTGGTTGTCGAGCGCGATCTACATGACCTACATCCTGCTGCTGGCCTATGCGTTCGAACTGGGCGAAGTCGAGCTGAGCGAAACCGCCATCGTCACGATGATGGAGGTGGTCGCCCCGATCCTGCCGCTTCTGCTGGTGGCCGCGGCCCTGGCGGCGCAGTTCAGCGCGGCGGTGGCCGATACCGGCGGCTCGGGCGGGTTGATCGCCGAATTGTCGGGGCATCGGGTGACCCCGCGCCAGGCCTATGCGATCCTGTCGGCGGTCGGCATCGCCCTGACCTGGAGCGCCAATGTCTTTGAGATCATCAGCTACGCATCGCGCGCCTTCGCGGCCTATTACGCCCTGCAGGCGCTGATCGCCGCCCTGGCCGCGCGCCGCGCGGGGCGGCCGGTGATGGGGTCGGGCTTTGGCGCACTGGCGGCTCTGGGGGTGGCGATTGTGGTCCTGGGGCAACCGGTCGAAGGCTGACGATCCCGGGGCCAGGGGCGCGCCCGCGGTGGCGGATGAGGGGTGGGGAATGCAGATTTTCGCCCTCGGCGGGCGGTTCGGATCGAAGCATCGCTTTTCAACACCGCATCCACAACATATAGTGGCGCTGCGTCGGGCAGGCGCAGGATTACTGGTCGGGCAGCAGGAAAAGAACAGTGGCGCATATAATTGTTGTCGGAAATGAAAAGGGCGGCGCGGGCAAGTCCACGGTGTCGATGCACGTGGCCACGGCGCTGGCGCGCATGGGGCACAAGGTCGGGACGCTGGACCTGGATCTGCGGCAAAGAACGCTGGCGCGGTATTTCGAAAACCGCGCGACCTTCATGCGCCGGCACGAGGTCGACCTGCCCTCGCCCGAGTTTCACGAACTGCCCGAGGTCGACCGGGCGACATTGCCCGCCGGCGAAAACATCTATGACCGGCGCCTGTCGGTGGCGGTGGCGGCGCTGGAAAAAAGCTGCGATTTCATCCTGATCGACTGTCCCGGGTCGCACACGCGGCTCAGCCAGGTAGCGCATTCGCTGGCCGACACGCTGATCACCCCGATGAACGACAGCTACATCGATTTCGACCTGCTGGCGCATGTGGATGGCGACACCAACAAGATCATCGGCCCCTCGGTCTATTCGGAAATGGTCTGGAACGCGCGCCAGCTGCGTTCGCAGGCCGGGCTGAAGCCGGTGGACTGGGTGGTGGTGCGCAACCGGCTGGGCGCCCAGCAAATGCACAACAAGAAGAAGATCGGCGATGCGCTGGACGACCTGGCGCGGCGGATCGGCTTTCGCGTCGCTCCGGGATTTGGCGAACGGGTGATTTTCCGCGAACTGTTCCCGCGCGGGCTGACCCTGCTGGATCTGCGCGACATCGGCGTGAAGGGGCAGATGAACATTTCCAACGTCGCCGCGCGCCAGGAATTGCGCGACCTGATCAAGGCGCTGGACCTGCCCGGGGTCGAGGTGGATTTCTGAACCCGGCCGCAGGGGGGCCGTCTGCCCCCTCTTGGCCTGACGGCCAATTCACCCCCGAAGGTATTTCGGGCAAGAGGAAGGGGGGCCGGATTTTCCCTCTTCTTCTGTCCGGAAATATCCCCGCCGGAGGCACCCGAGCCCCCGGCCACGCCGGGGCGAGACAAAGGACCGGCCGCCCGCAGGGCGGCACCTTTCAGGTGAACTTGCGAAAAAAGCGGGTGCGGTCGAACATGTCTTCCAGGCTTTGCATGCGCTGCTTGGTTACCGGCCAGTTGCGTTCCTGCACCTCGGCGATCACGGTCTCCAGCAACAGCTGCACCGCGATCATCGAATCCCAGGCCGACGGCACCACGATCCGGCTGCTGAAATACCGGTCCGCAAATTTTGACACCGGGGAACACCACTGGTCGGTGAACAGGATGATCCTGGCGCCGCGCTCAGCCGCCATTTCCGCCAGCTTCAGGGTGCTGTTTTCGTAGCGGCGCACGTCGAACACCACCAGCACGTCGTCCTTTTTCATGTCCAGCAAGTAGTGCGGCCAGGCGTTGGAAATCGACTGGATATGGGTCACGTTCGGCCGGGCCACCTGCATGTGCAAAAAGAAGTAGTCGGCCAGCGACCGGGTGATGCGCCCGCCAACCACGAAAACCGCGCGGTCCAGATCGGCAAGCCAGGCGCAGCTCTGGTCGAAGGCCTCGATATCCACCTGGCCCAGCGACTGGCGGATGTTGCCGATCACCGCTTCGGTAAAGCGGTTCAGGATATGTTCGTCGGGCGCCGAGCCGGCCCAGGTCGCGCGCTTGGCGATCGGGTCCGAAACCTTGTCGCGCAGTTCCTGGCGCAGCGCCGCCTGAAAGTCGGGAAAGCCCTTGAACCCCAGTTTTTGCACCATGCGCGCCACCGTTGGTGTGGACACGTCGGCATTGCGCGCAACGATGGTGATCGTGCCCATGCCCGACACCGGGTAATTTTCCAGAATCGAATCGGCCAGCTGGCGTTCGGCCCGGGTCAGGCTGGCAAAACTTTTCTGAAGCCGTTCGGCAATCGTGTCAGAAGATTCAAACAAAGGGCAGTCTCCCTTTCATTCAGATACCAACTCGGCCCGGCAGCGTGAAGAGATTTTTTCAGATTGCAGTTGACAGGCGGCCCCCAGTTGAAGAATTCTTTTCAGAGCATCTGGGGCTGTCTGTTCATGTCCAGCACGAATTCCCGAACCGGCGTCGAGCACGACGCGATCAGCCGCGACGCACCGCCCGTGCGGGTGCGCAACCAGGCCGGCGCGGCGCCGGTTCTGCTGGTGTGCGAACATGCCTCGAACTTCATCCCTGATGCTTTTTCGGGCCTTGGTCTGGATGCGGCCGCGCGCGAAAGCCACGTGGCCTGGGATCCGGGCGCGGCGGCGGTGGCGCGGGGGCTGGCCGGGCTGCTGGACGCGCCGCTGGTCGAGTGTCAGGTTTCGCGCCTTGTCTATGACTGCAACCGCCCCCCCGATGCCGACGACGCCATGCCCGCGCGCAGCGAGGTTTTCGACATCCCCGGAAACGCCGGTCTGACGCCCGAGGAACGACAGCGCCGCGTCGCGCAATATTACCTGCCGTTCCGCGATACGGTGGCAGCGCAGATCGACAAGCACCCCGCACCGCAGGCGCTGGTGACGGTTCACAGCTTTACGCCGGTTTTCCTGGGCAAGCCGCGCGATGTCGAACTTGGTATACTGCACGATATCGACCACAGGCTGGCGGATGCCATGCTGGCGGACGGGGCGCGCCACACGACCATGCTGGCCCGGCGCAACGATCCCTACGGGCCACAGCACGGCGTCACCCATACCCTGAAGGAACATGCGATTGGCCGTGGAATGCTTAACGTGATGCTGGAAATCCGAAACGACCTGATCCGAACGCCCGACCAGCAAGACCGCGTGGCCGGGGAACTTGCCGGGCTGTTGCGCAGCGCTCTTGGGCAATGCGGCGTCCCGATCTCGGCGGAGGTGACCAGATGAACCCGGTGCTGGTGCGTTTCGTGCGGGTCGTCGATGCCATGAACTACCGCCTTGGGCGGATCATCATGTACGGGATCTTCCTGATGATCGGCGTGCTGATGTGGTCGTCGGTCACCAAGACCTTTTTCCTGCCGTCGCGCTGGACGCTGGAAGTCGCGCAGTTTTCGCTGGTCGCCTATTACATGCTGGGCGGGCCCTATTCGATCCAGCTGGGGGCGAACGTGCGGATGGACCTGTTTTACGGCAACTGGACCCCGCGCACCAAGGCCTGGGTCGATGCCTTTACTGTGATATTCCTGATCTTCTACCTGTCGGTCATGTTCTACGGCGCAGTCGGTTCGACCGCCTATGCGCTGGGCCACTTCGGCGACCAGCCGTTTGCGTTTTTCGGAGATCTTTTCAGAACGTTCCTGACCGGCGGCTGGGACGCGGCCAAGGAAAAGCTGGGGTTCATCGAACGGTCGCCGACCTCGTGGCGGCCCTATCTGTGGCCGGTCAAGGTCATCGCCACAATCGGCATTTTCTTCATGCTGTTGCAGGCTATTTCGGAATTCATCAAGGACATCGCCACCCTGCGTGGCGTCGATTTGCGCAGCGGTGAACCGATCCGCCGCCGCGAGGCCTCTGCCGACGGGGAGGGCGCCTGATGTCCTATGAAATGATCGCGATCTTCATGTTTTCGAGCATGATGCTGATGCTGCTGACCGGCCAGCGGGTGTTTGGCGCCATCGGTGGCGTGGCCGCCCTGGCGGCGCTGATGCTGTGGGGCACGGGCGGGTCGGACATTCCGTTTTCGGCGGTGATGAAGCTGATGAAGTGGTATCCGCTGCTGACCCTGCCGATGTTCATCTTCATGGGCTACATCCTGTCGGAATCCAAGATCGCCGACGACCTTTACAAGATGTTCCACGTCTGGATGGGGCCGGTGTCGGGCGGGCTGGCGATCGGCACCATCGGGCTGATGGTGCTGATCAGCGCCATGAACGGGCTCAGCGTCGCCGGCATGGCGATCGGCGCCACCATCGCCCTGCCCGAGCTGCTCAGACGCAACTACGACAAGATCATGGTGACCGGGGTGATCCAGGCGGGGTCATCGCTGGGTATCCTGGTGCCGCCATCGGTGGTTCTGGTGCTTTACGCGATGATCGCGCGCCAGCCGGTCGGGCAGCTGTGGCTGGCCGGGGTGCTGCCGGGGCTGATGATGGCGGCGATGTTCATGATCTACATCTACATCCGCTGCAGGATTACCCCCAGCCTCGGCCCCACGCTGGAGCCCGAGGAACGCGAAAAGTTCAACCGCATCCAGCCGCTGATCATCAACCTTCCGCTGTGGATCTATGGCTTTGGCGTGGCCGGCTTCCTGCTGCTGCTCAAGCGCGGCGCGATCCCGATGGCCACGACCCAGCTGGCCGGTCTGGTGGTGGTGTCGCTGATCATCCTGGCGGGCTACCTGGTCTGGCGCCACCATGCAAAGCTTGGCTGGGTCCTGTCGATCCCGATGAAGGAAAAGTATCACCTGCTGCTGGCCGGGGTGCTGCCGCTGGTGATCTTCTTTTCAATGATGGTGCCCTTCGTGAAGGGCTGGACGTCGCTGACCGAAAGTTCCGCCGTGGGGGCGATGGTCGCCCTGGGAGCGGCGATCCTGAAGGGGCGGATGACGCGCAAGGTCTTTGAAAACTCGGTGCGCAACACCCTGGCGATTTCCTGCATGTTCATGTGGATCATCGTCGCCGCTATGGGGTTTGGCGCCGTGTTCGACGGGCTGGGCGCGGTGAAGGCGATCGAAAGCCTGTTTACCGAAAAGCTGGGGCTCGACCCCTGGATGATCCTGGTGCTGATGCAGCTGTCGTTCCTGGTGATGGGCACGTTTCTGGACGACACCGCCATGCTGGTGATCGTTGCGCCGCTTTACATCCCGCTGGTCAACCATCTGGGTTTTGACCTGATCTGGTATGGCGTGCTTTACACGATCACGACGCAGATCGCCTACATGACGCCGCCGTTCGGCTATAACCTGTTCCTGATGCGGGCGATGGCGCCTCCGGAAATATCCATGCGCGACATCTACCGTTCGATCATACCCTTCGTGCTGGTGATGGTGGTGGCGCTGGTTACCATCATGGTGTTCCCGCAGATCGCCCTGTGGCTGCCGCATTACATCTACCAGAATTAATCAGAACTCCGACAGGAGCGCATCCAAGGCAATATCCTATCAAGAGACTGAAACGACCAACAAGGAGAGAGACCATGACAACAAGACGCAAGTTCCTGACAAGCGCGGGCGCCGTCGGTGCGGCGGCCCTCGCAGCGCCGGCCGTGCGCGCCCAGGGCGCCAAGATCAAGTGGCGCCTGCAGACCTATGCCGGGCCCGCGCTCGCCGAACAGGTCATCGTGCCGATGGTCAACAAGTTCAACGCCATCGCCGGCGACGAAATGCAGATCGAACTGTTCACCGCCGACCAGCTGGTGCCAACGGGCGAACTGTTCCGCGCCATGCAGAAGGGCACCATCGACGCGGTGCAGTCGGACGATGACTCGATGGCGTCGCCCACCGAAGTCACCGTGTTCGGCGGCTACTTCCCTTTCGCGCTGCGCTACAGCCTGGACGTGCCGGTGCTGTTCAACCAGTACGGCCTGGACGAGATCTGGAAGGAAGAATACGCCAAGGTCGGGGTCAAGCACATCTCGGCCGGCTCCTGGGATCCGGCGAACTTTGCCACCAAGAAGCCGATCACCAAGCTTGACGACCTGAAGGGCCTCAAGATCTTCACCTTCCCCACCGCCGGCCGCTTCCTTGAACAGTTCGGCGTGGTGCCGGTGACGATCCCGTGGGAAGACGCCGAAGTGGCGCTGCAGACGGGCGAACTGGACGGGCTGGCCTGGTCGGGCATCACCGAAGACTACACTTCGGGCTGGGCCGACGTGACCGACTACTTCCTGACCAACAACATTTCCGGCGCCTGGATCGGGCACTTCTTTGCCAACATGGACCGCTGGAACGAACTGCCCGACAACCTCAAGACGCTGTTGCAGGTCTGCATGAACGACAGCCATTATCACCGCCAGTGGTGGTACTGGGGCGGCGAAGCTTCGCTGCGCGTCAAGGGGACCAAGCTCAAGCTGACGACGATCGACGACAGCGAATGGGGCAAGGTCGAAGAGGCCGCGCACCGTTTCTGGGACGAAATCGCGTCGCAGTCGGAACTGAAGGCCAAGGTGGTGAACATCATCAAGGACTACAACGCCACGATGGTAAAGGCCGGCAGGCCCTACCGTTACGAATGATCTTGTTGGTATGACGATTGCGGCCCCGGCGCGGATCGGGGCCGCAGCAACGAGGAACAGGCGAGAGGAGAAATTGTGCGATGGCCGGTATGCTGAGCATGGACGATCTGAAAGAGGCCGTGGACCGCGGCGAAATCGACACGGTTCTGGCCTGTATCGTCGACATGCAGGGCCGGCTGATGGGCAAGCGTTTCATCGCGCAGCATTTCGTCGACAGCGCCTGGGAAGAAACCCATTGCTGCAACTACCTGCTGGCCACCGACCTCGAGATGTTCACCGTCGAAGGCTATGCCTCGACGTCGTGGCAGGCGGGCTACGGCGACTATGTGATGCGCCCCGATCTTTCGACACTTCGCCGGGCGGCCTGGCTCGAGGGCACCGCGCTGGTACTATGCGACGTGCTGGACCATCACGGCCACGGCGAGATCGCCCACAGCCCGCGCGCCATGCTGAAGGCCCAGGTGGCGCGGCTGGCCGAGATGGGGTTTTCGCCGGTCACCGCCACCGAACTGGAATTCTTCATCTTCGAGAAAAGCTTTGAAGACATGGCCCGCGAGGGCTACCGCGATCTGACCCCGATCAGCGCCTATAACGAAGATTACCACATCCTGCAGACCACCAAGGAAGAAGGCATCATGCGCCGCTTGCGCAATACGCTTTTTGCCTCGGGGGTGCCGGTCGAGGGCTCGAAGGGCGAAGCCGAGACCGGGCAGGAAGAACTGAACA
>JAJRUE010000343.1 GCA_024277955.1 Alphaproteobacteria bacterium | reverse complement strand
TTCGAACGCGCAAGGCCGCGACTGCGGCCCGGTGCCACTGCACCGCCCCCGCGGAGGCGTTGAGCAAAGCGAAACTGCCGTGAGCGAAATAATGGCGCGGTTGACGGGACTCGAACCCGCGACCCCCGGCGTGACAGGCCGGTACTCTAACCAACTGAGCTACAACCGCGCATCTGACGTTGCCACCCTGTGGTCAACGTGAGCGCGGTTTTAGGGCCGCGCCCGGCGGGCGTCAAGCGGTTGTGTGAGGATATTTCAATTTATCTTGCCGGGCCTCCTGCCAGGCCTCCTGCCAGGCATCGGGCCGGTTACCCTGCCCGCGCCAGCAAGCCCCCGTCCCCGGCCGTGGCCACATGCAAAACGGGCGCGCCGGCAACCGCCGCCGCGCCCGTCTACTGGTGTCGTCGCGATGTCCGGCGGGCTCAGCCCTTGAGCCGGGTCATGTTGATCATCTTCAGCGCCGCCTTTTCGAAATAGGGCTCGGACTGGCCCTTTTTCACCTTGCGGATAAAGTATTTCTCGAACCCGATCTTGGCCCAGTGCACCCACTTGCCTTCGCTGGCCCAGTTGCGGTTGCGCGGCGGGTTCTGCGGTTCCGCCAGGAAGGCCACGCCGCTGTCGCCGAAGTCGGCCAGGCAAAACGCGTTCCAGGTGCCTTCGTGGGTCGGCTCCTTGCCGCGCAGCTCCTGAGCGATGTTGTGGGCCGTGGCGGTGACCATGCTTTCGATCATGTAGCCGGTCTTCGGCACGCCCACCGGCACCGGGGTCTTTTCCAGCGGCGGAATGGCGATACACACGCCGACCGCGTAGATGTTGGTGTATTTCGGGTTGCGCTGGTGATTGTCCACCAGGATGAAGCCCAGCGGGTTCACCAGCCCCTCGATGTCGCGCACCGCCGGGATGCCCATGAAGGACGGCAGCATCATCGAATACTTGAACGGCAGTTCGTGCTTGTTCTCGACATCGCCCTTGGCGTTCAGCTCGGTGACATGCATCAGCCCGTCTTCGACCTTGTCGACCATGGCATTGGTGATCCAGCGGATGTGCCGGTCGCGCATTTCGCTTTCCAGCATCCCCTTGGTGTCGCCGACCCCGCCCAGGCCCAGGTGACCGACATAGGGTTCGGCGGTGACGAAGGTCATCGGCACCTTGTGGCGGATGCCGCGCTTTTTCAGGTCGGTGTCCATGATCATGGCGAATTCATAGGCCGGCCCGTAGCACGAAGCCCCCTGCACCGCGCCCACCACGATCGGCCCCGGATCGGCGCAGAACCTTTCCCATTCGTCATTGGCCTCGACCGCGTGGTCGATCATGCAGACCGACTGGGTGAACCCATCCGGGCCCAGGCCCTCGATCTTTTCAAACGCCAGCGTCGGGCCGGTGGCGATGATCAGAAAGTCGTAGGACACTTCCTTGCCGCTTTCCAGCAGCACCTTGTTGTCCTCGGGCACGACCTTGGTGACGGTGTAGCAGATAAAGTCGATGCCCTTCTTCTTCATCACCGGCGCAAGATCCACGGTGATGTCCTTTTTCGAACGCCAGCCGACCGCCGCCCAGGGGTTCGAGGGGGTAAACTGGAAATACGGGTTGTTCGAGATGACAGTGACCTTGTCCTGCTTGCGCGCTTCAGCCTTCATCTCGTAGGCCATGGGGACGCCACCGATACCGGCGCCCAAAATTACGATGTCTGCCATCTTTTTCTCCCAAAACCGATGTGCAACGGATTCATTCCATTTCGTGAATTCGTGCAGGATAACGATTTTGAACGAAAATCAAAGGTTTTTGTTGGCGCGCGCCAAAACATCTATTTTGTATATATTTTCAAGGATTTCCCGCCCGAACCGCCCCGGGGGCCGCCCGCGCGGGCCTGCGAGATCGCGCAGCACCCATTGGCGCTCAGACCACCTGGACGTTGATGGTGAGGGTTGGCCCCGGCAGGGTGTAGGGCGCGGACCCGCCGCCGCCACCACCGCCTCCGCCGCCCCCGGTTCCGCCCGAACCGAGGTTCGCATAATCTCCGCTCGGCCAGAGCGCCGGATCTTCGGGGCCGGCCGTCACCCCCCAACCGGCGAGCGGCTGCGCAAACCCGGCGATCGCCGCCTTGGCCTGGGCCGCGTCCGTCAGCCCCGCGTCGGGGCTGGTGTAGGTCAAATAGCCATTGGCGTCGGTCGTGAAACTGCCGTTTCCGGTGATCACGTCCACATAGCGCGTCCCGACGGCCGCATTTGTCCGCGGGCTGACCACGACATTGCCGCTGAACTGTTCGCCCGAAACCTTGCCGGTGGTGAACAGCGCCCCGTAGTTCCGGCTGACCTCGAGTGTGCCGGTGCCGGTGACCCCGACGCTGCGCAACCCCTCGATACGCGGATATGCATCCTGGGTGGCGTTCGCCGTGGCCGCCCGCAGAAACATGTTCTTGGTCACCACCTTGGCCTGGTTGTCGGTCGCATCCCACGGCATGCAGGCCCAATAGGCCGATAGCAGAATCAGGTTGTTGTGGATCAGCCAGTCACCGGCATAGCCCGACCCGTCGTCTCCGAAAAACCCCTGGGTGCCGGCCATGCCGCCGCCGCGATCCAGATGCGCCACGTTGAACTCGGCCAGCACCTTGTAGCCCCAGTGCTGGCCGGTTTCGTAGATCGACGAGATCTGCAGAAAATCGCAATGCAGCCCCGAAGCCGGGTTCGCCGCGGACATGTTGTAGGCGATGTTGCCGGCCACCCAGATATGCGCCGTCCAGCCCGCCTTGGCGCCCGGCCCGTCATAGCCGCGGATGCCGTGGACATCGTTGTTGGACATCGCCTCAAAGCGGTTGTCCCAGGACCGGAGGTAGTTCGGCGACCCGACAAAGGCCGCGCTGCAGTTGCGAAACTGGTTGCCGGTCGCATGCATCGTGCGCACGTTCGACATGGTCACGGTGAACTTGTTGCCGGCGGATATGTCGTTGTTGGTAAAGCTGTTGTTCTTCAGCGCGATCATCGCATAGGCCGGATAGGTCGGCGTGGCCGAGAACTTGAGACTGGTGGCGTCAAACACCATGTTCTCGATCTGGATCTTGCTCAGGCCCACCAGCTCCAGCACCCCGTCCGAATAGGTCGACACGAAGGTCGGGCTGAAGCCGGCCGCCGGACGGATGATCACCGAACAGGCCGGGCGCGTGTAGCCCCAGTCGACACCGGCATTGGCGCTCAGCGACGAAGCGTTCAGCCCGAACACCCGCCCGCCGTCGCTCGAAGCGCCGTTCCAGGCGCATTCGATGAT
The DNA here is from genome assembly GCA_024277955.1 of Alphaproteobacteria bacterium. GTDB lineage: Bacteria > Pseudomonadota > Alphaproteobacteria > Rhodobacterales > Rhodobacteraceae > JAJRUE01. The sequence goes on along the minus strand of JAJRUE010000343.1, from coordinate 2,913 downwards.
CGTCTTGTCAGCCGGTCCAAGTCCCGACAGCGCCGCCACCAGGGCCGTTGCGCTGGTCGCCTGCACGGTGGTGAAGCTGGCTTCCTCGGCGGGCGTGAACCCGGTGAAATTGCCCTCGTGCACAGAACCAAAGTGGTCGTCCACCATGGCCTGACGCTTGGTGCGGTGCGCCGGGTCGGGCAGAAGTGCGGTAATGTCCAGTGCCATGTTCTTCCCCTGCCTATGCGAGTATTTCGATCTGAAGCGCCGCCCAGGCGTTCGCCGTGGCCAGGCTCGCCAGCTGGTCGCCGCTGGCCCCGGCGGCCAGGTTTTCGCGCGCCCCCAACGCCGCCGCCGTGGCGCCCGAGACGCCGTTTTGCAGCGTGCCGGCGCGGGTGATCGCCGCCGCCGCCAGGAACAGGTCGAACACAAGCGACCCGCCCGCCACGTTGCGCGACAGCGCGTCCAGCGCCGTGCCCCAGCCGGTGTTGCTGGCGCCGGGGGCAGCAAATCCGCCGCTGTTGCGCACGCAGACCGCGTGAACTACCCGGTCCGACCAGCCGCCGGAAAACAGTTGCACAGCGGGCTCCGCCCCCGCCGAGATGCGCTGCAGCACCTGGCAGGAAGTGCCTGTGGTCCCATAGCCCGCCACGGTGGTCACCAGGGTGAAACCGGCCGGAACGGTCACCGGCAGGGTCTGTGGCCCGACGACGAAATAGTAGATGTGGTCGCCGGCCAGGTTTGTCGGCACGCTCACCGACACATCCGGCGCATTCACCGCCTGGGCCGTTGTCGAAGCCACCACCGTCGGCGCCGCCCCCGCCGCCACCGTGCTGAACCCCGCCGCGCTGACCACCGCCGAAGCATTGCCGGCGGCGTCATCGTGCAGGAAATGCGCGTAATAGGCCGTGCCCGCCGCCAGGTTCGCGGGCGCGGGCGAAAGCGTCTGCACCCCGGTGGCGCTGACCGCCTGCGCGCCGGCCCAATCCGCCGCGGCGCCGCTGGCGTCCTGCCCGGCGCGCAGCTGCGCCGGCGTCGGCGCCGCCGCAGACCGGCTCAGCACCGCAAACAGCGTGCCCCCCGCCTCGTCGGTGCTGACCGAAGCCGTTGCCCCGCTGCTGCCGTTGGCCGCGGCAAGCGGCGCGCTCAGCACCGGGGGAACCACGTCGCCGGGCTGCGTAAAGGCCAGGGGCGTATCGGGCGAATAATTCCCCGCCGCATCGCGCACCGTGGCGTGCAGATAAACCGTGCCGCCCGCCACCCCGGTCTTGTCCATCACCGCCGCGTTGGCGCCCGTCGCCACCGGAAAGCTCACGAAGGCCGCCGGGGTCTGCGCCAGAACCGCCGCCTCGATCGCCGCACCGCTCATCGGGGTGGCGACGCTGTCGACCAGCGCAAAGAACGTGCCCGCCTCGCTCACGCCGGTCACGTCGATCTCGTTGGTGGCCTGGTTGATCGCCACCCCGGCGACGCTCGGCGCCACCGTGTCCAGCGTCGGCACCACCGCCTTGGCACCCGACGCCGCCCCCGGCCCCATGCCGTTCACCGCGCGCAAACGCACCGACACGCTGGTGCCGTCGGCAAGCCCGGAAATCACGAAGTTTCCGGGTGCCGAAATCCCGGCGCTCAGCCAGGTTCCCGAAAGGTCCAGATCGTATTCCAGCCCGGTGATCGCGCTTCCGCCGTTGGCCGGCATCCCCAGCACGCTGACCGTCACCGTGCCCCCGGTGGTGGCGTCGACGACGCTCCAGTCGGCGCTCGCCAGGGCCGAAGGGGTGGTGGCGATCTGGCCCGCGAACCGCGGCCGCCAGAAGGTCAGCGATTGCGACAGACCCAGGATCACCATGCTGTCACTCGTTCGTTCCGGCCGGGGCGGCAATGGCCGCGGCACGTCCTCGCATTGCCCATGAATGAGCCTTTCGATTGTTCGACAGGGCCGTCTTGCCACACCCGCCGGTTCGCGGGGATCCAGCCCCTGGGCCGGGCGTGGCAGGTCTCGCACAAACAATCGCAGGCCGGGCTTTCCGGCAGGTGAACGCAGCGCGCGCACCCCCGCCGCGCAACGCAACACCCCGGCGCCCCCTGGCGCAACACACCCGCATCAGGGCGGAAAAATGCGATGGATAGTGGGGGATGGTGGGTGATGAGAGACTCGAACTCCCGACATCTTCGGTGTAAACGAAGCGCTCTACCAACTGAGCTAATCACCCACGCCGGGCCTGTTACCCGGCGCCGCGCGTCAGTTCAAGCCGCAAGTCGCCGGTGTACGCCGTCTTTCACATGATAGACAACCCCCTGGCCGCCCGGCAACGCCAGGCTGTCGGCCAGATCGAGCCCCAGCACCAGCCCGCGCATGATCAGCGAAACCATCCCATGCGCGACCACCACGGTTGGCCCTCTCAGATCGTCCAGCCATGAGGTGATGCGCGCCGCAAAGGCCGCATGGCCTTCGCCGCCGGGGGCAAGAAAACACCACTCCCCCCAAAGACCGGTGTCGAACACCACCGGCCAGCGCCGCTGGCAGTCTTCCAGCGGCAGCCCCTCGCACGCACCCACCGACACTTCCTTGAGCCGGTCGTCATAGACCACCTCGCGCGCCAGACCATCAAAGGCCAGCGCCGCCGTCTGGCGGGCGCGGCCAAGCGGGCTGCAGTGAAAAGCCGTGTCCGCGGGCAGCCCCGCCTGTTTCAGCAGGGCATTCTGGGTGCGGGCCTGCTGGCGGCCCAGCTCGGTCAGCGGCGAATCCATATGGCCCTGCGCGCGCTTTTCGCGGTTCCACTCGGTCTGGCCGTCGCGAAGGATGAACAGTTCGCGATAGCGGGTCATGGCCGGGGCCTCGAAACGAAAGCGGCGTGCCCGCCTGGGCACGCCGAAAATTCTGGTGGGTGATAAGAGATTCGAACTCCTGACATCTTCGATGTGAACGAAGCGCTC
>JAJRUE010000342.1 GCA_024277955.1 Alphaproteobacteria bacterium | reverse complement strand
GTGGATTTCGCGGGCATGATGGACGACCTGGCGGGCGTGAAACCCGGCGACGTGGTGCTGCTGCACGGCTGCTGCCACAACCCCACCGGCGCCAACCTGACGCTTGACCAATGGCAAGAGGTGGTCGAACTGCTGGACAGGACCGGCGCGATCCCGTTCATCGACATCGCCTACCAGGGCTTTGGCGACGGGCTGGACGAAGACGCCGCCGCCACGCGCCTGGTCTGTTCGCGCCTGCCCGAGGTGCTGGTCGCGGCGAGCTGCTCGAAAAACTTCGGCATCTACCGCGAACGTACCGGGCTGCTGATGGCCATCTCGCCGGACGCCAGGATGAAGCCGGTGACGCAGGCCAACCTGAACTTCCTGAACCGGCAGAACTATTCCTTCCCGCCGGATCACGGCGCGCGGCTGGTGACGATGATCCTGAACGACGTGGCGCTGCGCGCCGACTGGCAGGAGGAACTGGAAGAGGTGCGCCTGGGCATGCTGGCGCTGCGCGAACAGCTGGCCGCGGAACTGCGCCAGCGCACCAATTCGGACCGCTTCGATTTCATCGCCCGCCACCGGGGCATGTTCAGCCGTATCGGCGCCACGCCCGAGCAGGTCGAAGCGATGCGCGAAAAGCACGGCATCTACATGATCGGCGACAGCCGGATGAACATCGCCGGGCTGAACCAGACCACCGTTCCGATCCTGGCGGACGCCATCGTCGAGGCCGGCGTCTGAGCTTTCCAGGAAGAGCGCCCCTTGCGGGGCGCAAGACTTTTTTATCTCCCCGCTGACGCGGGGAGAAATCCGCTCCGCTCGGGGGATATTTTCGGACAGAAGAAGCTGGTTTCTTCAGTTTTCTTCTGTCAAGAAATATCCCCGCCGGAGGCAGCCGGCCTTACCACCAGGCCTGCACGTACCCGTCGTTGAGCCGCGCTTCAAAGCTTTTCAGCGGCTGGTTGCCCTTTTCGATGCACTCGCCGGTTTCCAGGTCGAACTTCCACTGGTGCTTGGGGCAGGTCAGGTGCTGCGCGCAGATCGCCAGTTCGGGGATGTTCGTGGCCTGGTGCGGGCAATTGGTATCGTAGACGCGCACCTTGTCGCCCATCCGGTAAACGAACAGCGACCGGTAGCCAGCCTCAACCCGCGTTGCTTCGCGGTCGGAGAAATCATCGAGCGGACCAAGGTCATGCCACTCGGGTTCGGCGTTCAGCGCCTCGATGGCGAAATCATTGATGTTCATCGCAAGGATGATGTCCACCGCCCAGATGATCTTGGCCAGCCCCAGCGTCGGAAAGGCCATCAGCAGCGCGTCGATGATCTCGTTCGGGGTGCAGCCGTTGCGCAGCGCGCGGGTCAGGTATTGCTTCAGCCCGTTTTCGGTCTGCACATCCACCTTGGTGATCACCGAGATCAGGTCGCGCGTCTTCGGGTCAAGATGGGTGCCGGCGTTCTTGAGAAACTTGAAGTATGCGCCCATCGCTTCGGGGCGGGCCTGCAGCAGGTATTTCATCGCGTCGCTCATCGGGACTCTCCTGTCGTGCCTCGGTTGAACCGCGATCCTAGCGTGAAGTCCGGCCTGCGCAAATGGCAAAGAGCAGGGCACAGGAAAAAGCCCGGGCGACATGGCCCGGGCTTTCGTTGTCCTGTTTCTTCGGGGTCAGCCCTGGTGGAATTCCGGATAGGCTTCCATACCCAGTTCCGACATGTCGAGCCCGTTGATCTCGGCCTCTTCGTCGACCCGGATGCCCATGATCATCTTCAAGACCAGCCACAGCACGGCCGAGGTCACCACGACAAAGGCGCCGATCGTCACGATGCCCTGGATCTGCGCCGCGAGCGTGGCGTCTTCGTTGGTGAAGGTCACCGCGATCGTGCCCCAGATACCGGCAACCAGGTGCACCGGAATGGCGCCGACCACGTCATCGATCTTCAGCTTGTCCAGAAGCGGCACGGCGAAGACCACCAGAACCCCGCCCACGGCGCCGATCAGGCTTGCAGCGCCCAGCGAAGGGGTGAGCGGCTCGGCGGTGATCGACACGAGACCAGCCAGAGCGCCGTTGAGCACCATGGTCAGATCAGGCTTCTTGTACAGAACCTGGGTCAGGATCAGCGCCGCGATCGCGCCCCCGGCTGCGGCAGTGTTGGTGTTGGCAAGGATCCGGCTGATGTCGGCCACGTTGCCCGCGGTGTCCATGTGAAGCTGCGAACCGCCGTTGAAGCCGAACCAGCCCATCCACAGGATGAACGTGCCCAGCGTTGCCAGCGTAAGATTGGAGCCCGGGAAGGGATTGACCTTGCCGCCCTTGTACTTGCCGATACGCGGCCCAAGGATGATCGCGCCGGTCAGCGCAGCCCAACCGCCAACCGAATGCACGATGGTCGACCCGGCAAAATCGAGAAAGCCCGCTTCTTGCAGGAACCCGCCGCCCCACTTCCAGCTTGCCTGGATCGGGTAGATTGCGCCCACCAGGATGATCACGAAGATCAGGAAGGGCCACAGCTTGATCCGCTCGGCCAGCGCACCCGAAACGATTGACGCGGTGGCGGCTGCGAACATCAGCTGAAAGAAAAAGTCCGACCCGACCGACGCATAGGTCAGATCCGGTTCTGCCCCGGCCAGCCCCACCGGTTCGAGCGAGGTCAGGGAAAAGGCGCCGATGATGCCGTCCACTGTCCAGCCGTCCCCCGGATACATCAGGTTATAGCCGATGGCGTAGTAGAGCAACGACGCGATCCCGAACAGCGCCATGTTCTTCATCAGCTGCATGGTCACGTTCTTGGAACGCACCAGCCCGGCTTCGAGCATGGCAAAGCCGGCGGCCATCCAGAACACCAGAACCCCGGTGACGATGAACATGAAGGTGGTCAGGATAAAGCCGATTTCACTGTTCGGCGGCGTGGTATCGGCCTCTTGCGCGAAGCCCAGCGTCGGCAGCAGCAATGCTGCACCAGCCAGCGGAAGAAGTTTTACGAGTTTCATTTCATTGCGTCCTTTTGGTTGTCTGCGCGATCAGATCGCGTCTTCATTGGTTTCGCCGGTGCGCACGCGCAGGGCGCTTTCCACGTCCAGAACGAAAATCTTGCCGTCGCCGATCTTGTCGGTGCGGGCGGTCTTGGCGATGGTTTCGACGACCTGGTCGGCCAGATCGGCGGCCACCACGATTTCCAGTTTCACCTTGGGAACGAAGTTCACCGCGTATTCCGCGCCGCGGTAAATCTCGGTGTGGCCCGACTGGGAACCGAACCCCTTGATGTCAGACACCATCATCCCGCGCACGCCCACTTCGGTGAGGGCCTCGCGGACCTCTTCGAGCTTGAAGGGTTTGATAGCTGCAATGATCAGTTTCACGTTGCTTCCTTTCTGGTGGCAGCGGCGCACCGCCAGGCGCGCCTGCAAAGAAATTCCCGGCCATCAACCGCGCCACCCCCAATACCGGCAAGAAAACCGCGCCCGTTTTGGCGCGAAATACGGCCCCAGACCCAAGGTTTCGGAAAAATTTGCACGAATTCGGGCAAATGCCTAAATTCTGTGCAATTCGGAATCGTGATGGCTTTGGCCTTGCGCCCTGACTTTCCCTGCGCCAATGGCTATCTTCGAAAAACCTGAGCAGGCAACGGAAGTGCATGATGACCGGCACCGGCAAGAACAAGCGTCCCGTCCTGGTGGCGGACAAGCGCTACCCGGGCAAACCCAAGGCCAAGGGCCCGGCCAAGCCCAGAGCCGGGGCAAAACCCAAGACAACCGCGAAAAAAACCGCCAAATCGGCCAAGCCGACGGCCCGGGCCAAGGCAAAGACGGGGGCCGCCAAACGGGCTGCCAGCGCCAAGGCTGCGACCAAAACCACGGCCCGAAAGCCGGCTTCGTCAAGGGCGCCTGCGGCCCGGACCCGAAAGGCTGCGGTTCGCCGGCGGCCTGGCGTTCTCGGAATTCTGGCGGCGATCATCTCCTGGACCTTCCGGCTGATCGGGCGCTTGGCGCTGTATGGCGCAGCCGTGGTCGCGGTCATCCTGGCGGCGGCGGTGTTTTATTTTTACACCACGCTGCCACCGGCCGGCGATCTGCTGGACGGGCGCGCGCGCGGATCGGTGACCCTGCTTGACCGCAACGACCAGGTCTATGCCTGGCGCGGCGAACAGTTCGGCGGCCAGATCAGCGCGCAAACCGTGTCGCCGTATCTCAAGAACGCCATCATCGCCACCGAAGACCGGCGCTTTTACCGCCATTTCGGGATCAGCCCGCGCGGCATCGCGTCAGCTGTCCGGATCAACCTGAGCGCCGGGCGCGGGCCACTTTCGGGCAATGGCGGCTCGACCATCACCCAGCAGACCGCCAAGCTGTTGTGCCTTGGCGTGCCGTTCGACCCGCAGACCTGGGAAAGCGAAGCGGCCTACGAAGCCGACTGCCGCCAGGGATCGCTGTGGCGCAAGGCCAAGGAAGCGGTCTACGCCATGGCGATGGAGGCGCGCTACACCAAGGACGAGATTCTGACCATCTATCTGAACCGGGCGTTTCTGGGCGCCGGATCGCGCGGCTTCGAGGCCGCCAGCCAGCGTTACTTTGGAAAATCCGCCAATTCGGTCAACCCGGCCGAAGCGGCGATGCTGGCCGGGCTGCTGAAGGCCCCGTCGCGCTACGCGCCGACCCGCAACCTGAAACGCTCGCAGGATCGGGCCAACCTGATCATTGGGCTGATGGAGGAACAGGGCTACCTGACCCCCGAACGGGCCGCCGAAGCCCGCGCCAACCCGGCCCAGCTTTCGCCCGCCGCCGAAGCCCGCGCCGGCGGCTATTTCGCCGATTGGGTGATGGAAAGCGGCCCGGCTTTTCTGACCCGCGACACCACCGAAGACGTGATCATCCGCACGACCTTTGACCAGCGCATCCAGACGGCTGCCGAAGAGGCGCTCAAAAAGGCGTTTGCCGAACGGCTGAGCGAGAATTCCGAAGTGCAGGCGGCGATCGTGGTGATGTCCGCCGATGGCGCGGTGCGCGCGATGGTCGGCGGGCGCAAGCTCAAGGGCGTCGCCGGGCAGTTCAACCGGGCGATCCAGGCGAAACGCCAGACCGGGTCGGCCTTCAAGCCCTTTGTCTACGGCGCGGCGCTGGACATCGGGTTCACCTATGCCGACACGGTGATGGATGCGCCGATCACCATCGACATTCCCGGATCCGGCCCCTGGTCGCCCAAGAACTATTCCAACAAGTTTATCGGCCCGGTCACCCTGACCGATGCGCTGAAATATTCGTTGAACACGCCGGCGGTGCGCATCGCCCAGGCCGTCGGGCTGGACAACGTGCGGGCGGTGGCGTCGGACTTCGGGATCAAGAGCGACCTGGCCCTTGGGCCG
>JAJRUE010000341.1 GCA_024277955.1 Alphaproteobacteria bacterium | reverse complement strand
TCGGTCTCCATCACCAGGAACATCGCCCCGATGGCGGTTTGCGAAAACAGCAGCGCCAGCGCCGAGCGCACCATCGAATGGGTGCGGAACACCACGATGCCGAACCACACCGCGGCCAGCCCGAAGGCGGCGAGAAAGACGAGTTGCGCGCTCATAGCGGCACCACCAGCACGAGAACCCCGACGATGAAGATATTGGCCAGCGCCAGCGGGATGCCCAGCTTCCAGCACCAGGCCAGCAGGGTCGCTTCGCGGATGCGCGGCAGCATCCGCCCGCCCGCCAGCATCGCGCCCGCCACGGTCAGGATCTTGAGCGCGCTCCAGGCCCAGCCCGGCAGCCACGGCCCCAGCCAGCCGCCCAGGTAGAACACCGTCATCGCCGAGGCCACCGACAGGATCAGCACCATCCGCCCCAGCCGGAAGATCAGCCGCCGCGCGCCGGTGTATTCGGCCTGCACTCCGCCGGCCAGTTCGGCTTCGGCCACGGGCAGGTCGAACGGCGGCACAAAGGCCATCGCCATTCCGGCAAAGGCGAACAACACAAAGCCCAGCGGCTGGTAGACGATGTTCCACAGCCCTTGCTGCGAAGTGACGATGGTCACCGTCGACAGGCTTTCGGCGCGCATCGCCACCGCGGTGATCGGCATCACCACCAGCATCGCGTAGCCGATCAGCTGGCCCAGGAAGCGCCAGCCGCCGATCATCGCATAGGCCCCGTCGGGGCCCCAGCCGGCCATGATCAGCGCCACCAGCACATAGGCCAGCGCGGCGTTGAAAAACAGCGCCCCGGTGGCCAGGTCGGTGGCGATCAGCCCCGGCGCCAGCGGGATCACCGCCAGCGACAGGATCGCGGCGACCAGCAGCAGGATCGGCCCGGTTTCAAAGAACAGATCGTCGCGTTTGCGCGGGGCGATGGCGTCTTGCCCCAGCAGGCGCAGCGCCGCGCGCGCCGGGCCCGCCGGACGCAGCCGGCCGGTCGCGGCCCAGCTTTCGAGCACCGCGACGATATAGGCGCCAAGCGCCAGGGCCAGAAGCAGGATCGCCGTGGTCATGTGCCGATCTCCCAGGGGCTGAGGTCGAGCGAGCCGACCGCCACCAGCGCGTCGCCCAGTTCGCGCTGCGCGGTGAGCGCGCCGACCAGATGCGCATTACGCGCCGACGGGGTTTCCAGCCGCGCCGAAACCACCTGGCCCGCCGCCAGCGTCAGCTCCAACTCTGCCGGCCCGCGCGGGGTTTCGACGCTGGCCCGGCCCAGGCCCGACGCATCGCCCAGCCCGGCCAGTTCGGGCAAGACAAGGCCCGGCGCGGCATCGATGCGGCCCAGGGCTTCGCAGATCTGCTGCAAGCGCGCTTTCAGCCGGCCGGCGGCGGTGCGCTCGGCGCCGGTGGGGCCGAGATAGCCCGCGTCCGCCGGCAAGGCCCCCGTCGCGCCCAGGCGGCGGAACAAAAAGCGCGTGGCGCGGATGTCGGCCACCAGCCGGTTCACATCGGCCGCCAGCGCGCGGATCGCCGCCTGGTCGGCCCGGCGCAGCGCCAGGGCAAGCGCCGCCGCCCGCCGCTCGATCCGCGCAAGCCCCAGTTGCCGGCCCATCTGCGCCAGCCAGACCAGGTGGCTGGCGATGCGTTCGCGCGCCAGCGCCGCCTCGCGCCCCTGGCGCATCGGCTGATCCGGCGCGACCCCGGCCGCCGCTTCGATCGCGCGGCAGGCCAGCAGGCGGTAGGACAGCGGCGCAAGCGGCATCGCATCGCCCAGCGCGGCCATGTATTCCGCCGCCGCCAGAGGCCCGTTTCGCAGCGGATCGGCGGTGCTGACGGCGCTGGCAAGGCGGGCCTCGACGACGGTGTCGCCATCGAGCGTGAATTCAAGCAGCAGCCCCCCCGGCAGCCCGGCAAGGAACGGCCCGAAGGGGGCGCTGATCCATTCCATCTGCAACCCGTCGCTGCTGCGCGGCGTGCCCTCGGTCATCTCGATCATCGACATGAAGCCCGGCTCGATCCGTTCCAACCAGCCGACCCGGGGCGCATCCGCAGACTGCGACGCGCCATGCCCGGCGTGACCCGAAGGGGCGTCGCCGCCGTGACCGCCCTGCGCGCTTTCCTCGACCGCGACGAGGGTCATCCCGCACTTCGGGCAGTTCCCCGGCTTGTCGCTGATCACCTCGGGGTGCATGGGGCAGGTGTATTTCGTCGGCTCTGCGCCGTGGTCGTGGCCGCCGCCGTGAGCGTGATCGTGGCCATGGTGCGCGTGGTCGGCGTGTTTGCTCCCCGTGTCCTCGACCGGCACAAGGGTCATCCTGCACTTCGGGCAGTTCCCCGGTTCGTCGCTGACCACCTCGGGGTGCATGGGGCATGTGTATTTCGTCGGCTCTGCGCCGTGGTCATGGCCGCCATCGTGAGCGTGATCGTGGTGCTCATGGCTGGCGTGTTCGCTGCCAGCGCCTTCGGCCGGGACGAGGGTCATGCCGCACTTCGGGCAGTTCCCCGGTTCGTCGCTGATCACTTCGGGGTGCATGGGGCAGGTGTATTGGCCGGGGGCGGCGGTGGCGCCGGTATCG
>JAJRUE010000340.1 GCA_024277955.1 Alphaproteobacteria bacterium | reverse complement strand
CCCGGCCACACGGTGCGCGGCGAATATGTCAAGGGCGGCGGCGTGCCCTGCCTGGTGGCCGTCGACCGCGACGCCAGCGGCAAGGCGCTGGAGCTTGCCCTGTCCTACTGTTCGGCCATCGGCGGCGGCCGGTCGGGGATCATCGAGACCACCTTCAAGGAAGAATGCGAAACCGACCTTTTCGGCGAACAGTCGGTGCTGTGCGGCGGGCTTGTGGAACTGATCCGCATGGGGTTCGAAACCCTGGTCGAAGCGGGCTACGCGCCGGAAATGGCCTATTTCGAGTGCCTGCACGAGGTCAAGCTGATCGTCGATCTGATCTACGAAGGCGGCATCGCCAATATGAACTATTCGATCTCGAACACCGCCGAATACGGCGAATATGTCTCGGGGCCGCGCATCCTGCCGTATGAGGAAACCAAGGCGCGGATGAAGGCGGTGCTGGACGACATCCAGTCGGGGGCTTTCGTGCGCGACTTCATGCTGGAAAACAGCGTCGGCCAGCCGTTCTTCAAGGGCACGCGCCGGCGCAACGACGCGCATCAGATCGAGGAAGTCGGCAAGAAGCTGCGTGACATGATGCCGTGGATTTCCGCCGGCAAGCTGGTGGACCACGACAAGAACTGACATTAGGGTCACCCCCTGACGAGGCGCCCCGATACCCTCGGGGCGCCTTCTTTTTCGAACAGCGAAAGATGGCATGGATCACGGGCTGAAAAACTGGCTGCGCATCAGCGTGCTGGCGATGTTCTGGGGGTCGTCCTTCATGATGGTGTCGATCGCCATCGAGGGGTTCGGCCCGCTCAGCGTGGCAGCGACGCGGCTGGCGCTGGCGGCGGTGCTGCTGGTGGGCCTGGCGCGGCTGCGCGGCTCGAACCTGCCGCCGGTCGCGGGGCGCCACGGGCGGCTGGTCTGGCTGTCGGCGCTGGGTTTCGGCCTGTTTTCCATGGCGTTGCCGTTTTTCCTGCTGTCCTGGGGGCAGGCCTATGTCGCGTCGGGTTTTGCCGGGGTGACGATGGCGACGGTGCCGCTTCTGGTGCTGCCGCTGGCGCATATGCTGGTGCCCGGCGAACGGCTGACCGCGGCGCGCGGCGCAGGCTTCCTGATCGGGTTCGCGGGCGCGGTGGTGCTGATCGGCCTGGACGCTTTCGACAGCCTGGGCACCACGCTTGAGCCGCTGGCGCGCCTGGCCTGCCTTGGGGCGGCGATGTGCTACGCCATCGGCTCGATCGTCACGCGCCTGGCGCCGCGGGTCGACCCGATCGCCTTTGCCGCGGCCTCGACCCTGCTGGGGGCCGGGATGATCGTGCCGGTGGCGCTACTGGTCGAGGGCCTTCCCGCCGCACCGCCGCTCGGCTCGGTGCTGGCGGTGATCTATCTTGGCGCGGTGCCGACGGCGGCGGCCAACATGCTGATCGTCGCGGTGGTGCGCAGCGCCGGGCCTTCGTTCCTGTCGCTGGCCAACTACCAGGTGCCGGTCTGGGCGGTGGTCTTTGGCGCGGTATTCCTGGACGAAGCCCTGCCGGCGCGCATCATCCTGGCGCTGGCGCTGATCCTGGGCGGGGTCGCGCTCAGCCAGATCGCGGGGCGGGCGCGGGCCTGACGGTTTTTCCCCTTTGCCCTGTTCAAATCGGCCCGCGCATGCCTAACTGAAGGGCGAAACCGGACGGACGGGGGACACGGACAATGGATCAGATCAATATCGGCAGCCTGATCTGGCTGTTCTTCATTCTGTCGGCGCTGCAACCGATGCTTCAGCGCCGGATGCTGGAAAACCTGCGCAAGCGTCAGATCCGGCAGATGGAAAAACGGCGCGGATCACGGGTGATCCTGCTGGTGCACCGCCAGGAAACCATGAGCTTTCTTGGCTTCCCGCTGATGCGCTACATCGACATCAACGACAGCGAAGCGGTGCTGCGCGCAGTCCACAGCACCGAAGACGATCGCCCCCTGGACATCATCCTGCACACCCCCGGCGGCATGGTGATCGCCGCCACCCAGATCGCCCGCGCGGTCAAGGCGCATCCCGGCAAGGTCACGGTTTTCGTGCCGCATTTCGCCATGTCCGGCGGCACCCTGATCGCGCTCGCCGCCGACGAGATCCGGATGAGCCCGCACGCCACCCTTGGCCCGGTGGACCCGCAGCTGGGCAACCAGCCGGCGGCCTCGCTGGTCAAGGTGCTCAAGGACAAGCCGATCAAGGATATCGACGACCAGACGCTGATCAACGCCGACATGGGCGAAAAGGCGATTGCCCAGGTGCAGCGCGCCGCGGCGCTGCTGCTCAAGGGCACCCTGCCCGACGACAAGGCCCAGGACGTGGCGCGGGCGCTGTCGGAAGGCCGCTGGACCCACGACTACCCGATCTTCGCCGATGAAGCGCAGGACATGGGGCTGCCGGTGAAAACCGAAATGCCCGCCGAGGTGCTCGACATGATGACGCTTTATGCCCAGGCCACGCAGCGATCGCCCTCGGTGGAATACCTGCCGGAAAGCGGGCGCAAACGGCTGCCGGGCAAACACTGAGGCCGGGCGCGGGACGGCGCGGGCGCCGCAGGGCGGGACCAGACAGTCAATCACCCGAATCCGGAGTTCGCTGCCTTTCGGCATGGCTGCCCGGATCGCCCGCGATCCGGTTCGCGCCCGACCCCGCCCCCCAGGGCGGGCGCGAATTGTCCCGCCGTTTCAAATGATTGCAACCTCCGTCTTATGACGAACCGCCCCGTGCCGTCAGCATGCCCACCCTCGGGTCCGGGCGCGAACCTGCCGTTGAAACCGGTTTTCGATGCCGCGAGTTCGGCATCCGGCCGACCATGCCATGCCGGGTCTGATCGAATTCACTTCGCCCGGGCGCGGGGCGGCGCGGACGCCGCAAGGCGGCCGCCACCAAAACCTTGGCGCCGCAAGGCGCCTCCGCTTGGCAGCCCTTTGCCGCATCCCGGCGCCTGCCAGTGGCGTCAGGAAACCGCGCCGATCACCGCCACCAGTTCGTCGATGACGCCGCGCAGCAGGGCTTCGTCTTCGCTTTCGCCCATCACCCGGATCAGCGGCTCGGTCCCCGACTTGCGGATCAGCAGCCGGCCGCTGTCGGCCAGGCGCGCTTCGGCGGCGGCGATGGCGTTCTGGACCCCGACCAGCGACAACGGATCGGCGTCGGCGCTGTAGCGCACGTTTTCCAGCAGCTGCGGCACGGTGTCGAACCGGCGCGCCAGTTCGGACGCGCGCTGCCCGGTTTCCAGCATCGCCACCAGGAAATGCAGCCCCGCCAGCAAGCCGTCGCCGGTGGTCGCATAGTCGGTCATCACGATATGGCCCGACTGTTCGCCCCCCAGGTTGAAGCCGCCCGCGCGCATCCGTTCGACCACGTAGCGGTCGCCGACCCCGGTGCGTTCCAGCCCGACGCCGTGGCCCTGCAGGAACCGTTCCAGCCCCAGGTTGGACATCACCGTCGCCACAAGAGCCCCGCCCTTGAGCCGGCCCTCGGCGGCCCAGCGGCTGGCAAACAGCGCCATCACCTGATCGCCATCGGCCACGGTGCCGTTTTCGTCGATGATCATCACCCGGTCGGCGTCGCCATCCAGGCAGATCCCCACATCCGCCCCATGCGCCACCACGGTTTCCGCCGCCAGTTGCGTGTCGGTCGAGCCGCATTTGTGGTTGATGTTGAACCCGTCGGGCGACACCCCGACCGGGATCACCTCGGCCCCCAGTTCCCAAAGCACTTCCGGCGCGGTGCGGTAGGATGCGCCGTTGGCGCAGTCGATCACCACCTTGAGCCCGGCCAGGCTCTGCCCCGGGGCAAGCGTCGATTTCACCCGTTCGTTGTAGCGGAACCGGCCATCGTCGATCCGCTTGGCGCGACCGATGTTTTCGGCCTGCACCGGTTCGACGCCCTCCAGGGCCAGCCGCTCGATCTCGAGCTCGGCCTCGTCCGACAGCTTGAATCCGTCGGGTCCGAAGAACTTGATACCGTTGTCGTGGTGCGGGTTGTGGCTGGCGGAAATCATCACCCCGACATCTGCGCGCAGCGAGGTGGTCAGCATCCCGACCGCCGGCGTCGGCACCGGCCCCAGCAAAAACACGTTCATGCCGGTAGAGGCGAACCCCGCCGTCAGCGCGTTTTCGAACATGTAGCCCGACAGCCGCGTGTCCTTGCCGATCACCACCCGGTGACCGGCGCTGCCGTCGCGCCGGAAATAGCGCCCCGCCGCCGCCCCCAGCCGCAGCGCCATGTCGGCCGTCATCGGCGCGACATTGGCCCGCCCGCGCACCCCGTCGGTTCCAAAAAGCCGTTTACCCATCACCCTGCCCCATACCGGTTGCGGCCTGCCAGAGCGTCAGCCCCTGCCGCGTTTCGCTCACATCGTGGATGCGGACAATCTGCACACCTTTGGCCACCCCCGCAAGCGCCACGGCGAGCGAGCCGGGCAACCGGCGGTCGGCCTCCGGTTCGTCGGCGAGAGTGCCGATGAAACGCTTGCGCGACGCCCCCAGCAGCACCGGGCAGCCCAGGGCGTGGAACAGCGCCAGCCCGCGCAGCAGCGCCAGGTTGTGCGCCAGCGTCTTGCCAAAGCCGATCCCCGGATCGACGACGATGCGCGCGCGCGCGATCCCGGCGGCCTCGGCCAGAGCGATGCGGTCGCGCAGGTGGTCGAACACGTCCAGAAGCACGTCGTCATAGCGCGGATCGCGCTGCATGGTGGCAGGCTCGCCCCGGCTGTGCATCAGGCAGACCGGCGCGCCGGACGCGGCCACCAGCGGCGCCATGTCGGCGTCGAACCCCAGCGCCGTCACATCGTTGACCATGGCCGCGCCCGCCGCCAGGGCGGCGCGGGCGACGGCGGCCTTGCGCGTGTCGATCGAGATCGGAACGCCGGTGTCGGCCAGCGCCGCCACCACCGGTTCGGTGCGGGCGATTTCCTGTTCCACCGGCACCTCGGCGGCACCGGGCCGGGTGCTTTCGCCGCCGATGTCGATGAAATCGGCCCCGGCGTCGGCCATTCGCCGGGCCTGCGCCTGGGCCGCGGCGCGCTCGGCGAAGCGACCGCCGTCGGAAAAGCTGTCGGGGGTCACGTTCAGGATACCCATCAGGCGCGGCCGGTCCATCGACACCCCGGCCACCGCGCCCCGCGGCGCGCAGAGCGCCTTGCGCCAGTCCGTCGGCAATTCCTTCGCCGGCACCACCTGCGGCGCGCGGCCACGTTCGAGCACCTCTGCATGGGTGAACCAGCACCAGCCGCCGGCCAGCGGCAGAGCGCCGTCCGGGGCGGGCCGGTCAAGGTTCGGCAGGGGGCGGAAATACGGGCTGGAAGGCTGGGTCATGGTCCCGCTATCGGCGATCGCCGCGCGCTTGGCAAGGGTTCAGAACAGCCGTTCGGCATCGGCCCGCCGGTCAAGCGCCGCGAGGCCAAGCCCCGCGCTCCAGCCCGGCGGCGCGCCGACGCAGATCACGCCGGCGGCCTCGACCTGGGCGGCGAACCAGGTCAGCAGCGCCGCGGCATCGGCGGGCGGGCGGTCGCGGCTGTCCAGCACCAGGCGCGACGGCGCCCAGACCGAGACCTGGCCGTGGCGCATCCCCCAGTCCAGTTCGGTGCGCGTCGCCACCACCACGCAGCGGCTGTCTCGCCCGGCCAGCACCCAGGCATTCTGTTCGATCGCCAGCAGATCGATCCGCCGCTGCGCCGCCGCCACCGGCGTGCGGGGCGGGGCGACATCGGCAGGCCCGACGCACAGGATCACCGGCTGCACGCGCGCCGCGCATTCGTCGATCCAGCCAGACAGCCGGTCCGACCCGATCGCCGCGTTGGACAGGAAAACCAGGGTCGGGTGCGGCGCCGCTTCCTGACGCTCGGCGGGCGCGGGGGCGGTTTAGGACGAGCGCACGATTTCCACCCCCAGCGCGCCCGGACCGCGGTCGAGCTTCTGGATGCGCACATAGACCCGGGCCGCGCGCGGCTCTCCAAGTATCCGGGCCGCGATCCGTTCTGCCAATGTTTCCAACAGGTTGAGCCGCTCTGCAGCCAGCTCGGCGGCGATCGCTTCGGTGATGGTGTCATAAGACAGGATCCGGTCCACGTCATCGTCAAGCGGCACATCCGGCGGGCGCACTTCGACCACCACGTCGAAGGCCACGCGCTGGGTGGTGCCGCGTTCGACCTGAAACGCGCCGATTTCCACTTCGACCACATGGTCGCGCAGCGAAATGCGGTCGAGCGGCGCATCCCCCGCCTGCGAGCGCGCGCGCGCATCGAGGCTGTCGAATGCCAGCGGTATGTCAGAGCTCATCGCGCCCCCCAAAAGCAAAGCTGCGTTGCCCAGCCCATACCCGAATTGCGCCGCCCCCGCCAGCGCCACAACCGGCGTTCACGGGGCAAATTGCGACCCCGCGCCGGGGTTGCCCCGGCCCGTGCGCCCAACCGCCGGGCGGTCGCGCCAACGGCTGCGCCCCGGCCGGGGGCCAAAGCGGAAAGCTCAGCGCGCCTGGGCGGTCTTGACCGGCATTCGGTAGAAGTAATGCGCCCCGATCACCGCGGTTCGGGTGAACTTGCGCGCCCAGCGCGGGCGCACCGCGCGGGTGTGATAATGGGTGGCGCCTTCGGTCAGTTCGCGTTCCTTGCCGTCCAGCATGATGCGCGCCACCTTGCCGACCCGACGCCAGGCCTTCTGGTCGTTGATCACTTCGCGCCGGCCATCGCAGGTGTAGGTGAACTGGCACTGGAACCGCTTGCCGGTGCCCTGCTTGATCACGGCGCAGACATTGTCGGGGAAGCTGGCGCTGTCGACCCGGTTGAGGATCACCTCGGCCACGGCGAACTGGCCGCGCACGGTTTCGCCGCGGGCTTCGAAATACAGCGCTTCGCTGAGGCATTTCCACTGTTTGCCGCCGCGCGCCACCGGCAGGGCGTCGATATAGTCGCGCTCATAGGAAAAGGACGGCGCGCGGTTCCAGAAGCTGCGCCGCACCGGCTTGACCGCCAGGCGGCTTATCTTGCCGGGATCGACCGCCCCGAACGCGGCGCGTTCGCTGCCCAGAAGTTCGGCCAGTTGTGCATCCAGAATGGCGCCGGGGGCGTTCGACTTGCTCAGGGTCACGTCTGCCGAGGCGTTTCCGGCAACGGCCAGAAACGCGAACAGACAAGCCAGCCTCCGCAGCCAAAGCCGGGACATACCCCCTCCACGATCTCGGTGCCGGGCGGCGCGTTGCCGACCGGGAACAGAGCGCCAAATAGGGCAAAACCGGCATTTCGTCGAGTCCGCAGCCCCCCGCAGCGACGCCTGCGTGGCATTGCGGGCACAGGCCAAACCGGGCGATTCGCCCGAAATTTCGCGCCCGCGCGCGATACCTGACAATTTTACACGTATTTCCAGCGGGTTGTTTGTTTCCGATCAGGAAACATTGTTTTTCAGCGCCAGATGGGCCGCGGCCAGGCGCGCCACCGGCACACGGTATGGTGAACAGGAAACATAGTCGAACCCGGCGGCGCGGCAAAAGGCGATGCTTTCCGGGTTGCCGCCATGTTCGCCGCACATCGAAAGGGTGATGCCGGGGTCGGCGGCGCGGCCACGCTCGGCGCCGATGGTCAGCAGCTCGCCCACCCCTTCGGCATCCAGGATGTGGAACGGATCTTCCGGAAACACCCCCTGCGACACGTAATCGCCCATGAACCGCCCGGCGTCGTCGCGCGACAGCCCGTAGGTCATCTGGGTCAGGTCGTTGGTGCCAAAGGACAGGAACGCCGCGTGCTGGGCGATCTCGTGGGCGCGCAGCGCCGCGCGCGGGGTTTCGACCATGACCCCCAGCCGGTAGTCGAAACTGGCGCCGCGTTCGTTGCGAACGGCGGCCGCCACCGCATCGACGCGCGATTTCACGATCTCGACTTCCTTGCGGGCCGAAACCAGCGGGATCATGATT
>JAJRUE010000339.1 GCA_024277955.1 Alphaproteobacteria bacterium | reverse complement strand
GATTTCGGCCCCGCGATGTTGATCACCGCGCGCGCCGATGTCACTTCGACCAGATGCGCGTCGCCTGGCAGGTGCTGGCTGATCCAGTCGGCGTCATGCACCCCGAAACCGGCGCCGGTGACGATGTAGAAATGGTTTTCGCCAAGCCGGGTCACGGTCAGGTCGGCTTCGATCCCGCCGCGTTCGTTGCAAAGCTGGGTATAGATGACGCTGCCCACGGGCTTGTCCATGTTCGACACCGCCAGGCGCTGGATCGCGGCCAGCGCGCCGGGGCCGAGCAGTTCGAACTTGGCGAAACTGGACTGATCGCACAGCGTCACGCCGCTGCGCTGGGCGCGCTGTTCGTCGCCGGCGTAGCGCCACCAGCCGGGGTCCAGGAAATCCAGCTGGTCCACCGGTTCGACCCCTTCTGGCGCAAACCACAGCGGCCTTTCCCAGCCGTTTTTCGTGCCCCAGACCGCGCCGCGCGCCGCCAGCCGGTCGTGCAGCGGGCTGAGCCGGAGTTTGCGCGCGCATTCGGGCTCAGCCCCCGGGTAGCGCAGCTTGTAGTGGTGGGCGTAATGTTCCACCGCGCGCGGATACATGAAGGCCCGCGCCCCGTGGTGCGCCCCGAACCGGCGGTTGTCCAGCGGCCAGAGATCCAGCGAAGGGCGGCCTTCGCAGATCCATTCGGCGATCATTTCCCCGGCCCCGCCACCGGCGGCGATACCGTAGAGAAAGCCGGTCGCCAGCATCAGATTGTCAAGCCCCGGCACCGGCCCCATCACGAAGTCACCATCCGCCGAATAGGGGATCGGGCCGTTGATGACCTGGCGGATGCCGACCTCGTTCACGATCGGCGTGACCTGGGCGGCCAGTTCCGCCAGCGGCGCGAAACGGTCCAGGTTGTCGGGCAGAAGCTGGCGCACGAAATCGCCGGGGATGCCGGTGTCGCCAAAGGGTTCGGTGTTGTCTTCGTAGCCGCCGATCACCAGCCGGCCGCCGGCGTCGGGCTTGTAGTAGACCAGTCGGTCGGGGTCGCGCAGGGTCGGCAGACCGTCGGGGAAATCGGGGATCGGTTCGGTCACCACATATTGGTGCTCGACCGCGCAGGCCGGGATCGTCAGGCCAAGCTTTGCGCCCAGTTCGCGGCTCCACATGCCGGCGGCGAGGGTGACGGTTTCGGCTTCCCAGCTGCCATGGTCGGTGGTGACGCCGGTGATGCGCCGCCCCTTGATGGTGAAATCGGTGACCTTTACCTGCTGAAGCAAGCGCGCCCCGTGCTTGCGCGCACCCGCGGCGATCGCCTGGCACAGCCCCGCCGGGTCCACATGCCCGTCCGAAGGGATGAAGGCCGCGCCAAGCAGCCCCTGGGTGTCGATATAGGGGAACAGGTCGCGCGCCTCGGCGGGCGTGATCATCTGCATATCCAGCCCGAAACTGCGCGCCATGGTGGTCAGCCGGCGGGCTTCGAGTATCCGGTCGGCGCTGGCGCAAAGCCGCAGGCTGCCGGTCTGGCGCCAGTCGCAGGCCAGCCCGGTTTCGGCCTGCAGACCTTCATACATGGCGATCGAGCGCTGCAGCATCCGCGTGGTGTTTCGCGACGAACGCAGTTGGCCCACCAGGCCTGCGGCGTGCCAGGTGGCGCCTTCGGTCAGGGCCGCCTTTTCCAGCAGCACCACGTCCTTTTCGCCGCGCCTGGCCAGGTGGTAGGCGATGGAACAGCCGATGATGCCGCCGCCGATGATCAGGTGTCTTGCAGAATGATCGGCCATTCGTTTACCCCCCCTGCAGCATGTCCAGAAGCGCCTGGTGCAGCGCCGGCGTCGCGGCCGAAACCACCCGCCCGTCGGATTGCAGGCCCAGGGGCTGTCCGTCCCAATCGCTGATCACCCCGCCCGCGGCGGTGACGACGGGCACCAGCGGCAGGAAATCATAGGGCTTCAGATCGTAATCCACACAGGCATCCACATGGCCCGCCGCCACCAGCGCGTGCGGGTAGCAGTCATAAGCGTAGCGCCGGTCGCGCCCGGCGGCGTTCAGGCGGGCAAAGACATCCGGCAGGTCGCGCATGATCTTGTCGGCTTCGTTGATGTAGACCATCGCATCGGACAGGCTTTCGGTGGCCGCCGTCGCCAGGATTTCGCCGTTCAGCGTCGCGGTCGCGCCGTTCGAGGCATAGACCTCGCCCAGCGCCGGCATGCGCACGACGCCCAGCACCGGCGCTCCGGCGCGCAGCAGCGCCACCAGCATGCCGTAAAGCGGCATCCCCGAGATGAAGGCCCGGGTGCCGTCGATCGGGTCGATGATCCACTGATAGTCGGTTTCGGTGGCGGTTTCGGCGAATTCCTCGCCGATGATACCGTGGTCGGGAAACTGCTGGGCGATGGCCTTGCGGATGTAGTCTTCGGTGGTGCGGTCGGCGATGGTCACCGGGCTTTCGTCGGCCTTGTGGACGATGTCCACGCCCTGACGGAAAAACCGCCTGGGGATGGTTTCGGCCGCCGCCGTGATGTCGAGAATGGCGTCGAGATGGTCTTGCATGTCAGCGTTCCTGTTTGGCCAGCACCAGCGAAATGTCGTTGTCGTCCAGCATCCGCACGATGTCGTCCGGCGGGGCGGTGTCGGTTATCAGGATGTCGAAATCCTGCTGGTTGGAAACCGCGATCGGGGCGCGGCGGCCGAATTTTTCGCCATCGGCCAGCACGATGCAGGTCTGGGCGCGGGCGGCGGCTTCGCGCGACAGGTCGGCTTCCTGCATGTCGTGCAGCATGAAGCCGATCTGGGCGTTCACCGCGCCGGTGGAAAACACCGCGTATTGCACGTTGAAGCGGCGGATGAACTCGATCGCGTCCTGGCCAAAGGCGCCCCCGTCGTGGCGTCGCAGTTCGCCGCCGGCAAAAAACACCCGGTTGTCGTTGATCGTCGCCAGCGTGCCCGCCACCGCCAGCGAATTGGTGACCACATACAGGTTGCGGTGGTTGCGCAGCGCCTGCGCCGCGTAGGCCGTGGTCGATCCGATGTCCATGAACAGCGAATCGCCGTCCGAGATCATCTGCGCCAGCTTTTCCGCCACCCGCCGCTTGGCGCCCTCGTTGCGCTGCATCCGGGCCTGGAACGGCTGTTCGGTGATGGTCAGATCCTCGGCCAGCAGCACGCCGCCATGCACCTTGCGCACCTGCGACTTGGCCTGCAGCGCCTTGATGTTGCGCCGCACGGTTTCGTCGGAAACGCCAAGCCTTTCAGCAAGGTAGCCGACCCGGCAGGATCCGCCCGCCAGCCGCAGCTCGCGCAGGATTTCCTGTTCGCGATGGTTCGATCTGGGCTGGATGCTGGGCATGGGGCAAGGGGTTCCGGATTGGCAGCGCACCTTCTGGATATCCACAAAAACCAACAAAAAGCCAAGTATTAGTTTTTCATATACACGATTTTGTTGACCTTTGAGGGTTTTGCGCACAGGCTTTTGCCCAGGCGGGGCGAATCCCGCGCGAAAACTGGGAGGTGTCCAATGAGGCATGTATGGAAAAGCGCCCTGGCGGGCGTTCTGGCCGGGGTGTTCGCGACTTCGGCTGCGATGGCCGAGGTCGAAAGTCCCGACCCGATCAAACTGACGCTGCACGACTGGTCCGGCCAGTTGATCAACACCCAGATCATGGGCGCGATCCTGGAAGAGGCCGGCTACAACGTCGAATATGTGCAGGCCGACTACATCGCGCAGTTTGCCGGGCTCAAGACCGGCGACCTGACGCTGGCGATGGAAATCTGGGCCACCACCGGGCAAGAGGCGCTGGACGAAGCAGTGACCTCGGGCAAGGTGGTCAATGTTGGGGAAACCGGGCTGCAGGCGATCGAGGAATGGTGGTATCCGCTGTACATGAAGGAAAAATGCCCCGGCCTGCCGGACTGGCAGGCGCTGAAGGCCTGCGCCGAGGTGTTTTCCACCGCCGAGACCGCGCCCAAGGGCCGCTATGTCGGCGGTCCGGTGACCT
>JAJRUE010000041.1 GCA_024277955.1 Alphaproteobacteria bacterium | reverse complement strand
GAGCCCCCAAAGCGGTGGCTCTGAAACGATAGCCGCCCTGCGTCAGCGCCGCCTGCGCACCTTGGGAATGTCGCTGCGCACGATCCGGTAGCGAGTTTCGGGATGCGGCGGCCGGCCGGCGTTTTGCTGCCATCCCGCGCGCGCACCCCGGCGCAGCCAGACGGGCACCATCATCAGGAAACCGGCCACGAACCCGCCCGCATGGGCCCAGTAGGCGACCCCGCCGCCCAGGGTGTCGGCGCCCACGCCGCTGAAAAGCTGCAGGAAGAACCAGAACCCCAGCATCATCCAGGCCGGCACCGGCACCACCGTGAAGAACACGATGAAGATGACCAGCACGTCGACGCGCGCGCGCGGGAACAACAGCAGATAGCCCCCCATCACCCCGGCGATTGCCCCCGAAGCGCCCACCATCGGCACCCCCGACAACGGGTTGGCCCAGATCTGCGCCAGCGCCGCCGCCACCCCCGAGGCCAGGTAGAACAGCAGGAACCCCACATGGCCCAGCACGTCTTCCAGGTTGTCGCCGAAAACCCACAGGACCAGCATGTTGCCGGCGATATGCAGCAGTCCCGCGTGCATGAACATCGAGGTGAACACCGTGTACCAGGCATAGCCAGCGCTGGTGCGGGCCGGAATCAGCGCCCAGTTCTCAAAGACCCGGGCGATGGCTTCGGGGTTCGAGCCATAGGGCAGGAACAGCAGGAAAACCACGATATTCGCGGCAATCAGCGCCGTGGTGACGACCGGCCTGGTCGATGAGGGGTTGTGATCTCGGATCGGGAACATGCGGATCAGGCTGGCCGATGCGGCGCGTGCCGTCAAGCGCGATGCGCCGGGCCAAGGAGCCTTTACACCGGTCGGTCAGGGGCTATTGTCGCCGCCAGCCGGGCCCGCGGTTGCGTGCCGGACGAAAGCCGCGCGGGCCCCGGTTGCGGGCGTGATGGAATGGTAGACATATCAGACTTAAAATCTGAAGGGGTGCTTCCCCGTGTGGGTTCGACTCCCACCGCCCGCACCACTGCCGACGCAGCCCCCGCGCCATGTCCGCAAGATTCGGCCATGCCCGTTGGGCGGTTGCGCGCGTTCGCGGGCCGGTCTCTTTCAGGCCGAAGCCGTCGGCGTGGGCTGCAGCGCCTGCACGGGGACCGCGGTGCGCACCGCCTGGCCCATCATTTCCATCAGCACCAGCACCCGCCCGTCCTTCGGGGCGGCCTCGATGCGGGCAAGCGCTCCGGCAAAGGGGCCGTTGACCAGGGCCACCGGCGTGCCGACCGTGAGCGCTGCGGTTTCCGGCATCCAGCAGCCTTCGCGCGAGGCGGCGATCAGGGCGCTGATCAGCGGCGCCGGGACGACGCTCGGGGCGTGACCGGACAGGCTGACAAGGCGGGCGACGCCGTAGGTATTGTTGATCTTGCGCCAGGGCGCACTGCCCCGGGCGACGCGCACGAAGAGGTAACCGGGAAACAGCGGGCGATCCAGGGTCTGCAGCCGCCCGGCCCGGCGGCGGGTTTCCGGGCGCAGCGGCATGAAGCAGACGAACCCCTGGCGGGTCAGGTTGGCCTGCGCGCGCGCCAGCCCGCCCGGTTTCAGCTGCACCAGATACCAGGCGGCGTCGCTGTCCGCTTCGGGGTCGGGGAGCGATACGTGCTTCATTGCCCGCGCGTCATCTGGCGCCGAAACCGGTAATCATCACGCGAACTGTTTCGCGGATGATCCACAGGTCCAGCTTGATCCGCGACTTGCGCACGTAGAACAGATCGAGCCGGGCCTTGCGTTCGGTGGCGCGGCGATCATCGGCATAGCCGCCGCGCACCTGGGCAAGGCCGGTGATCCCCGGCAGGACCCGGAAACGTTCGCAGTAGTAACGGACCTCGTCGATGTGGACGCGGGCGTGGTCCCAGGCGTCCGGGCGCGGGCCAACGACGCTCATTTCCCCGCGCAAGACATTGAAAAAGTTCGGAAGTTCGTCCAGTCGCGTGCGCCGCAAGAACCGCCCGAGCGGGGTGATCCTGTCGGTTTCCAGCGGCGCGTCGGCCGCGCGCACCCCGGTTTCGGACGGGATCATGGTGCGAAATTTCCACAGCAGGATCTTCTTGCCGCCGAGCCCCATGCGTTGCTGCCGGTAGAACAGCGGACCGCGGTTGAAGAACGGGTTGATCACGAACAGGATTGCCACGGCGCCTCCGATCAATGGCAGAGCTGCCACCGACAGCCCCAGATCGAACGCCTTCTTGAACAGCTTGTAACGGGTGGTCCAGTATGCGATCGGCGTCGGTCTGGCAAAGAGCTCGGTTACCGGCGAGCGGTCCGGATCCGCAATATGTCTGTAGTAAAGGGTCAATGCCTGTCCCCCGAAAAGAATTTCTCACAATAATTCGGCCAGAAACGAAGGAGATTCCACGTTAACGGACCATTAATATCATTGCGATACTACGCGCCCGAAATCAACGGTTTATCCGGGGGTCGGCGAGATATTGCATTCCAGCCCGGCGATCTTGTGGAAGCGCTGGAAACAATACCCGGAAGTCCCGGCGAATTGATGCCAGATCGGGATCGGGCAAACGCCCGTTCGGGGCCGAAAACCCCGCGCCCTGCGTCCGATATCACGAGATCGTGAAGCGAATCGCGCCGCGCCTGCCGCGTCCTCCGCGCCGGTGCCCGGCACGGCCGGAAGCCCGCGTTCCGCTTGACTGACCGCGGGGGCTGGGCGACAAACCCGCAGCAGACAAATCATTTGGAGCACCTTGTTGCGACTGTATTACCTGATCGCGATCGCCGCCTTTGCCGTGAGCGCGGCCTCCGTGCTCGGCTTTGTCGGCGAATACCGGGCGGCGCGGCTGTCGCGGGTGTCGGATGCGGCCAATTTCCGCGCCCTGCTCGAGGCCCCGCCACCGCGCCCCGGGTCGCTCTATGGCGACACCCGGATATTTCTGGCCTGCCACGACGCCCTGACCGGCACGGTCGCCCGGGTGCAGCCCGCAGCGGCGCTGAAAGCGGTGGCCAGCTACTGCCGGAACCAGGCGACGCGGGCGCTGGAGTCGGCGCCGAGATCGGCGCTGGCCCATTACACCGCGGCGCTGGCGGCCTGGAAACTGGGCGATGCGGAGCGGGCCAACAAGGGTCTGCGCGCCTCGCAGGAGAACGCTGCATTCGAAGGCTGGCTGGCGAAACGGCGCTTCAGGCTGGCGCTCCGGCTGGGCAATGCGCTGGGGCGCGAGGGGCAGGCGGCGCTTGAGGCGGATATCGCTTCGCTGCTGCAGAGCCCCGGCGGGCGCAGGTTCCTGGCGCTCTATTACGCCGCGCGCCCGGCGCTTCGCGAACGGATCGTAAGCTCTGCCGAAAGGCTGGGGCAAGAGGTGCAGGCGGAACTGCTGAAGCAAATCACCCGGGCGCTGAAGGACCGGGCGGGGGGCGCATGAGCGACGACGACGACACCCGGATCCCGGGCAGGCGGCAGGGAACGGCGGGGCGCGATGTGCCCGGATCGCCGGACAGCGCGCGGGCGGACGGCGCGCCCGAGGACTCGCCGG
>JAJRUE010000338.1 GCA_024277955.1 Alphaproteobacteria bacterium | reverse complement strand
GTTTGAAAAGGATTTTCCCGGCGCCCATGTGGTGCGGCTGGAACAGAACTACCGCTCGACCGGGCATATCCTGGCCGCCGCCTCGGGGGTGATCGCGGCCAATGCCGGGCGGCTGGGCAAGACGCTGTTCACGACGGGCGAGGATGGCGAAAAACTCCGCCTGATCGGCCATTGGGACGGCGAAGAAGAAGCCCGCTGGATCGGCGAGGAGATCGAGGCGATGCAGCGCGGCACCCGGGGCATGGACCCGCTGTCGCTGGACGAGATGGCGATCCTGGTGCGCGCCAGCCACCAGATGCGCGCCTTCGAGGACCGGTTCCTGACCATCGGCCTGCCCTATCGGGTGATCGGCGGCCCGCGGTTCTACGAACGGCTCGAAATTCGCGACGCCATGGCCTATTTCCGCGTCGCCGTGTCGCCCGACGATGACCTTGCCTTTGAGCGCATCGTCAACACCCCCAAACGCGGGGTCGGCGGCAAGGCGCTGCAGACCATCCAGCTTGCGGCGCGCGAAAACGGCGTATCCCTGCTGGAGGGCGCGCGCATCGCCGCCGAAACCACGCTGAAAGGCAAGGCCAGGGGCGAGGTGGCACAACTGGTCGCGGCCTTCGACCGCTGGCATGCCCGCGCGCTGGATGCGGGCGCTTCGCATATCGAACTGGCCGAAACCATCCTCGACGAAAGCGGCTACACGGCCATGTGGCAGAACGACAAGACGCCAGAGGCGCCGGGGCGGCTGGAAAACCTCAAGGAACTGGTCAAGGCGCTGGAGCAGTTCGACAACCTGCAGGGGTTTCTCGAACACGTGGCGTTGATCATGGACAATGAAAGCGACGCGGGCGAGGAAAAGGTCTCGATCATGACGCTGCACGGCGCCAAGGGGCTGGAGTTTCCCGCCGTCTTCCTGCCGGGCTGGGAAGACGGGCTGTTCCCCAGCCAGCGCGCGATGGACGAAAGCGGGCTGAAGGGGCTCGAGGAAGAGCGCCGCCTGGCCTATGTGGGGATCACCCGGGCCGAACGGCTGTGCACCGTGTCCTTTGCCGCCAACCGGCTGGTCTACGGGCAGTGGCAGTCGCAGATGCCCTCGCGCTTCATCGACGAACTGCCCGCGGAACATGTCGAGGTACTGACCCCGCCGGGGCTCTACGGCGGCGGCTATGGTGCGGCGGCTCCGGGCGGAATGGCGGGGGGCGCGGGGGGCGATTTTGGCGGCGGCTCGGGGCTGGAAGACCGCGGCGCGCGCGCCGACGGCTACAACTCGCCCGGCTGGAAACGGCTGCAATCGCGCCAGCGCCAGTTCTCCACCAGCCAGCCGCGCGAGGCGCGAAACGTGGTGATCGACCTCGAAGCGGTATCGGCCTTCAGTCAGGGCGACCGGATCTTTCACCAGAAGTTCGGCTATGGTCACGTCATGGGGATCGAAGGCGACAAGCTGGATATCGAGTTCGAAAAGGCCGGCGCGAAAAAGGTGGTGGCGTCCTTCGTCGTTGCCGCCGGGCGCGAAGACGACAGGCCCTAGGTCTCCTGTCCCGGCGTCTGGTGGATCGGGCTCACGCCAAGGCCAGGCGCGGGCCATCGCAGCTTGCGGTGTCACGCTCGCGCGGCGGTGTGTCGCCCACCATCACGGCCGCGATGTCGGGCGCGGCCATGGCGCGCATCAAGGCGCTGTAGTTCATCAGAAATCTGACCTCGCCGCCAACGCGCAGGCGAGCCGCTGTCGTCTGCACGACCATGTGGTCACTGGTCGCGCCCAGGCAGGTGATGCCCTCGGGCAAGGCGAGGCCGGATATATCAGTGTCCTGCTTTCCGATCGCAACGATCGAGCGCACCGGTTGAACCTGGTCCGGGGCGGGGCGCAGGGCCGTCGGCCCCGGCTTGACCTTGGCTTCGATGACCTCGGCGATGAGCGTGAACGCATCCGTATGAAGCCCGTCGATTTGATCGCCAGAGACAGGCTCGACCCCCAGCAGGATCGCTTCGCCCAGCCGCAGGTTGTTGATGCAGCCTTTCGGCCCATGCCCAAGCGCCCAGGGCAGGTTGGCCGAATTGCCGCCCGATACCGTGTCCATGCAGGGTCCGCAGGCCGCAGCGGTTTCACGCGCGATTGCCGAAAAACCCGCCATTCCCGCCGCGTCGGGGACGGCGCCGCCAAGACAGGCATAGTTTGCGCCAATGCCTGTGAGGGCGACACCCGGCAGGGCGCGGACCTGCGCGGCAACACCCTGGAGGTTTTCGGGCAGGATCCCGTCGCGCATGTCGCCCATTTCAACCATCAGCACGATGTTGTGGACCGATCCGTTCCGGCGCGCCGCGGCCCCAAGGCGGGCGATCACCTCGATTTCGGTGTTGTAGCTGGTGTCGCAGCACAGCACGACCTGATCGGTCTGGCTGGCCATGGGGGTGCGGATCAGGGCAATCGGGGCGGTGATGCCCGCCTGGCGCAGCCTTTCCACGTTGCGCAGCCGCGATTCGCCAAGTTCGACGGCACCACCGTCAAGCATCGCCTGCGCGATCCCGGGGTGGCCGCAAACCGCCTTGGTCACGGCGGTGACACTGATCCCCCGGGATGTCAGGCGATCAACAAGGTATCGCGTGTTGTGGCGTATCTTGGCCAGATCCACCTCGATGCGCGGTGCGATCATGACGCCGCCGCAACCGGCCCCTGTTTCAGTCCCGGATAGGCCGAGACCACCATATCGAGAAGCCGCGCCGCCGGGCGGGTCAAGGCGTCGGTGACAGGCAGCCCCAGCTTGTGGGACTGGGCGATGATGCTGGCGCTGACCTCGCCGTCGGACATGAATTCATGGTTGATGGTGACGCCGATCACCCTGGTGTCGGCAAAGCCCTCGATCAAGGCGATCTCGTCGATCGGGTCGGGCATGGGCATCTTGGGAAAGTCGCAGCGATGCGCGCGCTTGGGCGCATGTTGCAGGATCACCGCATCGGGCTGGCTGCCCCGCAAGATAAAGGCCGATGTGCAAAAGGCGGGATGGCTCAGCGCGCCCTGGCCTTCGATCAGGATGACATCCGGCTGCTCGGCATCGGAGGCGGCAACAATGGCGCGCTCGAGTTCTCCGCAACAGAACTGCGGCGGCACCGCGTCCATCGCCACGCCGTATTTCGCCCCCTGCATCAGCCCGGTCTGGCCGGTGCCGACAAGCACGGTCTTGATGCCGACGGCGTTCAGGGCGCGGGCCAGAACCGTCGCCGTCGTCCGCTTGCCGATGGCGCAATCGGTGCCAAGCACCGCGATGCGCAGGGCTTTCACCTCGGCAACGCTGCCGTCGAACAGCCGCATGTCCTTGCTGGGCCTGGGCTTGCGGATGTCCCTGATCGTCACCCCCCTGGCCGATGCGGCGCCGGCGATTTCGGGATCATCGCCGAGGTATTCATGCAGCCCGCTGACAATGTTCATGCCAAGGGCGATCGCCTCGAGAATGACGCCGCGATCCTCGGTCGAGAGCTTTCCGGTTGACGGCGCCATCCCGTAGATCAACGTGGCCGGAACCGTTGGTTCATGAACCACGGCCGCCGCCAGATTGCCAAAGATCGGGATGTGGTTGTCCGCATCGTCCAGAACCTGCCCGCTGTCCTGTCCGTCGCAATCGCTGTCGATGACGGAAACGATGCGATAGGCCTGAGAATGCCGGACAAGGCCGTTGGCGGTCTTGCCATCGACCTTTGCAAAGTTTCCTTCGCAATAGACCACGGCGGTTGGCGGGGCGGCGACCTTCAACGCCGGTGCCGTTTCGGTGGCGGTTGACGGTCGCACGCCATTTACGTTGCGCAGGGCAAGTTTGGCGGTTTCGATTTCGGTTTTCATGTTTCATCCTTTGGGTGACATAAGCGCATGACAGGTGCGTCATGGCGGAGAGCGCTGGATTTCAGCGCTTCATTCCCCAGTCATTGGTCGCATGGTTGCCCAACACAAACGGATGGCGGTGCGTCGCAAATGGCGTGGTCACTCTCGATGACCTCGGGTTTGGCCGCAAATTCAAGCCCCCTCGCGAAAAGGGAACCATTGCCAAGTTTTTGTGGTGGAGGAGTGCAATTCGCTTCGACAGGCGTGGCGCCTAGATAGCAGAAAACAACAGTCCCTGGTTCCGGTTTTATAGCCAGGTCGCCGGGTAATAACAACCGTCGATAATTTGCCTGACCCGGCGGGGTGGTCATCCTTTGCGGTGCAATATCTTGCCAGGCTGGGTTCGAACCGGCCATCCGCCGGTTTCCGCCTTTGTGGTGCTGGGCATCGAGTTTGAGAAAGGCGGGGCGGAAAGTCTGTTGCCGGGCTTGTGGCCGCGGCATGGCGCGAGGGGGATGGGCCGTTCCAGGGGGCAGTCTGCCCCCTCTTGCGCCTGCGGCGCAATTCACCCCCTGAGGATATTTGAGAAAAGAAGAAAGGGTTTTTCGGGGGCCGGCGGCTTTTCGTGGATTGTTCGGGGTTTTGGTGACGGCAATGGCGCGGGCAAAGCCCGCGCCCGGGGCGACGTGGCGCAGCCACGGCGCAATCCCTCTTACCAGAGCGTGAAGCGCAGATCCTGCGGCGGCAGGCAGATTTCGTCATTGCAGGCCTGCAACGAAAGTGTGGCCCGGCGGTCGCCCGGCGCGATCGGGGCCGTCAGGCTCAGCCGGCCTTCGTAGAGCGCCAGCGGCTGCGCATTGAAGCCCAGCGATTTGACCACCGCCGGCGGGTAGGCCGAGGCTGCGAGCGCGCGCCCGCCGATCTTGAGTTCGGTCGGGATGAAGTAGTCTTCCAGCGGCTCGTGGGCGTTGATGTGCCAGCCCGGCGCGATCTCGATCTCGACCCGAAAGGCGCCGGTATCGCCCGTCACCCGCGCCACGCGGACCTTGCCGCCGGACACGAAGCGCACCGGCCCGGTTTCGCCGTGCTGCAGCGCCTGCGCCGCGTCCAGCACCGCCGCGCGCTGGGCCGGGTCTTCCAGCGCCCGGCCCGACAGCGCTGCCGCCAGCTCTACCGCCAGGGTCTGCATCTCGGGCGCCTGCATGCGCCGCGACAGCGCCGTGAACAGCCGCAGCGCCATGGCGTTGCCCGAAGGCATTTCCGCATCGTCCACCGGGATGATCGCCGAAAACCCATCGGGCCGGGCGTTCATCCGGAACCCGTCGCCGGCATCGCCGAACAGCGCGTCGATGCGATCGGCGATAGCGCGCGCCTTGGCCAGCCAGGCCGCGCGCGCGGGCGCGTCCGGCGCGTAGTCGTGCAGCGCCACCAGCCCCAGCCCGAAGGCCGCGTAGTCTTCCAGCTGCGCCGGCGTGCCGGGGTGGCCGTCGAACCAGCTGCGCGCATAGCCCGACCCGGTCGCCAGCCGGTCCAGCACGAAGGTCGCCGCCCGTTCGGCCGCGGCGCGGTAGTCGGGCCGCCCGAGCGTTGCGCCCGCTTCGGCCAGGGTGGCGATCATCGCCCCGTTCCAGCCCATCAGGATCTTTTCGTCGGTGGCCGGGGGCGGCCGGCGGTCGCGCGCCGCGCGCAGTGCCGCCAGCTGGCCATCCAGCCAGGCGTAGAACGACGTTTCATCGAGCCCCAGCATCCCGGCCAGCACCGGCGCGTCGTCGGCCTGCACCATGATCCCGCCGGCCAGCCCGCCTTCGTCGGTGATCTGGAAGATCTCGGCCAGCCGCGCCCCGTCCGGCGCCGCCGCCGCCATTTCGGGCGCGCTCCACAGGTAATAGAGCCCCTCGTCATGTTCGCCGTCCGGGCCGGCAGAATCCGCGTCCTGCGCCGCCATGAACCCGCCGCCGGGCGCCTGCAACTCGCGCAGAACATAGTCGAAGCTGCGTTCCGCCGCCCGCCGGTAGGCCGCCTTTCCGGTGATCCGCCAGGCGCGCAGCAGCAGCCGCCCGGTCAGCGCCTGAGTATAGAGCATCTTTTCGAAATGCGGCACCT
The DNA here is from genome assembly GCA_024277955.1 of Alphaproteobacteria bacterium. Classification (GTDB taxonomy): domain Bacteria; phylum Pseudomonadota; class Alphaproteobacteria; order Rhodobacterales; family Rhodobacteraceae; genus JAJRUE01. The sequence goes on along the minus strand of JAJRUE010000338.1, from coordinate 7,631 downwards.
GCCAGTCCGGATCCACCGTATAGCGGTGAAAGCCGCCGCCGACCTGGTCGTGGATGCCGCCGCGGATCATCCCGTCCAGCAGCCCGGTGACCGCCGCCAGCAGGTCCGCGTCATGGTTGCGCTCGGCCTCGGCCAGCAGGAACAGGAACAGCGATTCGCGCGGGAACTTGGCGCCATCCCCCAGCCCGCCGTTGAACGGGTCAAGCGCGGCCAGCACCGGGCTCAGCGCGTCTGCGATCACCGCAGGCGTCAGCGCCGCCGCCTGGGCCCGGCGGGTCAGGTAGCCCGACAGCACCTCGCTTACCCGCGCGCCCTGGGCCCGCAGCCCCTGCGGGTCGCGCTGCCACAGCGACACCAGCTGGACCAGCGTCGCGCGGAACTGGTCGGGCGGGAAATAGGTGCCGCCAAAGAACGGGTCGCCATCGGGCGTCAGAAAGACGTTGTTCGGCCAGCCGCCGCTGCCGGTCAGCGATTCGGTCGCCAGCATGAACTGCGCGTCCAGGTCCGGGCGGCGTTCGCGGTCGATCTTGATCGACACGAAGAACTGGTTGAGGAAGGCGGCGACATCTTCGTTTTCAAAGCTTTCCCGGCGCATCACATGGCACCAGTGGCACGAGGCATAGCCGACGGAAACGAAGATCAGCTTGTTTTCCGCGCGCGCCTTTTGCAGCGCCTCGTCGCCCCAGGGATACCAGTCCACCGGGTTGTCGGCGTGCTGGCGCAGATAGGGCGAGGCGGCCTTGGCCAGCCGGTTCAGCCCCGGCGCATGCGGGGCGGGGGGCGTGGATGGGGCGGGGGGCGTGGATGGGGCGGGGGGCGTGGACGGGTCAGCGGTCGCAGCCGGGTCGCTGGGCGATGCAGGGCTGTTGGTCGCGCCGGTCGCGGACGGCGGCGCGGGCGGGTCGGGCGACGGGGCGGCCGTCTGGCCAAGCGCGGGCTGGGCCAGCAGCAGCAGGAACAGACACAGACGAATCAAGGCGCGCTCTCCGATGATCGCCCCCATGCTAGCCGATTTCCGCCCGCGCCGCTTCACAACCTGGAGAGCCGCGCGCCACGGCCCGGCCAGAGCCACGGCCCCGCGCCGGAAAACCACCGCCCTGACAGAAGCCGCCAAAACGCCCCCCAAAACAGAAAACGGCGGCGCCCAGGGAGGAGGGGCACCGCCGTTTCTGTCAACGTCTCGGGTTCAGGGAGGAAAACCCGTGTCGTCGTCGTTGCGGCCGTTCTGGCCGGCTTTTGTGCGGCAGCGCCAGGGAGGAAGCGCCGCCGCGTGTCACAAGACCCCCAGGGAGGAAGGGGTCCGTGAGTTCCGTCGTCAGTTGTGAGTGGCGGCCTCGTGGGCGATCGAACGCAGACCCGAGCGGTTCAGCCCGAGGTCTTCCAGTTCGCGGTCGCTCAACGCGGAAAGCGCCTTGTAGGTCTTGGCTTCGAGCCGGTACTGGGCATAACGCGCGGCCACCGTCTTGAAGGCGGTTGCGATGCGCTGGGCCAGGCCGGCCTCGATCGTGCGGATGTCTTGTGCGAATGCCATTGTCTTCGGCCCTTGAAATCGTGTTGGTGAAGCATCGTCGCTTCGATGAGGTGAAAATAGGCAATTGCTGCACCTGCACAATCCCGCCTTTGGTCAATGCCGCTATGCAGAAAATGCATAAGTCTTTCTGACCTATATCCGGACCTATTGGCGCAGGGGGCTTGTGTTTGGCCGGGCAGGGGGCAAGTTAGGCGCGAAACAACACGGGATGCTGCGACATGGCAATAACTGAACAGGACGTGAAGGTGGCGCTGACCGGCGTGGCGCTGCCCGACGGCGGCGACATCGTCACCCGCGACATGGTGCGCGCGCTGCGCATCGACGGCGACAAGGTGTCTTTCGTGATCGAGGCCGCTTCCCCCGAGCAGGCCCAGGCGCTGGGCGACATCACCGCTACCGCCGAAAAGGTGGTCGCGGCGCTGCCCGGCGTGGGCAAGGTGTCGGCGGTGCTGACCGCCCACGGCCCCGCCGGCAAACCCGCCCCGGCCCCCGGCGCCAGGCCCGCCGCGCCGCCGCCCGACCTCAAGATCGGCGGCCATCCGAAACCCCAGGCCGGCCCGATCCGCATCGAAGGCGTCGCCAATGTGATCGCTGTCGCTTCGGGCAAGGGCGGGGTGGGCAAATCCACGGTGTCGTCCAACCTGGCGGTGGCGCTGGCGCGCCAGGGCCGCCGGGTGGGGCTGCTGGACGCCGATATCCTGGGCCCGTCGCAGCCGCGGATGATGGGCAAGAACCGCAAACCCCAGTCGCCCGACGGCAAGACCCTGGTGCCGCTGGACGCGCATGGGGTGAAATTCATGTCCATCGGCCTGATGGTGCCGGAAAAGGAAGCGCTGGTCTGGCGCGGCCCGATGCTGATGGGGGCGCTGCAACAGATGCTGCTGCAGGTCGAATGGGGCGAACTGGATGCGCTGATCGTCGACCTGCCGCCGGGCACGGGCGACGTGCAGCTGACGCTGAGCCAGAAGACCGAGGTCACCGGCGCCATCGTGGTGTCGACCCCCCAGGACGTGGCGCTGATCGACGCGCGCAAGGCGATCAGCATGTTCGGCAAGGTCAACACCCCGATCATCGGGCTGATCGAGAACATGTCGACCTATGTCTGCCCCGACTGCGGCCACGAAGCCCATATCTTCGGCCACGGCGGCGTGCGCGACGAGGCCGCCGCCATGGGTGTGCCGCTGCTGGCGACGCTGCCGCTGTCGCTGGACGTGCGGCTTGCCGGCGACGAAGGCAGGCCGATCGCGCTGGGCGATGGCCCGGCGGCCCGGGCCTACGGCGATCTCGCCCGCGACCTGGTGGCGCGCGGCGTCGCCTGAGTTCACGCATCCGACACCCAGGGGGCGCCGCCGCCCGGCGCCCCCCCAACGCCCCCCAACACAGACCATCCGCTGCCCCGCACCGCCGGGCGCGCCCTGCGCCCGGGACGTGCCTGGGAAATCGTGGGAATGGCCCGAATTCGATTCGAATCGCCCGCCCACCCGCCGGATTCCGCCCGGTTTTTCGCTGATTCGCCCGCGAAATCAGCACGTCTCAGGCTTGGGCGTCAAAAAAATCGACATTCTTTCGGGAATTCGCGGGAATTGGCCGGAATTCCCGTCGCATACCAGATATTGTGGCTCAAATTTCCTGTTCCGCCACAAATAGACAGCGTCATCGCCGGATTGCGCGAATCCCCTTGTTTTTCAGGGGTAGCTTCACGCCTTTCGGCGCATGATCTCGAAAATTTCTGTTGATTTCCATGAATTCCCGTGTATTCCTGATTGCACGATGAGGACGGGCTAAAGGGGCAGCAAGACCCCGGTAATCTCCCAAGTCAGGTTTCATACAGGCACCCGCTTCATCCGACGAAGAGATCCGGCGCGCGGGCGAGCAGACATCCCCCCAGGTGGCGCGCGCAGCTGGACAACCCAGAAATGGGACGAGGGCGGCGGATTGGGCAGTGGCAGCAGCTCAATCCGCCGTTTTCATTCGGGGGGCACGACGAGGGATCTTGAAGAGAGGCCGCACAGACCGTGGCACGCAGGTTCAGAGGTGAAAGCCACCACAAGGTGGATGCCAAGGGCAGGGTCTCGATCCCGGCCCTGTTTCGCCGCGTGCTCGAAAGCGGCGATCCCGACTGGAAAAAGGGCCTGCGCCCGCAACTGGTCATCGTCTATGGCGGCGACACCCAGAAACATCTCGAATGCTATACCATCGAGGCCATCGACGAGGTCGATGCCGAGATCGCCGACCTGCCGCGCGGCTCGCCCGAACGGCGCATCCTCGAACATCTGTTTCACGGCCAGTCCTACCCGACCGAGGTGGACGGCGACGGCCGCCTGGTGCTGCCGCTCAAACTGCGCGAAAAGATCGGGCTCGAGGGCGAAGCGTTTTTCATCGGCTCGGGCGACACCTTCAAGATCTGGAAGCCCGAAACCTACGAGGCGGTCGAACTGGCCAAGACCCGCGCCTTCCTCGAACAGCAGCCCGAAGACTTCGATCCGCTGTCCCTGCTGGGACGGTCCAGGGGGCAATAGGCGATGGCGGCGGCGGCGCGTGTCCCGGCTGGCGATCCCCCGCATGTTCCCGTTTTGCTGCGCCCGCTTCTGGCGGCGGTCGCGCCGGTTTCCGGCACCTGGCTGGACGGCACCTTTGGCGCTGGCGGTTATGCGCGCGCGCTGCTGAAGGCGGGCGCCGGGAAACTCATCGGGATCGACCGCGACCCGGCGGTTTTCGCCATGGCCGCAGGCTGGGCGGGCGACTATGGCGACCGGCTGGAGCTGGTGCAGGGCACGTTTTCGAAGATGGACGAATACGGGCAGAACCTTTCGGGCGTGGTGCTGGATCTCGGGGTGTCTTCGATGCAGCTCGACCAGGCCGAACGCGGCTTTTCCTTCATGAAAGACGGCCCGCTGGACATGCGGATGAGCCAGTCGGGCCTGTCCGCCGCCGACCTGGTGAACCGGGCCGAAGAATCGACGCTCGCCGACATCCTTTACCACTACGGCGAAGAACGCGCCGCGCGTCGGATCGCCCGCCGGATCGTGCAGGCGCGGACCGAGGCGCCCATCGTCACCACCCGGCAACTGACGGAAATCGTTGAAAGATCCCTGCCGCGCCGCAAGCCGGGCCAAAGCCACCCGGCGACCCGCAGCTTTCAGGCGCTGCGCATCGCGGTGAACGACGAGTTCGGCGAACTGCTGGCCGGGCTGGAGGCCGCCGAGCGCGCGCTGGCGCCGGACGGCTGGCTGGCGGTGGTCAGCTTTCATTCGCTCGAGGACCGCATCGTCAAGCGGTTCCTGCAGGCGCGCGCCTCGTCGGGCGGCGGCGGCAGCCGCTACGCGCCCGAACGCGCCGCCGAAACCCCCGGCTTCCGGCTGGCGGGCAAGGCGATCGGACCGGATGCAGAGGAACTGGCGGCCAATCCCCGCGCGCGTTCGGCCCGGCTGCGGCTCGCCCGGCGCACCGAGGCGCCGGCCAGACCGGTCGAGCGCGCCGTCATCGGCCTGCCGGGGGGCGACATTCTGGCCGACATTCTTCCGGGGGGAAACACATGAGACCACTGATCCTGATCCTGGCCGCGGTGGCGGTGATGGGGCTGGCCTTTTGGGCCTACCGCGAAAACTACGAAACCCAGCAGGCGGTGCGCGACGTGAGCGCGCTGCAGACCGAAATCGCCGACCTGCGCGAAGAGCTCAGCGTCTTGCGCGCCGAATGGGCCTATCTGAACCGCCCGGACCGGCTGCGCGAGCTGGCCGACATCAACTTTGACCGGCTCGGCCTGTTGCCGCTGACCCCGCGCCAGTTCGCGCGCATCGACCAGGTGGCCTACCCGCCGGAACCGCTGATTGCGCCGATCCGCAATGCCGTCGACGTGGTCGGCCGGATCGAGGAGCCGCGCCCATGATCCGCACCCCGCTGCGCCCGCTGACCCGCATCCTTTCGGCCCGCCAGAAGGGCGAGAACCCCGACGCCATCGAACGCGAAAACATCCGCCTGCGCCACGAACAGATGCGCGACCGCCAGCGCCAGTGCGCCGAAGGCCGGCTGCTGGTGATGGGGGTGCTGTTCCTGCTGGGTTTTGTTACCGTGGGCGTGCGCATGGGGCTGCTGGCCGCCAGCGAACCGGAAGAGCCGCGCGCCTCGGCCACCGGCGCCGCGATCATCGCCCAGCGCGGCGACATCGTCGACCGCAACGGCCGCATCCTGGCCACCAACCTGGTGACCAACGCGCTTTACGCCCAGCCGCCGCTGATGGTGGACAAGGCGGTGGCGGCGCGCGAACTGGCGCGCATTTTCCCCGATCTGGACGAAGCCAGGCTGCTCAAGCAGTTCACCGGCGGGCGCAAGTTCATCTGGATCAAGAAGAAGATCAGCCCCGAACAGCAGCAGTTGGTGCATGACATCGGCGATCCCGGCCTGCTGTTCGGGCCGCGCGAAATGCGGCTTTATCCGAACGGGCGTCTGGCGGCGCATGTGCTGGGTGGCGCCACCTTTGGGCGCGAAGGGGTGCATGCCGCCGAGATCGTCGGCGTCGCCGGGGTGGAAAAGACCTTCGATGCGCGCCTGCGCGACCCGGCCACCGCCGGCCAGCCGCTGCAGCTGTCGATCGACCTGACCATTCAGGCGGCGGCCGAACGCGTGCTGGCGGGCGGCATGAAGCTGATGAAGGCCAAGGGCGCCGCCTCGGTGCTGATGGACGTGCGCACCGGCGAAATCATTTCCATGGTGTCGCTGCCCGATTTCGACCCCAACACGCGGCCCGCGCCGCTGACCAAGGGCTTTGCCGCCGACAGCCCGCTGTTCAACCGGGCGCTGCAGGGCGTTTACGAACTGGGGTCGGTGTTCAAGCCCTTTACCATCGGCCAGGCGCTGGATCTCGGCCTGGTGACGCCGGAAACCAAGGTCGACACCCGCGGCCCTCTGCGCTGGGGCAAGTTCACGATCCGCGATTTCCGCAACTACGGCAACTCCATGTCGGTGGCCAAGGTGGTGATCAAATCCTCCAACATCGGCACCGCGCGCATCGCCCAGGAAATCGGCGCCGAACGCCAGCAGGCCTTTTTGCGCAGCCTCGGGCTGTTCGACCGCACCCCCGTCGAAATGGTCGAAGCGCGCGGCTCAAAGCCCCTGCTGCCCGCGAACTGGAGCGAACTTTCCACCATGACCGTCGCCTATGGCCACGGCATCGCGGTCAGCCCGGTGCACCTGGCGGCGGCCTATGCGGCGATGGTCAACGGTGGCACCAAGGTTACCCCGACCGTGCTCAAGCGCGACGGCGCCGCGCCGGGTCCGCGGGTGATTTCGGCCGAAACCTCGGCCCGGATCACCGGCATCCTGCGCAAGGTGGTGACCGAAGGCACCGCCAGCTTTGGCGAGGTCGAAGGCTATCCCGTGGGCGGCAAGACCGGCACCGCCGACAAGCCCAGGGAAACCGGCGGCGGCTATTACGACGACAAGGTGATCGCCACCTTCGCCAGCGTCTTTCCCACCACCGCTCCGCGCTATGTGCTGATCGTCACGCTGGACGAACCCTCGGTGCAGACGCTCGACGAAATCAAGCGCACCGCCGGCTGGACCGCGGTGCCGGTGGCCGCCGAGATGACCGGCCGCATCGCGCCGCTTCTGGGCTTGCCGCCAGAGATTGAACCTGCCACGCCGGATACGTTAACACTGACCTCGAACTGACTCCCCCTTTCGAGAGCGCACCGCAGATGACCAACCGGCCCAGACAGACCACCCTCGCGGCGCTCGGGCTGACCGCCGTGGGCGCGCGGCCCGCGCAGGCCAATACCCCGATCACCGGCATCGCGGTGGACAGCCGCGACGTGGGCAGGGGCACGCTGTTCGCAGCGCTTCCCGGCAGCCGCGTGCACGGCGCCGAATTCATCGGCTATGCGCTGCGCCAGGGGGCGGCGGCGGTGCTGACCGACCGCGCTGGCGCCGCCATGGCGCGCGCCGAGCTGGACAGCGCGGATGTGGCGCTGGTGCTGGCCGAAGACCCCCGCGAAGCGCTGGCCTATGCCGCGGCGCTGTTTTTCGCCGACCAGCCCGAAGTGATCGCCGCGGTGACCGGCACCAACGGCAAGACCTCGGTCGCCACCTTCCTGCGCCAGAT
>JAJRUE010000337.1 GCA_024277955.1 Alphaproteobacteria bacterium | reverse complement strand
GCGCGGGCGGCGACGATGCGCATGGCACGGGCGATGTCTTCGACGGCGGTTTTCACCATCGAGGAAGGCACGATCAGTTCGAACGCCCCCTGCCCGGCGCGGATCAAGATCACCGGCACGTGGCGCGCCATGCTGCGCGCGGCGTGGCCGCGGCGAAAACGCCCGGCGCGCAGGTCCAGCGGCACCAGGCGCGCCAGCACCTCTTCGCAGCCCGCCCCGCCCAGCCGCAGCACCGCCCAACCGTGGGATTGGTCGACCACCGCCGCATCCGCCAGCGCCGGCACCGCCGCCGCCAGCAGCAGAGCCTGGCCGCGCGCGAACCAGACGCAGCGCGTGCCGGCCTTGCCGGTGGCGCGCCCGGGCGCCGGAAAACCCGCGCCCACCACCTGTTTGAGCGCCTGCGAAACCGCCGCCTCGCGCCCTGGCGCGGGCGCGATCCAGGCGATCGCCGGCACCGGCAGCTGTTCCAGCCGAAGCGCCCCGGCTTCCACCGGCAACAGCCCGGCGCAGGGAGATTTTTCCACCAGCCTAACCACGCATCCGCCCCCCCTCCGGGTCGATCCACACCGGATCCGACACTTCGCAATCCACATCAAGCTGGCGCATATGGTCCACCATCCGCAGCCGCTGGCCGTGGCGCGCCCGCCCGTCGCTGACCAGCGCCAGCGCGATCATGTGCCCCAGCACCGGCGAAAACCCGGCGCTGGTCACGTGCCCCAGCGAATTTTCGCGCACCGCCTTCGCCCCCGGCGCGAACAGATGCGCCCCGGCGGCCAGCTGCTTGACCGGCCCCACCGGGCGCAGCCCCACCAGCTGCGCGCGCCCTTCGGCCACCAGCGCCGGGCGCGCCGCCATGCGCGCGCCGATGAAATCCTTGGCCGGCGACAGCATCCGCCCCAGCCCCAGATCGTCCGCCGTCACCCGCCCGTCGATCTCGGCATGGGTCAGAAACCCCTTTTCCAGCCGCAAAACGTTCAGCGCCTCAAGCCCGTAGGCGCCGCCGCCGATGGTTTCGGCCTGCATCACCAGAAGCCGCACCAGACTGTCGCCGAACCCCGCCGGCACCGCGATTTCATAGCCCAGCTCGCCGGAAAAGCTGATGCGGAAAAACCGCCCGGCCACCCCGCCCACCACCACCGGCCGGTGCCCCATGAAGCCCAGCCCCTGCGCCGCGCCATCGAGCACCGCGTCCACCACCTCGCCCGCGCGCGGGCCGGTCACCGCGACCTGCGCCCAGTGATCGGTCACCGACAGCAGCCGAATGTCGCGCCCCGGCATCAGGCATTGGCGCACGAACTCCAGATGCGCCATCACCTGACCGGCGGCGGCGGTGGTGGTGGTGATCAGAAAGTGGTCCGGCCCCAGCCGCGCGCAGGTGCCGTCATCCATGACAAAGCCGTCTTCGCGCAGCATCAGCCCGTAGCGCACGCGCCCGGGCTTGAGGCTGGACATGCGGTTTGTGTAAACGAAATCAAGGAATTGCGCGGCGTCCTTGCCATGAACTTCGATCTTGCCGAGGGTCGAGACATCGCAGATGCCCACGCGTTCGCGCACCATCAGCACCTCGCGGTCGCAGGCCTGCCGCCAGGTCTTTTCGCCCGGGCGCGGAAAGTAGAGCGGCCGGAACCACAGCCCCGCTTCCACCATCGGCGCGCCGCGTTCCAGGCAAAAGCCGTGGCTGGGGATCAGCCGTTCGGCGGCAAACCCGCGCCCGGCCCCGCCCGCCCCCATGGCGGCGATTCTGACCGGCGCAAACGGCGGGCGGAACGTGGTGGTGCCGGTGGCCGCGATGTCGCGCCCGGTGGCGCCCGCCAGCACCGCCAGCGCGCCCACGTTCGAGGTCTTGCCCTGGTCCGGCGCCATGCCTTGCGTGGTATAGCGCTTCATGTGCTCGACGCTGGCAAAGCCTTAGCGCGCGGCCAGGTCCACGTCCTTGGTGGTGACATCGTTCTGAAAATCGAGCCAGGCGCGCCCCTTGCCCGGCACCTGCCACAGCGCCACCAGCCCGCTGCGCGCGTCATCCGCCGGCGGCGTCGCCCCGGCGGGCACCTTGAAGCCCAGGTCTTCCAGCAGCAACTTTGCCCTGTATGCACCTGATTTTAAAGCGCCTTTCGTACTGAATACCCCGCATGCCGCGCCCGCCACCTGCATCCCCGGCACGGTTTCGGGCGCGGGCACGAAGGCGGCGATGGCGTCGTTCCAGACCGGGCGCGCGCCGGTGTGGCACGAAAGATGCAAGGTCGGGTTCCAACCCCCTGAAACCGCAAGGCAATCGGCCTCGATCCGGTGGGTTTGCCCGGCGCTGAGCACTGTGATTTCCCGCAGGCCAAGCCAGCCGCGCGCATCGGTGACCTGCGCGCCCGCGAACACCGGGAAATCGCCCGATTGCGGCGCGTCGGGGCGGCTGTCGATCAGGGCCGCGACCTCGATCCCCGCGGCGTGCAGGTCGCGCGCGGTGCGCAGCCCGTCGTCGCTGTTGGCGAAAACCGCCACCTTGCGCCCGCAGGCCACGCCGTAGCCGTGCAGATACTGGCGCACCGCGCCCGCCAGCATCACGCCGGGGCGGTCGTTGTTGGCAAACGCGATCGGGCGTTCCAGCGCGCCGGCGCACAAGAGCGCGCGTTTGGCGTTGATCCGCCAGAAGGTTTCCAGCGGCACGTCGCCGGGGTCCGCCAGGTGCAGCCCGCTGCGTTCCAGCGCGCCGTAAACCCCGCCGTCGAAGGCGCCGGTGACGGTGGTGCGGCACATGATGCGCACGTTGTCGCGCGCCGCCAGTTCGGCCAGCACGCTGTCCACCCAGTCGGGGCCGGGCATGCCGTCGACCTCTTCGTCCTCGGCCAGCAGGCGACCGCCGGGGCGCGGATTTTCGTCGACCAGCAGCACATCCGCCCCGGCGCGTCCGGCCTTGAGCGCCGCCATCAGCCCCGCCGGCCCCGCGCCGATGATCAGCAGGTCGCAAAACGCCCAGGCCTTGTCGTTCAGGTCGCGGTCGGCGCGCCCAGACAACGCCCCCAGCCCGGCGGCGCGGCGGATTAGCGGTTCATAGATCCGTTCCCAGAAGCCGCGCGGCCACATGAAGGTCTTGTAGTAGAAACCCGCCGACAGGAAGGGGGCGAACAGATCGTTCACCTCTTGCAGATCGAAGCGCAGCGTGGGCCAGCGGTTCTGGCTGCGCGCGTCCAGGTTTTCGTGGATTTCCTGCACCGTGGCGCGCAGGTTCGGGGTTTGCGCAGCACCGCGCCCGACCGTGACCAGGGCGTTGGGTTCCTCGGACCCCGCGCTCAGCACCCCGCGCGGGCGGTGATACTTGAAGGACCGGCCGAACAGGCGCACGCCTTCGGCCAGCAGCGCCGAAGCCAGCGTGTCGCCCGCGAACCCGGTGTAGCTTTGCCCGTCGAAGCGAAAGCGCACCGGCGCGCCGCGATCCACCAGCCCCCTGCCCGCGATCCTCATGGCGCGCCCCGCACGCCGGCGGCGTCGCTTGCCAGTTCGCTGCCCAGCATCGTGTGGTCGCGGGTGTCGCGCGTCACCACGATCCAGGCGCCGCAGCCACCGGAATGCTGCCAAAGCTCGCGCGATGCGCCGGCGGGGTTGTCGCGGATGTGCAGGTAGTCGTCCCAGGCGGCATCCGGGGCATCCGGGGCCGGGCGCGCGAGGGCCACCGCCGCGCCGCGGCAGGTGAATTCCCGCAAGTCCCGTTCCCCGCACAGGGGGCAGTTGATGTGCATCTCGTCACCCTCCCTAGTGCAGGTTGTGCTGGCTGCCCGAGCCTTCTTCGTCAAGCACAGCACCTGCGCGGAACCGGTCCAGCCGGTAGCGCTGCGCCACCTCGTGCGGGCGCCCGGTGGCCAGCAGATGCGCAAACGCATCGCCCGAAGCCGGCACCGCCTTGAAGCCGCCGTAGCACCAGCCGGCGTTCAGGTAGAGCCCCTCGACGGGCGTGCTGTCGATGATCGGAGAGCCATCGGGCGTCATGTCCATGATCCCGCCCCAGCTGCGCAGCACCCCGGCCTTGCCGATCATCGGCATCAGCGTCATCGCCGCCTCCATCACCTGTTCCTGGCGAGCAAGATTGCCGCGCTGGGCGTAAGAGGGGTAGAAATCCAGGTCTCCGCCAAAGACCAGGCCGCCCTTGTCGGACTGGCTGATGTAGAAATGCCCCATGCCAAAGCTGATCACGTTGTCGATCACCGGCTTCAGCCCCTCGGTCACAAAGGCCTGCAGCACGTGGCTTTCGATCGGCAGGCGCAGGCCCGCCATCGCCGCCACCTGGCTGGACCGGCCGGCCACCACGATACCGACCTTCTTCGCCCGGATCGCACCGCGCGTGGTCTGCACACCGCGCACCCGGCCCTGGTCGATGTCGATGCCGGTCACTCCGCAGTTCTGGATCAGATCGACGCCGCGCCGGTCCGCACCGCGCGCGTAACCCCAGGCCACGGCGTCGTGGCGCGCGGTGCCGCCGCGCCGGTGCAACAGCGCACCATGGATCGGAAAACGCGCGTTGTCATAGTCGAGATAGGGCACCATCCGGCGCAGCGCGTCGCGGCCCAGCAGTTCGGCGTCGTCGCCCTGGTTGACGATGGCATTGCCGGCGCGCACATAGCCGTCGCGCTGGCCGTCGGAATGGAACAGCCGCAAGACGCCGCGCTGCGAATGCATGACGTTGTAGTTCAGTTCGGCCTCCAGCCCTTCCCAAAGGCGCAGCGAATGGGAATAGAACTCGGAATTGCCGGGCTGGGAATAGTCGGCGCGCACGATGGTGGTGTTGCGCCCGACATTGCCGCCGCCCAGATAACCCTTTTCCAGCACCGCGACATTGGTCAGCCCGTGCTTGCGGGCCAGGTAATAGGCGGTGGACAGCCCGTGGCCGCCGCCGCCGATGATCACGATGTCATAAGCCGGTTTCGGATCGGGGTTGCGCCAGACAGGTTTCCAGCCGCGATTGCCGGCCAACCCCTGCGCCAGAACCTTCAGCCCCGAATACCGCCTGTTTCCCACCGCATGTCCCCGCCGCTGCGCAAATCGTCGAACCCGGCAAGAGCTTGGCGTTTTCCCGGACAGGTTGCAAGCAACCAGCGCGCCAAAAAATGCTCTGTTTGCGTCATCGCCGTGCGGCTGGCCACGGGGACCGGCCGCCCCGATGGGGGCGGCCTGAAGGAATGTCTTGCGCCCGGAACGGGCGCACCGCTTGGTAACGCCCGCCCAGGGTCAAAACCCGATCATCCTGCACCGCCAGCGCGAAAGGCGCGAAATATCAGCGATTCGGGACGCGCAGGCAAGGGTGGCTCCCTTTCCAAGCGGCCCGTGCCGCCGAGATGAAGCGCCTTTCCTGCCCGAAGGGTTTGGCGGATTTCCGCCCCGACTGTGTTACAGGCCCTTGAAATAGAACCACTATTCCTGCGGTCCTGTGCCTTGTCAGAACGGAAATCTGCCAAACTGGCGGTGCAGCTTGATTGGGTTTTGACCCTAAAGGCCCTTGGCACGGTAGCTGGACGCGACCCGGTCGATCGACACCAGATAGGCCGCCACCCGCAGATCCTCCACGTCGTCGCGCGAATGCCAGACCTCGCGCATCGACTGGTAGGCCTCGCGCATGGTGTCATCCAGCCCCGAGCGTACCAGTTCCAGTTCGTCCGCGCCGCGCAGATACCTGGCCTTGAAATCCGGAGACATCGTCCAGGCGTCGCCCAGGTATCTGTCGAGCCGCTCCAGCTCGTTCACCACCAGCTGGTGACGCGCCTCTTCCTGACGGCGCTGCAGCCGGCCAAAGCGGATGTGGCTGAGGTTCTTGACCCATTCGAAATAGGAAACCGTCACACCGCCGGCGTTGGCATACATGTCGGGGATGATCACCGTGCCCTTGTCGCGCAGAACCTCGTCGGCGCCGGCGGTGACCGGGCCGTTGGCGGCCTCGATGATCAGCGGCGCCTTGATCCGGGCGGCGTTTCCGAGGTTGATCACCCCTTCCATCGCCGCCGGGATCAGCACGTCGCAGTCATGTTCCAGCGCGACCGACCCTTCGGCCATGTGCAGCGCGTCGGGAAAGCCGGTGATGCCGCCGTGCTTGACGATCCACTGGTGCACCGCTTCCACGTCCAGCCCGTCATCGTCGATCAGCGCGCCATCGCGTTCGATGATGCCGGTGATCCTGGCGCCGTCTTCTTCGGACAGGAACTTGGCCGCGTGGTAGCCCACATTGCCCAGCCCCTGCACGACGATGCGCTTGCCGTCGAGCCCGCCCGAAAGCCCGGCCTTGGCCACGTCTTCGGGGTAGCGGAAAAATTCGCGCAACGCATATTGCACCCCGCGCCCGGTGGCCTCGACCCGGCCCTTGATGCCGCCGGCGCCCAGCGGCTTGCCGGTCACGCAGGCGCGCGCGTTGATGTCGGTGGTGTTCATCCGCGCATACTGGTCGGCGATCCAGGCCATTTCGCGTTCGCCCGTGCCCATGTCGGGGGCCGGCACGTTCTGGCTGGGGTTGATCAGGTCGCGCTTGGCCAGTTCGTAGGCAAAGCGCCGGGTGATCATTTCCAGTTCATATTCGTCATATTCGCGTGGATCGATGCACAAGCCGCCTTTCGAGCCGCCGAACGGCGCTTCCACCAGGGCGCATTTGTAGGTCATCAGCGCCGCCAGCGCCTCGACCTCGTTCTGGTTGACGCCCAGCGAATAGCGGATGCCGCCCTTGACCGGCTCCATATGTTCCGAGTGCACCGACCGGTAGCCGACGAAGGTCTGGATCTGGCCGCGCAGCCGCACCCCGAAACGCACCGTATAGGTGGCATTGCAGACCCGGATCTTTTCTTCGAGCCCCGGCGGGAGATCCATCAGCGCCACCGCGCGGTTGAACATGAGGTCAACGGAATCTCGAAAACTTGGCTCTTTTGTCGGCGCCATAGGGGCTTTCCTTTGTTCGGAGCGAATCAGTGCTCTGCCAATAACAGGGTCGCAGAATATCCGTTAACCAAGACGATAAAAGGAGAGTTAACCCTGTCGGAAAAAAATTTCCGCCGGCAACAAAAGGGGTTGATTGTTGTTCATGCGGAAACAATAACCGGGCGTTCATCGGCGCGCCGTGGCTGGATGCGCGGGATTTCGCCGAAAACCCGCCCGCGCCCGTCCGCCCCGCCAGAGCGCCCAATTTTTGACACACTGGGCCGACATCACCGAAGCCAAGCAAAGAGCCAAGCTGCCCCGCGCATTTCCTGCGCATTTGGCCAATCTTGAAGGTGTGTGATGTCTGCAAACCCTTTCAACGCCCGAAACGACGCCCCTGTTGCGACCCGGATTCCGACCGGTGCGCCCGACGACGGGGCCACCGAAACCCCCAGCGGACGCCCCACCGCCATCGCATCGGCGTTGTCGCGGTTTCGCCGCAGCGAAGACGGGTCACTGATCATCTTTTCGCTGTTCCTGCTGCTGATCATGCTGATGGTCGCGGGCATGGGCGTGGACCTGATGCGCGCCGAAACCAGCCGGGCGCGGCTGCAAAGCACGCTGGACCGGGCGGTGCTGGCCGGCGCCAGCCTGGACCAGGCGCTCAATTCCGAAGCGGTGGTGCGCGACTATTTCAACAAGGCCGGGCTTGGAACCTACCTGACCAGCGTCACCGTCACCCAGACCGGCACCTCGAAAAAGGTCAACGCAACCGCCGAAATGGCGGTGAATTCCTATTTCATGAACCTTCTGGGGATCAACACGCTGTCGTCGCCCGCCGCCGGCCAGGCCGAAGAAAGCCTGTCCGACATCGAGATTTCGCTGGTGCTGGACGTGTCCGGCTCGATGAGCCTGACGTCCTCGGCCACGGGCAACACAAAGATCACCGATCTGATCAACGCCGCCCAGGAATTCGTCTACCTGATGCAATGCGACCCGGATGCGGTCAAGCCGTTTACCGGCACCTGCGTGGTCGATCCGAACACGGTGTCGATCACCGTGGTGCCCTACGCCGAACAGGTGCTGGTTGGCGAAACCCTGTTTGACAAGTTCGACGTGACCTACGAACACACCGCATCGAGCTGCGCCGACTTTTCAAGCTCGGACTTTTCGACGATTGCGCTGCCGCTGGCCGCCAACAACGCCAAATCGATCAAGCGCACCGCCGAGCTTGACCCCTGGAGCTACTACTATGGTGGCAGCTACTCGCGGCAGGCTTTCGACCAGAACCGCACCTGCAACCCGGATCCGACCCGCACCATCGTGCCCTATTCCAACGACTACACGACGCTGCAGACCAAGATCGGCAACCTGACGCCGGGGGGCAACACCTCGATCGATGTGGCGATGAAATGGGGCGCGGCGCTGCTGGATCCGTCGTTCCAGCCGGCGCTGGCGTCGCTGACCACCGGTGCCACACCGATGATCGACCCGGCGTTTTCCACCCGTCCCTTCGCCTATGGCCGGCCCAACACCCAGAAGGTCGTCGTGCTGATGACCGACGGGATCAACACCACCCAGTTCAAGGTGAAATCCGCCTACCGGTCCGGACCGTCGCCGTTTTATCGCGACAGCAGCGGCCACCTGTCGGTGTACTACCCCGGCAGCGGCGGCTGGTATTACTGGGTCGACCACGGATCCTGGAACAAGTCGGCGGAAAGCGGCTCGACCCAGTTGACCTACGAACAGTTCTGGCAGGACTACAACCTGAGCTTCTACAATATCTTTTCGTGGCTGCCCTATCCGGTGGATACGGTGAACAACGGCGCCAAGAACACCAACCTGGCCGCAATCTGCGGCGCCGCCAAGGCCAAGGGGGTCGAAATCTTTACCCTCGGGTTCGAAACCACCTCGGCGTCGAACGCGATCATGTCGAGCTGCGCCTCGTCCGCGTCGCACCACTTCAACGTCGATGGTTCGAGCATTTCGTCGGCCTTTGCGTCGATCGCCCGCGAGATCCATGAACTGAGGCTGACCCAATGATGCGCTTGCTTGCCCGCCCGCTGGCCGCCGCCAGACGCCTGTTTCGGCGCGAAGACGGTAACGCCACGATCGAATTCGTGCTGCTGTTTCCGGCGCTGATCACGCTGTTCCTGATGGTCGTCGAAACCGGCGTGCTGATGACGCGCAGCGTGATGCTGGACCGGGCGGTGGACATGTCGATGCGCGAATTGCGCCTGGGCACGCTGACGCCGATGACGGCCGACGGGCTGAGAGATTCGATCTGCAGCAACGCGGTGATCATCCCGAACTGCAAGAACGTGCTGACGATCGAACTGCGGTCGATCTCGACCACCGACTGGAGCCTTCTGGGCGGGGCGACCACCTGTGTCGACCGGACCCAGGCGATCAAGCCGGTGCTGGAATTCTCGCCCGGTCTGCAGAACCAGATGACGCTGGTCCGGGTCTGCTCGATCTTCGATCCGTTCTTCCCGACGACCGGGCTGGCGGCACAGATTAAGCTGGACAATTCCGGCGGTTACGCGCTGGTTGCGATGTCGGCCTATGTAAGCGAACCCTGAGGAAATGGCCATGATGCGATTTTTCCGAAAAGCACGTCGTTTCCTGCGGCGGGACGAACGCGGCAGCCTGTCGATCGAGGCGGTCTTTGCCTTCCCGATGCTGTTCTGGGCGGCCACGGCGACCTTCACCTTTTTTGACGCCTACAAGGCGCAAAACACGTCCTATCGCGCCAATTACACGATCTCGGACATGCTGTCGCGCGAAACCGATCCGGTGAACCAGGCCTACCTGGACGGGCTGCACAAGGTGTTCCGCTACATGACCCATTCGGGGCCCGAAACCACCTGGATCCGGGTCAGCGTCGTGCGCTGCAAATCCAACTGCAACAATGCGACCACCCGGCAACTGGAATGGGTCTGGTCCAAGGGCACCAACGGCGCCCGCAGCCTGACCACCGCCGATATCGACTTTTACCAGGACAAGATCCCGCTGATGGCCTTTGGCGACCAGCTGATCTTCGTCGAGACCTCGCGCCAATATGTGCCGCCCTTCGCCAACGGGCTGGTCAGCTTTGCCGAACGCAACCTGGTCAGCCATGTGGTCACGCGGCCGCGTTTCGCGCCGCAACTGCTGTGGAGCAATTCCTGACCCGACCCCCGGTGCGTCCGGCGCGCCCGCCGCGCCCGCCGCGCCTGTGGGCCGCAACACCCCCCCGGCTCAGCCGATGTCGGTGTGGCCGCGCCTGAGAAGTTCCGCGGTCAGGGTTTCGGCCATGATGCGCGCTTCGGTCTTGGGAACGATGCCGCCGATGCCGATCCGCCGGCCAATGCGCCACCACAGGCCCGGCGCCCAGGTGATCGGGCCGCTGGCGCTGCGCGTCAGGATGGAAAACCCGCCCGAAGGCTTGAAGTCCAGCGCCCCGCGCTTGATCGAAACGATATCGTCGACCTTGCAGATCAGCCGCCCCTGACCATCCAGCAACTCGTCGCGCGTCAGGGTGATCCCGCCCGCCGTGACCCGCCGCAGCCGGTCGGCCAGCACCGCGATCGCCGCCCCCATCAGCAGCAGCACCAGCCGCCAGCCCAGTTCGAGCGAGGGCGCGCTGAACGAAAACAGCACCAGCATCGCCCCCAGCCCGGCAAGCACCCCGAAAGCCATGACGCGGCGCGTCGGTGTGGGCTGGATGCGGGCGATCGTTTCAGGGGGCATGTGGTATCCTTTTCATGGTGGCCTTGCGGGGCGCTTGCGGCTGTCGGGTCAGGGCCGGGTTGGCCGTTTGGTTCAGGTCTGGTGTTTCGGGTCTGGCGTTTCGGGGGCGGCTTGGTCTGGGTCGGCTTGTTCGGGTCTGGCTTTTTCAGGTCTGGCGTCTGCGGGTCTGGCGTCTGCGGGCTGGCCTTTCGGGTCTGGCCTCGGCGGTCGGGCGGCGCAGGCGGCGCGCGGGTGGCCGCCGCTGCTCAGGCCCCCGGCTCAGGCCCCGACCGCGCGGCGGACCATGTTCCAGTAGATCCGGGTGATCCGTTCGCGCGTCAGCCGCCCGCCCTCCTGATACCAGGTGTTTACCCCGGTCAACATGGCGATGATCGCCATGGTTGCAAGCCGGTTGTCGGGCACCTTGAACACGCCGCTGTCGTGGCCGGCCTGCAGGATCTGGCCCAACTCGTCCTCGTAGCGGCGGCGCAGGCGCTCGATCTCGCGGAAGTTTTCGGGTTCGAGATTGCGCAGCTCCATATAGGCGATGAACACCGAATCCGGGCGATCCAGGTGGTAGGGAATGTGAAAGCGGCAGAAATGTTCCAGCCGGGCCAGGGGGGCCTGCGGCTTGTCCTCGGCGGCCCAGGCATCCAGCAGGTTTTCCAGGTGCTCGCGCATCAGATCGAACAGCAGCGTCTGCTTGTCGGGCGTATACAGGTAGAGCGCGCCCGCCTGCACCCCGACCTCGGCCGCGATCTGGCGCATCGACACCGCCGCGTAGCCATAGCGCGCAAACAGCCGGATCGCGGCGCTGCGCACCAGCGGCCCGGTAATGTTCGAATGTGACCCCGTCTTTCGCGCCATGAATCGTTCTTATCTGAACATCCGTTCAATTGGTAGACCGGCTTGCGTGCGCCCCCGCCAAGCCCGTATGAACGAAGCATTGCTACGCG
Organism: Alphaproteobacteria bacterium; assembly: GCA_024277955.1. Lineage (GTDB taxonomy): Bacteria > Pseudomonadota > Alphaproteobacteria > Rhodobacterales > Rhodobacteraceae > JAJRUE01. The sequence continues at coordinate 4,959 of JAJRUE010000337.1, read as the reverse complement.
GGGGGCGCATGCCACGTCTGTTTCTTGTCACGATTGCCGGCTTCGGGCTGCTGGCGGCCTGCGCCGAGTTTCCCGAACTCGACCGCGCCATTTCCCCGGCGGCGCGCCGGGCCGGCTATCCGGTGCTGGTGCCGGTGGAACCGATCCTGTTCGCCGCCTTCGACGGCCAGCGCGGCACGCCCGCCGAAACCGCCTGGCTGGCCCGGCGCGCCGCCGGCTTGCGGGCGCGCGCCGATGGGCTGCGCGGCCCGGTGATCGACGCCGCCAGCCGCGCCCGCATGGCCGCCGCCGTGCGCCGCCACCACACCGGCCCGCTGGCGCCCCGGCCCGAACCGTAGCCCGAACCGTAGACCGAACCCTGGCCTGGGCCGCAACCGGCGACGTTGCAGTAGCGCGCGGAACTCGCTAGAGAAACCCGACCCGAATTGCGCCCCGAAATTGCGCCCCAGAACGGAGACGACACGATGGCAGAGCCCCTGCGCCTTGGAATTGCCGGTCTTGGCACCGTGGGAAGCGGCGTCGTCAGGATCGTCCAGCGCCATGCCCGGATGCTGGAAAGCCGCGCCGGGCGGCCGGTGACGATCTCGGCGGTCAGCGCGCGCAACCGCGACAAGGACCGCGGGCTGCGGCTGAACGGCTACGCCTGGGAAGACGACCCCGTCGCGCTGGCGCTGCGCGACGATGTTGATGTTCTGGTGGAGTTGGTGGGCGGCGCCGACGGCCCCGCCAAAGCCGCGACCGAGGCCGCCATAGCCGCCGGCAAGGACGTGGTCACCGCCAACAAGGCGATGCTGGCGCTGCACGGCCAGGCGCTCGCGCTGGCCGCCGAGGCCAGGGGCTGCGCTATCCGCTTTGAAGCGGCGGTGGCCGGCGGCATCCCGGTGATCCGGGCGCTGGGCGAAAGCCTGGCCGCAAACGAGATCCAGCGCGTCATGGGGGTGATGAACGGCACCTGCAACTATATCCTGACCCGGATGCAAAGCGCCGGGCTGGCCTATGAAGAGGTGTTCCGGGAAGCTTCGGACCTGGGCTATCTGGAGGCCGATCCGACGCTGGATGTCGGCGGCATCGACGCCAGCCACAAGCTGGCGATCCTGGCCGCCATCGCCTTTGGCACCCAGGTGGACTTTGACGCGGTCGACCTGGAAGGGATCGAGCGCATCACCATCGACGACATCCGCGCCGCCGCCGACATGGGGTTCCGGATCAAGCTGCTGGGGGTGGCGCAGATGACCGGGCGCGGGCTGGAACAGCGCATGTCGCCCTGCCTCGTGCCCGCCTCCAGCCCGCTGGGCCAGCTGGAAAACGCCATGAACATGGTGGTGCTGGAAGGCGACGCGGTGGGCCAGATCGTGCTGCGCGGCGCCGGCGCCGGCGAAGGCCCCACCGCCAGCGCGGTGATGGGCGACGTGATGGATCTCGCCCGCGGCCGGCGCGGACCGGTCTTTGGCCAGCCGGCGGCCACGCTTGCGCGCGCGCAGCCGGCCAGCTCGACCGTGCCGGCGCCCTATTATCTGCGCATGGCGCTGCTCGACAAACCCGGGGCGCTGGCCAGGATCGCCACCGTGCTGGGCGAAGCCGGGATCTCGATCGACCGGATGCGCCAATACAGCCACGACGACCCGGCGGCCCCGGTGCTGATTGTCACCCACAAGACCCGGCGCTCGGCGCTGAAGGACGCGATCGCCGCGATGCCCGCGACCGGGGTGCTGGCCTCCGATCCGGTGGCAATCCGTATCGAAGAGGTCTGAGCGCCCGCGTGGGGGCCTGTCCGGGGGCCTGTCCGGGGGTCTGCCGCGCCGGATCGGGCCGCGCCGCCCGTGTCGCGACACAAAAGCGAGGGCGGCGCCCGGCCCGAGGGTGGGCGAGAAGCGCCCGCCCAGTGGGGCGGGTCGAGCGCTGCCCTGGGTGGCCGCCGGGCGGGGCAACGGGCGGGGGCCAGGTCATCGCGTCCTGCCCCTGCCGCCGCGCTGCGGCAACCGCTTTGCATCTGCGGCGTTGGCGTTAACATGCCGCACAGCCCGCCAAATCCCTTGGCCCTGCCCGGCGCGCGCGCTAGGACTGGCGTGAACCAAACTAGGGACATTGAAAAAGAACATGGTTGATAAACAGATTTTCCAGGACCGGCTACTGTCGCTGGGGCTGGCGCGGGTATCGGAAGCGGCGGCCATGGCCTCGGCCCGTCTTGTGGGGCGCGGCGACGAAAAGGCCGCCGACCAGGCGGCGGTAAACGCCATGCGCGACCAGCTGAACCTGCTCGACATCCAGGGCACGGTGGTAATCGGCGAGGGAGAGCGCGACGAAGCCCCGATGCTGTTCATCGGCGAAGAGGTCGGTTCGGGCGACGGCCCCGAGGTGGACATCGCGCTGGACCCGCTGGAAGGCACCACGCTGACCGCCAAGGACATGCCCAACGCGCTGACGGTGATCGCCATGGCGCCTCGCCACACCCTGCTGCACGCGCCCGACGTCTACATGGACAAGCTGGCGATCGGAGCGGGATACCCGCAGGACGTCGTGTCGCTGGACATGGCGCCGGCCGAGCGGGTGCGCGCGCTGGCCAGGGCGCGCGGCTGCAAGGACGAGGACATCACCGTGGGCATCCTCGAACGCCCCCGGCACGAAGACCTGATCTCCGAGGTACGCGAAACCGGCGCCGCGATCCGGCTGATCACCGATGGCGACGTGGCCGGGGTGATCCACTGCGCCGAAGCGGAAAAGACCGGGATCGACATGTACATGGGCTCGGGCGGCGCCCCCGAAGGGGTGCTGGCGGCGGCGGCGCTGAAATGCATGGGTGGTCAGATGTGGGGCCGGCTGCTGTTTCGCAACGACGACGAACGCGGCCGCGCCCGCAAGGCCGGGATCGAGGATCTGAACCGCATCTATGCGCGCGACGAACTGGTGACCGCGGATGTGATCTTTGCGGCGACCGGGGTCACCGACGGGTCGATCGTGCGCGGGATCAAGCGCGAACCGGGGTTCCTGGAAACCGAAACCATCCTGATGCGGTCGAAAACCGGGTCCGTGCGGCGCATGACCTACCGCAACCCGCACCCCTGAGAATGACCAACCGCGCCAGCGCCCTGATACTGATCGATTTTCAGGCGGGTTTCGATGACCCGTTCTGGGGCGCGCGCAATAACACGGACGCCGAAAAGAACGCGGCCAGCCTGTTGCGCCACTGGCGCGCAAACGGCTGGCCGATTTTCCATGTCCGCCACCTGAGCACAACCCCCGGCAGCCCGCTGCCCGCCGCGCTCAACGCCCCGATCGAGGAGACCCGGTTTGGCCTGTCCCGCATGTAACTTCTTGCCTCCGGCAGGAGTATTTGAACAAAGAAGAAGCCTGTTTCTTCTTTGCCCAAATACTCCCGGGGGTGCGGGGGCAGGCAGCCCCCGCCTGCGCCCAGAGGCAGCATGAGCGCCTTTCTGGGCGTCGAAAGCTCGCTCACCGGGCGGCGCTGGCTGGGGCCTTCCCCCGAGGCCGAGCGCCTGGCCGAAGCCATGACCCAGGCCACCGCCCTGCCCGCCGCGCTGTGCCGCACGCTGGTGCGCCAGGGGGTGCCGGTCGAGGATGCCGAAAGCTACCTGACCCCCGCCCTGCGCGACCTCTTGGCTGACCCGCTGTCGCTCAGGGATATGGCCGCCGCCGCCCGGCGTTTCGTGCAGGCGCTGCAGGGCCGTGAAAAGATTGCGGTTTTTGCCGATTACGACGTGGACGGCGCGGCCTCGGCGGCGCTGCTGCTGAGCTGGCTGCGCGCCATGGGGCTGGACGCGACGCTCTATGTGCCCGACCGGATCGACGAAGGCTATGGCCCGAACCCCGAAGCGATGGCGGGTCTGGCGGCGGCGCATGATCTGATCGTCACCGTCGATTGCGGCACGCTCTCGCACGGCGCCATCGCCGCCGCCAAGGGGGCCGACGTGATCGTGCTGGACCACCACCTGGGCGGCGAAACCCTGCCGCCGGCGCTGGCCGTGGTGAATCCCAACCGGCAGGACGAAACCGGCGATCTGGGGCACCTGTGCGCCGCCGGCGTGGTGTTCCTGTTCCTGGTCGAAACCAACCGGCAGCTGCGGGTCCAGGGAACCGCCGCGCCGGACCTGATGGGCCTGCTCGACCTGGTGGCGCTGGCCACCGTGGCCGATGTCGCGCCGCTGATCGGGGTCAACCGCGCCTTCGTGCGCCAGGGGCTCAAGGTGATGGCGCGCCGCCAGCGCCCCGGCCTGGTGGCGCTGGCCGATGTGGCGCGCATCGACACCGCCCCCAGCGCCTACCACCTGGGCTATGTGCTGGGGCCGCGTATCAACGCCGGCGGGCGGATCGGCCGGGCCGACCTGGGCGCGCGGCTTTTGTCCACCGCCGATGCGCAGGAAGCCGCCTCGATCGCCGAGCGGCTGGACCAGCTGAACACCGAACGCCGCGATGTCGAAGCCCAGGTGCGCGACGCCGCCATGGCCCAGGCCGAAGCCCGCGGGCTGGACGCGCCGCTGGTCTGGGCCGCGGGCGAAGGCTGGCACCCGGGCGTCGTGGGCATCGTCGCCTCCCGGCTGAAAGAGGCCACCAACCGCCCCGCCATCGTCATCGGGCTGGACGGCGACGAAGGCAAGGGCTCGGGCCGGTCGGTCAGCGGCATCGACCTGGGCGCGGCGATCCAGCGCCTGGCCGCCGAAGGGCTGCTGCTGAAAGGCGGCGGTCACAAGATGGCGGCGGGGTTGACGGTGGCGCGCGACCAGCTGGACGCGGCGATGGCGCGGCTTGGCGAACTGCTGGCGCGGCAGGGCGCGGGCGACCTGGGGCCGCGGGATCTGCGCCTTGACGGGCTCTTGATGACCGGCGCCGCCACGCTCGAGCTGATCGAAAGCCTCGAAGCGGCGGGGCCGTTCGGCGCCGGCGCCCCGGCCCCGCGTTTCGCCTTTGCCGACCAGCAGATCCGCTTTGCAAAGCGGGTCGGTG
>JAJRUE010000336.1 GCA_024277955.1 Alphaproteobacteria bacterium | reverse complement strand
GCCATAGCCGGGGCCGGCATGCAGGAACTTGTTGCCGATCCGCCCGTCCAGCCCCATGCCCTTGGACACCTGTTTCACATCGGCGCCGACGCGTTCGCACAGCGCCGCCATTTCGTTGATGAAGGTGATCTTGGCCGCAAGAAAGGCATTGGCGGCGTATTTTGTCAGCTCGGCGCTTTCCAGATCCATCGTCACCACCGGGAATTCGCGCAGGAACAGCGGGCGGTAGATTTCGTTCATCACTTCGCCGGCGCGTTCCGAATCGATGCCGACCACCACCCGGTCGGGGCGCATGAAATCATCGATCGCGGCACCTTCGCGCAGAAATTCCGGGTTCGAGGCAACGTCGAAATCTACCGGCGGGTTGATCCTGGAAATGATGTCCTTGATCTTGCGGTTGGTGCCCACCGGCACCGTCGATTTGGTGACCACCACGGTATAGCCGGAAATCGCCTGGCCGATCTCTTCGGCGGCGGCGAAAACATAGGTCAGGTCGGCATGCCCGTCGCCGCGCCGCGTCGGCGTGCCCACGGCGATGAACACCGCATCCGCATCCGCCACCGACGCCGTCAGATCCAGGCTGAAGCTCAACCGCCCCGCCGCCACGTTGCGCGCCATCAGGTCATCAAGGCCCGGCTCGTAGATCGGCACCTCGCCGCGCTCGAGCATCGCGATCTTTTCGGGGTTCTTGTCCACGCAGACGACTTCATGCCCGAAATCCGAAAAACAGACCCCGGAAACCAGCCCGACATAGCCCGTTCCGATCATTGCGATTTTCATGTGATCACCTCGACACCATTAACTGTTGCGTGAAATCGGCGATCGGAAGGGTCAAGTCAACTCAAACGGCGGGCGGCAATCGGTTTAGTTCCCGGCGCGCAACAATGGCCAATGACGCCGCCATTGACGCCATTTCGGACTCAGCCCGCCCGGCCGGCGCCCAAACACCCGCTACCTGCGCCGGGTATCGACAAAGCGCAACCCGCCATCGGGATCGATCAGCGCCGCGCTCAGACGCCCGCTGTCCCAGGCGCCGGTATCGACAGCGATCCGCCCGTCGCCGGCGGTGGCGCGATCGCGGATCCAGTGGCCATGCGCCACCCACCGCCCGTCGGCGCGCGCATCGCGCAAGAACCGGTTGTGACCCCACAGGAAAACCTTGTCGGGCTGGCCTTGCACCGGGCGCGCCGGGTCCGGCCCGGCATGGGTCACCAGCAGGTTGCCGCTTTGCCAGACCAGCGGCAGACCGCGCAGCCAGGCTTCGCCCGCCCCAAGCGCCGCGCGCAACCCGTCGCGCGCGCTTTCCAGCATCTCCAGCGTAGGGTTTTCCGCCAGCTCGACATCAAAGCTGACAAGGGTTTCGCGCCCGCCATTGCGCAGCCACCGCCCGGCGTTTTCGGCCGGATCGTCCAGGAAATCCAACAACATGACCTCGTGGTTGCCCTTCAGACACACCGCATCGAGCGCCTGCAACCGCGCCAGCACCTGCCGGCTTTCCCGCCCCCGGTCCACATAGTCGCCGACAAAGACCAGCTGCCGGTCGCCGGCGTGCTCGAGAAGCCCAAGCAACCGGCCCAGCAGATCGTCGCGCCCGTGGATATCGCCGATCACCGCCACCGGCAGTTCGGGGCGCGGCGGGTTTTCGAAACGCAAAGGCTCGGCCCGCTTGCGCCCCACCATACCGCGCAGCGCCCCCAATATCGCGGCCCCGCGCGTCAAGCCCGCCCCCCGCCGGCGTCACGATCGGGCATCGCGTCAGGCCGCGCATCACGCATCGTAATAGTCCCGATACCACTGCACGAACCGGGCAATCCCGTCCTCGACCGGGGTCGAGGGCACATAGCCGGTCAGCCGTTTCAGCAAGGCGGTATCGGCGAAAGTCGCCGGCACATCGCCCGACTGCATTTCCATGAAGTTCTTTTGCGCCTCGCGCCCGCAGGCCTTTTCGATCGCCTTGATGTAGTCCATCAGCGCCACCGGCCGGGAATTGCCGATGTTGACGATACGAAACGGCGCCACCGGCGACAGGCTGTCGCCCGCAGCGATATCGGCCTTGTCGGCGGGGCGCGCGGGCACCACCGCGACCAGGCGCACCAGCGCTTCCACCAGATCGTCGATATAGGTGAAGTCGCGGCGCATCCTTCCGTGGTTGTATACGTCGATCGGCTCACCGTTCAGGATTGCCCGGGTGAACTTGAAATGCGCCATGTCGGGCCGGCCCCAGGTGCCGTAGACCGTGAAGAACCGGAACATGGTGACCGGCATGGCGTAAAGATGGGCATAGGAATGCGCCATCGCTTCGTTCGCCTTCTTGGTGGCGGCGTAGAACGACATCTGGCTGTCGGCCTTGTCGCATTCGCCATAGGGCATCGCGTCATTGGCGCCGTAAACCGAAGATGTCGAGGCCATCAGCAAATGCCCGACGGGATGCGCGCGCACCGCTTCGAGCAGCCGGAAGGTGCCGATCAGGTTGGCGTTGACGTAGTCTTCGGGGTGGTCGATCGAATATCGCACCCCGGCCTGGGCGGCCAGATGCACCACCGCTTCGGGGCTGTGGCGGGCCAGCAGTCCGTCCAATGCGCCGGGCTCTTCCAGCCGCGCGTTCACCGGCGTGAACCCCTTGTATTCGCCCAGCATTTCGTGCCGCCGGCGCTTCAGCCGAACGTCGTAATAATCGGTCATCGCATCCAGGCCGACGACCTGCCAGCCGTCGCGCAGCAGGCGGTCGCTCAGATGGTATCCGATGAACCCGGCCGAGCCGGTAATCAGCGCTGTGGGCATTCGGTTTCCTTTCGTCCCATAGTCATACCCGGTGCACCGACCCGGGCAACGAAAAACCGCCCGGAGCGATGCTTCCGGGCGGTTCAGGCAATCTCGCGGTTGCCGTGGATCAGGTGGACAGCGCCTGAACTTCGGCATCCGACAGGCGCGCCGGGTAGTAGGTGACCGATTCGGCCAGCATCAACCCCTGCGCCCCCCAGATCGACCGCCCGAGGCGCAGCGTCGTCAGCCCGGTCGGCAGAATGCCCGAGGTGTCGGTCGCCACCGCGCTTCCGTTCAGCGATATGGCGAAATCGTTAAGGGCGTATGAAATAGCGGCCCGGAACGGCGTGCCGAACCCGATCGAGTTGCCCGCCGGCGCCACCGCCGCCTGCAGCGCGCCCGCTTCCCAGACCTGGAACTGCGGCTTGGACAGCACGCTGTTCCACAGGATCGAAAAGCGGGTCGAACTGGCGCCGCTGTCGATCTCGATCATCCGGTCGTTGGCCAGCGCCCCTTCCATCGAGCCGCTGAACACCAGCGTGCCCTGCGACGGGTTGAACCACGACCCCAGCGGCACGGTGGCCACGTCTTCGGCGCGCGCGGTGGCCGCCGCCCCGGTCGGGATGTAGTGCGACGCGCTGTCGCCCTCTTCCAGCTGCGGCGAGGTGATGCTGCCCGAAAGCGTCAGCGTCAGCGCGCCCGCCGTCGGGGTAAAGGCCAGCGTGGTGCGCGCCGGATAGGCGCCGGTGCCGGTCACGGTGGCCACATGCGCGCCTGACAGGGTGATCGTGCCGGTGCCGTAGAACGACAGCATGTGCGGCACCGCGGCCACCGTGATGGTCTGGGTGGCCGGCGTCGCGCTCTGTACGAACAGGTTGGTGCGCGATGTCTCCAGCACCAGGCCCAGCCGGGCCAGCGTGGTGGCGTCGTGATCGATCCGCGCCACGTTGGGGCCCAGCACCTCGATGGCGCCGGTGGCGTCGGTGCGGGTGCCGTCGGTCGAGCGCGTCAGCGCCACGGTCGACTGCAAGGTGCCGCTGGCCCCACCAATGCCGTAAATCCCGGCGGCAAAGTCCAGCACCAGCCCAGGCGCCGTGTTCGAAATCGGGGAATTCCAGGGCGCATACCAGGGCGCGGCCGACCCGGTGGGCCGATGCGGCGCCGAGGTCACCGAAAAATCGCATGTCAGTTTCATGAAATCACCATTGCGTGGATGCCGGTCGCGGTGGTGCCGGTGGCATTGACGCGCCGCACCCCGACCGAAAGGATGGAATTGTTCGCCACCTGCACCGTGCGGCTGCCGCCCGCCACCGTGACGATCGACAAGCTGCCGCCGGTTTCGACGTAAAGCGCGATGGCCACATCAGCCATGTCGTTGATGTCGTCGGGGGTCACCGGAATGATGTCGGTGGCCGGCCCGGAAAGGGAAGAAATGCGGTTCGTGAATGGATTGCTCAAGACAGTTGGCTCCTTGATCTTTGGAAATCTCGCAAAAGGGAAACGCCCGCAGCGATGCGGGATGAATTCGTTAACTCTTTTTCGGAAGTGGTGGGACGTTATCGGAGCAAGGTGAAATTTTCGTAAATATTAAGCGAAGATTGCCGGGTTTTTTTGGCCAAACGCGCGAAAAAGGGCACGCGCCGGCGCGCATGCCCTGCTTTCGGTTGCCCGCGACTGGCCGGGCTGCCGGCCTAGCCGGCCTTTTCGATCCGGTCCGCCGGCACCACCTGGCGGCGGAAATCGGTGGCGAACATGGTGCGCGTGAACCGTCCCAGCCCCGAAGCATGTTCGCCAAAGGTCTTGATCCGCGAATTGAGCGTCGCCTTGATGCGCGGGTCGACCGCGGTAAAGTATTTCCGTTCCTCGTCGAACCGGAACTCGCCCAGATCGCCGCTGTAGTCGGACTCCTTCCAGGCCAGCAGATCGTAGCGCGTCGTCCAGACCGGCTCGGCATCGAGCGTCTCGGCAAACGGCACGTGCAGCATGATCGAATCGTAGTAGGAAAACACCGCGTCCAGCATGCCGTTGGCATCTTTGCCCGCCCCGGCCAGCAGTTCGGCGGTGGTGTCATGCAGAAAGCGCAGCGCCTCTTTCAGGTGGATGAACCGCCCGATCATCGAGTATTTCGACAAGAGGTTGCCGCCCAGTTCGCCGCTGATCAGCGCGTCATAGTTTTCCTCGGCCCAGGCGCGGCATTCTTCGCGGGTCTCGAACAGTTCCGCCTGGTTTTCCTGCAGGTAGTTTTCGACCATCTGCCGGATCTCGGCCGGCGCCTTGTCGAGGTTATCCAGCATGTGCTTGACCACCTGAAACGGTCGAACCCCGGCGGCGCGCGCCAGCTTGAAGGCCTCGCCGAAGTTGTCTTCGTAGTAGTAGATCGTCAGCAGCAGGTGGAACACCCGCGTGTCCAGATAGTCCTGGAAGGAAAAGCTTTCCGATTCGACGACCATTTCTTCGGTTTCCACGACGAACGGGCCCAGATATTTGCCCAGACAGCGCGCCACCACCCGGTGCCGGGTCTTGAAGCCGAACTTTTCGCGGCTGTCCGGGTTGGCAAGAGGCGCCCCGTGCAGCAGCATCAGCTGGTGCGCCGCCACCCGGCTGACCCCGGTTTCAATCAGCTGATCGACCGCATCCATGAAGCTTTCCCGGGTTTCGCCGGGCATGCACAGGATCAGTTCGCCATAGGACTGCATCCCCTGCTTGTGCAGTTCCTTCTGCACCTCGGCATAGGTGTCCAGGCTGATGTTGTCGCGCTTGATGTTCTTCAGCACCACCGGGTTCAGCGACTGCACCGAACTGGTCATCGGCAGCCGCCCCTTGGCCTTGCGCATCACCTTGATGATCCGGTCGCCGCGGTTCTTGCCGGTTGTGGTGCGGATGTATTTGGGCCAGTCGTATTTCTCCATCAGATGACCCAGGTAATCGGCCACCTGTTCGTCCTGCACATACATCCCGAAATTGTCGTCGGCGAAACACAAGGGGCTGGCATGGTTGATCCGCTCGACGATGTAATCCAGATCAGCCTTGGTGCGCTCGAAACTGTGCCGGAAAGCCTTGGAGTTCGACTTGACCGAGGAATTGCAGAAGGTGCAGGTGAACGGACAGCCCCGCGCCAGTTGCATCAGCGCGAAATAGCCGGTGTCGAAAAACTGGTCCATCAGCCCGGTCAGGTAGGGCGACGGGATTTCGTCCAGGTCGCGGATGCGCGGCACCTCGCCGCCCCGCAGGATTTCGCCGCTGCCGGGCTGCACGAATATCGCCCCGTCGATGGCTGCCTCGAACATGCCGTCGCGCTTGCAGCCCACCTCGACGAAACGCTGCAGCGTGTTCAGGAAGGCGCGTTCGCCTTCATAGGTCGGCCCGCGCACATGCATGTCGATCGCCGGCAAGGACCGGATCCAGCTGTCCTGTTCCTCGTCGGTCAGCGGAAAGTTCGGCCCCCCCATCAGCGTCAGCACGTCCGGGTTCAGCTGCTTCACATGCGCGGCAAAGGCCATCGACAGGTTGTGGTTCCAGGAATAGCTGGAAAACCCCATGATATCAGGCAGTTCCTGTTCCAGCGCCGCCTTCAGATCCTGCGGCTCCTTGAAAATCCGCACATCCAGCGGTGTTGGTGATTCGAGGTATTCCCTGGCGTAAGCCGCCAGGTTCCCCACGCCCAGGGGGTAGGTATCAGAGGTCGCCGTGACCAGGTTGTGCCCAAGATCGGCCAGGTAAATCCGCATGTTACTCTTCCTGTCGTAATCCGATAGCACCAGTTACCGGCGCAAAAAGACGCCAAAACCGGAGTGAATTCCCGCTGATTTGCCGGATGATTGTGGCTTATTTCCTGCGATTTTGGCACTTTTTTTCAACTTCTGCAGCAAATCGATACAGCCGCGCCGGGAATTTCGCGCAAATCCATCGCCACCCACGACCGGCCACTGGCGCGCAAGCCACTGGAAAACCAACGTAACCGGCGCCCGAAACGCGGCGCACGCGCCGCACAGGTGCGACTCGCTCAAATCTGTGCTATGCTTAGAATATGGAGTTGGTCTGAAGCACTTCATGTTCAGGTAATATCTTGGAAAACGTGCATTCGAGATACTCCGAGGGGCCGCCACGCTGTCGTGGCGGCCTTTGGTTGCGGTCCCTCGACGCGTTGTTTCTGCGGACGAAATGGCAGGCAGATCGAAGCCGAACAAGAAGGCCGCTTTTCGGTTGAGGACCGTGAACCGAACCAGCGCGCCGTGCCTGACCGCCCCTCAACCGCCCGGCAGGATCGCCCGGCCATCCGGCAGGGGCGCGGCCTCGCGGATCAACCCCTCGGCTCTCAGATCGCGCCAGAATTCGGGCGGCGTGGGGGTTGCCGCCCAGTCGAGAATGCCCCGCATTTCCGCGACCGAGCGCGCACCGGGGACGATCGTCGACACCACCGGATGCGCCAGAGGAAACTGCAGCGCCGCCACCGGCAGTTCCATCCCGTGATCGGCGCAGATGCCGGCAAGCTTTTCGACCCTTTGAACGACGTGACGCGGGGCGGTAGCATAGTTCCACATCTCGCGCCCCACCAGAACGCCCGAGTTGAACGGCCCGCCCACGATCAGCGTGATGCCGCGCGCCTCGCAGGCGGGGATCAGATCGTCCAGCGGGTCTTGTTCCAGCAGCGTGTAGCGGCCCGCCAGCAGGAACGTATCCCAATCGCCGACCTCCATCGCGGCAAGGCAGACGGCGGCTTCGTTCACCCCCAACCCAATCGCCTTTATCTGCCCGCTGGCCCGCAATTCGTCCAGCGCCCGGTATCCGCCCTCGGCGAGCTGCGCGAAATAGCGGGCGTTGGCCTTGGCGCCATGCTGCATTTCGCCGATGTCATGGACCAGCAATATGTCGATCCGGTCCAGCCCCAGCCGCTGCTGGCTGTCCTGATACGACCGCATGATGCCGTCATAGGAATAGTCGTAGACCGGATGGAACGGCAGCGGGTCGACCATGCCGTCGCGCGCCGGGTCAGGATGCGCGCCCGGGGCCAGCAGGCGGCCAACCTTGGTCGACAGAACGTAGTCGCGCCCGCGAATGGCGTCGCCCACCGCGCGCTCGGACCGGCCATAGCCGTAAAACGGCGCGGTATCGACATAGTTCAGCCCGGCGTCGAACCCGGCGGATACGACCCCCACCGCATCGCCCTGCGTCACATCGGCGAAATTTCCCCCCAACGGGGCGCCGCCGATGCCCAGAACGCTGACCTTTAGGCCTGTCCGGCCGATCTCGCGCATTTCGATAGTCATGTCCCCTGCCTTCCCATCACGGTGCCGATCCCAGTCCAAGAACCTCGCGCACATGCGCAAGGATCAGATCGCGCCCCTTTGCGCCCAGCGCCGCCGACGCCTCTTTCGCCGTTTCGGTATACCACTTCGCGCCGTCGAGCCGCGTCAGATCCACCCCGTCCGGGCAAAGCGCCATCAGCAGCGAGGTTTCTCCGATCCCAGCGTGGTCGAACGGGTATTGCGCGATGATTTCAGCACTCATCAGCGGATGGCCCCGTATCCAGTTGAACGGGTCCGCCCCGCTTTCGTGCTTTTCGTAGTAATCCGCCATCTTCGTATTGCCCCACCAGCCTTCGCCATGCTCGCGTTCCAGATGGTCGAAGATCGCCTGCCGCGCACCCAGCTTGAATGAAAGGTCGGTGGGCATCCCTGCGGTGAAGTTTTCGCTTTGGTGGTGGATGAAAAAATGGATGTTCCGAAAGCCGATGCGCAAGAGCCCGGCGAACATCTCGCGCGCCAGCGGGTAAAGACGGTCGGGATCGACCTGCAGCGTTCCGTTGCGCTCGGGCGGCTCGACCGCATGGCTTGCCGCGCCATAGTAGAAGGCCGGCAGGATCACCAGGTCATGCTCGGCTTCCAGTGCCTCGATCAGCCGGATCACCACCAGTGTGTCCATGCCCACCGCCATATGCTCACCGTGGTATTCCAGAACCCCAAGCGGCAGAACCACCGGCCAGTTTTCGTCGATGGCTGTCCTGATCTGGTGGGGCAGCATCATCTCGTAGCGCATCGGGGCCCCTTTCGCGGCATGTTTGTCGTGGACTTGCCCGCTGATGATACTAACATGTCAGCAAACTTCCAGCCGGGAATGCCCACCGATGAACAATTTCAAACGGATATTTTCAGATACCCGCCCGGTGATCGCGATGGTGCATCTTCGGGCGCTGCCCGGTGCTCCGCTTTACGACGCCAAGAGCGGGGTCGCAGCGATCTTGGAGGCGGCCCGCGCCGATCTTGCCGCGCTGCAGGCGGCGGGCGTGGATGCGGTGATGTTCGGCAATGAAAACGACCGGCCTTACGAATTCGACGTCGACCGCGCTTCGACCGCGACCATGGCCCATGTGATCGGCCAACTGCGCAACGAAATCACCGTTCCGTTCGGTGTCAACGTGCTGTGGGATCCGATGTCGACCGTGGCGCTGGCGGCGGCGACGGGCGCGGATTTCATGCGCGAGATTTTTTCCGGCCTCTACGCGTCGGACATGGGCCTTTGGGCGCCCGATGCCGGCAAGGCGATGCGCTATCGCAACCGGCTGGGGTGCGAACACGTGGCGATGCTTTTCAACGTTTCCGCCGAGTTCGCCGACAGCCTCGACCGCCGGGCGCTGCCCGACCGGGCGCGCAGCGCGGTGTTTTCCTCGATCCCCGACGCGGTGCTGGTTTCCGGGCAGATCACCGGCGAGGCGGCGGCGCTTTGCGACATCGAAGCGGTCAAGGCGGTGCTGCCCGATACCCCGGTGCTGGCCAATACCGGGGTCAGGCACGAAACGGTTGCCGATCTGCTGGCCGTGGCCGATGGCTGCATCGTCGGCTCGACGCTCAAGGTCGATGGCGATACGTGGAACCCGGTCGACCCTGCCCGCGCCGCCGATTTCATGGACCGCGCCCGCGCGGCGCGGGGCGCAGCCTGATGCGCGCGCGATTGGAACGTGACCTTGGCGCGTTGATGCTGGTGCCGGGGCTAAGCGGCCACGAAGACCGGGTGCGCGCCGCAATCCGGGCGCGGCTGGAAGCGGACGGGATCGCGGCGCACACCGACAGGCTCGGGAACTTGATCGCGATCTTCGAAGGCGATGCCGGTGTGCCCGCCGTGATGCTGTTCGCCCACATGGACCAACTGGGTTTCATCGTCCGCAGGATCGAGGACGACGGCACCATCCGCGTGCACCGCATGGGTGGCGTGCCGGAACGCGCGCTGGCGTCACAGGCGGTGCTGCTATGCGTCGGCGAGGGGCGCGACGTGGCCGGGGTTATCACCAACAAGAGCCACCACGCCACCGGGCCGCATGAAAAATACACCGTGCTGCGCGCGGAAGAGCTGGCCATCGACACCGGCCATGCCAGCGCCGAGGCGGTGCACGCGGCGGGCATCACGATCGGAACACCCGTGGTATACCGTCCGCACGTGCTGCCGCTGGCCGGCGGGCGGATCGCCGGCACCAGCGTCGATGATCGCGC
Source organism: Alphaproteobacteria bacterium (assembly GCA_024277955.1). Lineage (GTDB taxonomy): Bacteria > Pseudomonadota > Alphaproteobacteria > Rhodobacterales > Rhodobacteraceae > JAJRUE01. Next base: position 7,685 of record JAJRUE010000336.1, on the reverse strand, counting down.
CGGCTGCGCGGTGCTGCTGGAAGTGTCCCGGCAACTGGCCACGCGCAAGCGCGGGCCGACGGTTCACGTGGTGTTTTCCGTGCAGGAAGAATTCAACCTGCGCGGCGCGGTGGTGGCGGCGCAGATGCTTGCCCCCGATATCGCGATCCAGATCGACCTGATGCTGGCCAGCGACACGACCGAAACCGCCGGCCTGGGCGAAATGCGGCTGGGCGCCGGGCCCGGGATCAGCCTCTATTCCTTCCACGGTCGCGGCACGCTCAACGGGGTGATCCCGCACCCGGCGATGGTGCGCCTGTTCGAAGGCGCGGCAAGGCGCGAAGGTATCCTTCTGCAGCGCAGCGCGCAGGTGGGTATTTTGACCGATCTTTCCTATGTGCAGACAGTGGGGCCGGGGGTGGCCTCGGTCGATATCGGCTTTCCCATGCGCTATTCGCATTCGAGCCTCGAGATGTGCGACCTGGCCGACCTGGAAGGCCTGAGCGCGCTGATCGTTGCCGCGCTTGCGCATATCGGGCCGGGGTTTTCGCTGGACAGGGACGCGGGTTGAGATGGGTTATACGCTGGGCATCGACATCGGCACGTTCGAATCAAAGGGCGTTCTGGTGGATGCGTCCGGGCGCGTGGTCGCCAGCGCCGCGCAACCGCACGAAATGATCGTGCCGCAACCTGGCTGGGCCGAGCATCGCGCGGATGAGGACTGGTGGTCGGATTTCACCAGCATCTCCAGGGCGCTGCTCGCGGCAAGCGGTATCGATGCGGCCAAGATCACCTGCGTCGCCTGCAGCGCAATCGGCCCCTGCATGCTGCCGGTGGACGCGTCCGGCGCACCTTTGATGAACGCGGTGCTCTACGGGGTGGACGGGCGCGCCGCGGCCGAGGTCGAAGAACTGACGACGCGCATCGGCGCCGAGGTTATCCTCGATCGCTGCGGCAACGCGCTGACCTCGCAATCGGTGGGGCCGAAAATCCTGTGGCTGCGTCGCAACCGGCCCGAGGTTTTCGCAAAAACCGCGAAGATCCTGAACGCGTCCAGCTACCTGGTCTTCAGGCTGACGGGCGAATATGTGGTCGATCACTTCACCGCAGCCAACTTCAGTCCGCTTTACGATGTGTCGCGGCGGGACTGGACGACTGGCCTGGCCGATGACATTGCCCCGCTCGACATGCTGCCCCGGCTGATGTGGTCGACCGAGATTGCCGGACATATCACGCCCGAGGCGGCCGCCCAAACCGGGCTCGCATCAGGCACGCCGGTAACGGCAGGCACTATCGATGCGGCGGCCGAGGCGGTCAGCGTCGGGGTGCGCGAAAGCGGCGACATGATGATGATGTACGGATCAACCATCTTCATGATCATGCTGACGGAAACGCGCCTGCGCGATCCGCGGCTGTGGTATGCGCCCTGGCTGTTCCCGGGAGTGCATGCCGCACTCGCCGGGCTGGCGACCAGCGGCACGCTTACCCACTGGTTCCGCGACCAGTTCGCCCGCGAACTGCCGCGCAAAGAGGCCTTCGCAGCACTTACCGCCGAGGCGCGGGCCGCGCCGCCCGGAGCGAAGGGGTTGTTGGTGCTGCCGTATTTCTCCGGCGAACGCACACCTGTCCATGACCCGAAAGCCCGGGGTTGTTTCTTTGGGCTGGACCTGACACATGGGCGCGGCGACATGTTCCGCGCGGTGCTCGAAGGGATTGCCTTTGGCACCAATCACGTGATGGAGACCTTTGCCGAGGCCGGCCAGGAACCGCGCCGCCTGCTGGCCGTGGGTGGCGGAACCCGGAACGAGGTCTGGTTGCAGGCGACATCGGATATCTGCCGGCAGGACCAGATTTTGTGCGAGAATACGTTTGGGGCGTCCTATGGCGACGCCTTTCTGGCGGCTCTGGCGATCGGCGCGGCCCGGCGTGGCGATATTGCGAAATGGAACCCGGAAAGTGCGGTGGTGCGGGCCGCGCCGAAACCGGTCTATGACAGGCAATACAAGCTGTTCCGGGCGCTTTATGAGCAGACCAGGGATATTGCCCACGCGCTGTGAGCGGCCGCGCGCCGAAATCTTTCAAAGATTTCGGGCCGTTTTCTTTGAAAGAAAACGGTCTATTTCACAGCCCCCGCCGCCATCCCCTTGATGATGTAGCGCTCCAGCACCACGCCAATGATCACCAGTGGCAGGATCGCCGCCGTCGACAGCGCCGCCATTGCCCACCAGTTGATCCCCTGACTGCCGGTCTGGCTGGCCAGCATCACCGGCAGCGTCTTGGCGTCTGTCGAGGTCAGAAGTGCTGCAAAGAAATACTCGTTCCACGTCAACACCAGCGAAAGGATGAAGGCGGCGACCATCCCCGGCAGGGCGATCGGCAGGATGATGGTGATGAATGCCCCCCAGACCGACAGCCCGTCCACCAGGGCCGCTTCCTCCAGTTCGACCGGGATCGACGCGAACTGATCGCGCATGATCCAGATGACGATCGGCAGAACCGTGAGCGTGTACAACAGGATCAGCCCGATGGTGGTGTCCAGCATCGCCAGTTCCTTGTAGAGCACCAGAAACGGCAGCGCGAGCACCACCGGCGGCAGGATCAACTGGCTGAGGAAGAAAAAGGAAATGTCGGGGTTGCGCATGAAGCCGAACCGGTAGTTGAACCGGCTGAGCCCGTAGGCGGCAGTGCTGCCTAGGACAAGCGCCAGCGTCGAAGCGCCAAGTGCCGATTTCGCGGAATTCGTGATCCGGCTCAGGAACTCGGCGCGCACGGTTGATTCGGCGAAAATCGTATCCGGCGACAGCCCCAGCGATTTCCAGCCCAGCCATTTCGGCGTGTAGTCCACCCAGGGGATCATGTTGCCGCGCATCACGTCGGGGGCGATCTTGAAGGACGTTGTGATCGTCCAGTAGATCGGGAACAGACAGATCACCGCCCACAGGATCAGGATGCCGTAGACCGCGGCACGCCGCGTCAGCCAGCCGGCCTTGTGGCGCAGGTCGGCTTCACCGTCGTGGAATACTTGCGCGTCGGCCATCCTAGTACCTCGGGTTCATCCAGCGGTCGACCAGCTTCATGAACACCGTGATCGCGATCACGATGATCACCAGGTAGACCATTGCCAAGAGCGTGCCATAGCCGACGTTCGACCGGTCCCGATACTCGCGGAAGATAAAGCTGGTGACGCTGTCGGTCGCGCCCCCCGGCCCGCCGGATGTGACGGTGATGATGATATCGGCCAGTTTCAGCTTGAAGATCATCCGGATCAGGATCGCCGAGATCGAGATCGGCAGCATCAGCGGAAACGTGACCTGCCAGAACGTCTGGATCGGCGATGCGCCATCCACCCTGGCCGCTTCCTGCACCTCTTTCGGGATTGCCTGCAGCCCGGCAAGGATCATGATCATCATGAAGGGGATGAAGGTCCAGGCATCCATCGCCATGATCGTGGCGCGGGCAATCTCGGGTGTGCCGAAAAACGAAGGGTGGTCCCACCCCAGCCAGCGCGCCAGCCGCGCGATCGGCCCGAAACGCACCTCCAGCATCGACTTGCCCACCATCCAGCTTACCGCGACAGGCGAAAGCATGAGCGGCATCAGGAAAGCGACGCGAAAGAATTTCTGTGCCCGGATCTGCGAATTCAGCAACAGCGCGAGGCCAAAGGCGATGACGTATTCGCCCAGGATCGCCAGCGTGTAATAGACCATGTTTTTCAGGGCGTTCCAGTAAAACGGGTCGGTCCACATCTGGCGGATATTGTCCAACCCGTTGAACTGGCGGCCATCGGGGCTTGCGAGGTTCCAGTCGGAAAAGGCGATGGTCAGCCCGAAAAGCAGCGGGAAAACCACCATCGCGACCGTAAACAGCACTGCCGGCAGGATGAACAGCGTGCGCTTGCCCTGTTCACCGTGCATCACCACCTGGGCGATGCACAGGCAGGCGGCCCACAGGATGTAGGCATAAAGCGCCGGGCGCCAGGTTTCGGCGAATTTCGGCAAGGTGCCGCGCTCGGCCAGCCAAAGCGCGATGAAGACGGCGAACATGATGCCCGCGCTACCCCAGATCAATGCCCGGCCAAGCGCCATGCGTCGCGCGCTCACGTTGTCCGGTGTCACAACGTGCAAAAGGTCGCCCTGGTCCGCCATCGTGTTTTCGTGGCCCTGCCTTTGGTCAGTCGTCCCCGACCGCCGGGCGTCCGGCGGCCGGTGTTTTCATGGCCCAGCCTACATGCCCAGCGAGGCCTTGTAGAGCTTGATCTGGCTTTCACGGCCGATCTGGTCGGTGATCTTGTCCCAGGCGGCGGCGATGGCATCCGCCGTTTCCTGCGCCCCGCTGTATTGCCCGGCATAGCCCTTGGCCAGTTCGTCCTCGGCCACCGAGTAATACTGGAAGATCCCCGGAATACGCGGCTCGATCGCGGCGTTCGGGGGGTTGTAGCTGTCGCCGTTCGACCCGAGGTAGTTGGCGATATAGGCCCGGTCATAACCCGCCGCTTCCCATTCGTCGTAGTTGAAGTGAGAGTTGCGGTAGGGCTGGAAGCCCGACGGGTAGGCCGAGGCCCAGAGCGACAAGTCCTTGCCACCCAGATGCGCCGCCGCCGACCAGGCTGCCTTGTGCTTCTTGCTGTCGCTGTCGACCGTCGCCATGACGTAAACGCCCCAGCCGATATAGGCCATGTTGGGCGCTTCGTTATATTCATTTTCCCACTGGCCCGTGGACGCGTTGTAACGCCGGTCCGAGCCGCGGTTGATGCCAAAGCCGACCACGTCGCCCACCACTGACGTGTCGGACGTGCGTGCGCTCGAACCCACATCGCCCCACCACATCAGCATTGACCCGGTGCCGGCAAGGAACTGCTGAAAGGCCGTAGTGCCGGGGTCGGCGTTGATCTGGTCGGCAGGGTAGGCGCCTGCGTCGATCAGGTCGAAAACGTCCTGGATCGCCTGCACCCAGCCGGGGTTGTTGACCATCGGCTTCATGGTGTCCGGTTCGAACAGCCACGCCGGATCGCCGGGTATCTTGACGTAAGCCGTGGCGCGGTTTTCGAGGAAATAGAAGCCAAAGCCGCCCCATCCCTTGAGCGGGTCGAGGTAGCCGTAGGCATCGAGCCCGGTCAGCGGATCGGTCTTGCCCTTGAGCGCCTTGGTCACCTCGTCGACTTCCTGCCAGGTCTTGGGCACATCGCGCCCGGTCAGCGACCCTTCGCCGAAATAGTCCTTGCGATAGGCAAAGGTGTGGCAGTCGCCGTCGATGGAAACACGGTAGGTCTTGCCGCCCCAGGTGCCGACCGGCGCCTTGAGGTAGTCAACATAGTCGTCCATGTCGATGACCTTTTTCACCCAGTCGGGCATCTCCGAGGCCAGTCCCTTGCCCAGCACGTCGCCTTCGAACGGAGCGCCCATCTCGATGATGTCGAAATCGACGGTGCCGGTGGCGATCGACTGTTGCAGGCGTGCGTTATAGTCGGCCTGTGCAAGGTCGATCCACTTGATCTTGGCGCCGGTGTATTTTTCCCAGGGTTTCAGGAAGCCCCGGAACAGGAAATTGTGCAGGTTCTGGTTGTTGAGCCCCATGAAGGTCAGCTCGACGCCGGCAAACTCGCCCTCTTGAACCACCTCCCTGGTTGGCCCAAGGGTCATTTCCCCGACCTTCTGCCAGTCAGCGTCGGTGGGGGAACCCATGCCCACGCCAGGGACCTTGAGGATCGCGGATCGAATATCGGATCCGGCCCAAGCGGGGGTCACCCCGATGCCGGTGGCCACGCCACCCATTGCCGACATGGCGCCGACGCTGGCCATGCCCTTCATCATTGAGCGCCGGCTCATCTGGCCGCGCATCATTTGATTGTAAATGTCGACTCTCATTATCTCATCCTCCCAAAGTGCAATAGTTCCGCCATAACTCCGCACGCCGCGAATCACGGAGACGCGCAGGTTTCCCGTGCCCACCAAATCACCCGCCTGTCCGGGTCTTGGTTTTGCGTGTGTTTCCTGTTTGATGCGGCGATAGTCTCAGCGATGCGTGACGTTGTCAAGTATCTAACATGTTAGTATGTTTAGGCGATAGACAGACCATCCGCCATCGGGTAATCGTGAAGCAAGATAATGCCGGACGGGGGAGCAATGGCCCAAGTTACAATTGCCAATATTTTCAAGAAATACGGAGACGTCGAGGTCATCCACGGCATCGACATCGACATTGCCGATGGCGAATTCGTGGTGCTTGTCGGCCCGTCGGGTTGCGGGAAATCCACGCTGCTCAGAATGATCGCGGGGCTCGAGGCGGTGACGGCCGGCACGATCCGCATCGGCGATCGCGTTGTGAACAACCTGCCGCCGGCCGAGCGCGACATCGCACTGGTGTTTCAGAACTATGCGCTTTACCCGCACAAGACGGTGCGCGCGAACATGGGTTTCGCGCTGCGCATGCGCAAGATGGACAAGGCCGAAATCTCGGCCCGCGTCGCAAGGGCCGCCGAAATACTTGGGCTGGAGCCTTACCTGGACCGCTACCCCCGGTCATTGTCGGGCGGGCAGCGTCAACGGGTGGCGATGGGGCGCGCGATCGTGCGCGATCCGCAGGTTTTCCTGTTCGACGAACCGCTTTCCAACCTCGACGCCAAACTGCGGGTGCAGATGCGTGGCGAGATTCGCGAGCTTCACCAGCGCCTGGGCACCACCACGGTCTACGTCACCCATGACCAGATCGAGGCGATGACCATGGCCGACAAGATCGTGGTCATGCAGGATGGCTATATCGAACAGATCGGCTCTCCGCTTGAACTGTACGACCGGCCCGCGAACGTCTTTGTCGCCAGCTTCATCGGCTCGCCCGCGATGAACATGCTGGAAGGGGTGGTGCGCACCGGCGAAAGGCCCGGGGTCGAGGTCGCCGGCACGCTGCTGCCGGTGCCGCTCGACGGGCTGAGCGACGGCCATAAGGTGATTGCGGGCATACGGCCCGAGAACCTGGAACTGGCCGACGCCGGTCTGGATGCCAAGATCGCGGTGATCGAGCCCACAGGATCCGAGACCCACGTGATTCTCAGACACGAAAGCCGCGAACTGGTCGCGGTGTTCCGTGAGCGGCATGATTTCAAGGTCGGGCAAACTGTCCACTTGATGCCGAGCGTCGGGCAGGTGCACGTATTCGACCAGGAAACGCGAAAACGGATTTCCTGACCGCTGGTAGCACGGCGGCAACTTTATCGGGAGGAAGCAAGAGAAATGCTGAAAGGTCTGGACCCGCGGCTGAACGCGGATGTGCTATACGCGCTGCGCTCGATGGGGCATGGCGACTATCTGATCGTTGCGGATACGAATTTCCCCTCGGCCTCGATCGCCAGCGAAACCGTGCTGGGCGAGTTGCTGAGAATGGAAAACCTGACCTGCGCCGATGCGGTCGAGGCGATCCTGTCGGTCCTGCCGCTGGACACGTTCGTGGACGATTTCGCGGGCCGGATGGAGGTGGTGGGCGCGCCGGACGAAGTGCCCGAGGTGCAGGCCGAGGTCCAGGCCGTCATCGACGCCGCCGAAGGGGCGCCGCGCCAGATGGTGTCGATCGAACGCTTTGCCTTCTACGACCTGGCGAAAAACGCCTTTGCCGTGATCCAGACCGGCGAACGGCGGTTTTACGGCTGTTTCATGCTGCGCAAGGGCGTGATCCCGCCGGAAACCTGAGGAGTGCTCATGTCGGAAAAAATCGTG
>JAJRUE010000335.1 GCA_024277955.1 Alphaproteobacteria bacterium | reverse complement strand
GGCCGGGCTGATGCGCACCGAAGACGCGCGCATCATGGCGGTGCCCGGATCCTGGTCGGGGGCGGTGCTGGGCGGGCTGATCTTTGGCGTCGGCATGGTGCTGGCGCGCGGCTGTTCGGGCCGGCTGCTGGTGCTGGCGGCGACCGGCAACCTGCGCTCGGTGGTGTCGGGGCTGATCTTTGCGGTGGTCGCGCAGATGAGCCTCGGCGGCTGGCTGGCGCCGCTGCGCAACAAGCTGGCGGCGCTGTGGGTCACCTCGGGCGGGCACAACCTGGACCTGCTGGCGACGCGGGGCGTGCCGGACTGGGCCGGGCTGGCGCTGGGGGTGGCGATCGCGGCCTATGCGATCCATATCTCGATGCGCAACCGGATCGGCTGGCCGGTGCTGTTCTTTGCGTCGGGCGTCGGGTTTTCGGTGGCGGTGGGCTGGGTGCTGACCTTTGGACTGGCGCAGGTCAGCTTTGAGCCGGTGCAGGTGCAAAGCGCCACCTTCACCGGGCCCTCGGCCAACATGCTCATGTATTTCCTGGACCAGAACGCGGTGCTGCGCTTTGACATCGGCCTGATCCCGGGGGTGTTCCTTGGGGCCTTCCTGGCGGCCTTTGCCGCGCGAGAGCTGCATTTCCAGGGATTCAAGGACGCCGACAACATGAAACGCGCCATGAGCGGGGCGGCGATGATGGGCTTTGGCGGGATGCTGGCGGGCGGCTGCGCGATCGGCAACGGGGTTACCGGCACGTCGATATTCGTGGGCACGGCCTGGGTGGCGCTGACCTTCATGTGGATCGGCGCGATGATCACCGATTTCCTGCTGGACCAGCATGTGATCGCAGCCTGGTTCGGCGTGCGCCGGCCGCAATAGCAGCGCCCGATCCGGGGTCGGGCCGTCAAGGCGCTTGAAAAGCGCCTTGACCAAGGTTTTTCGAAAAACCTTGGCCCGCGCCCAGCTCAGTAGAAGCTTTGCGGGTCGATGTCGATCTGCAGCCGCAGGTTTCGCGGCACCTCGATCTGCGCCACCCATTTGCGCAGCGCGCCCTGCAGCGGAGCGCCCTTGTCGGCCTTGACCAGAAGGCGCGCCCGGTGGCGGCCGCGAATGCGGGCGATGGGGGCGGGCGCGGGGCCGTAGACGCGCGCGCCAATGGCGCGCAAGGGGGCGTCGCGGCGCGCCAGTTCGCCGCCGAAATCGAACACCTCCTGCACATCGGGCGAAGACAGGATCACCCCGGCCAGCCGGCCAAAGGGCGGCACGCGCGCGGCCTCGCGCTCGCGCGCTTCGGCCTGCCAGAAGGCTTCTTCGTCGCCGGCCAGAATGGCGCGGATCACCGGATGTTCCGGCTGCCAGGTCTGCAGCAGCGCGACCCCGGGGTTTTCGGTGCGCCCGGCGCGCCCCGACACCTGCCGCATCAGCTGGAAACTGCGTTCGGCGGCGCGCAGGTCCGACCCTTGCAGCCCAAGGTCGGCGTCGATCACCCCGACCAGCGTCAGGCGCGGAAAATTGTGCCCCTTGGCCACCAGCTGGGTGCCGATGATGATGTCGGCGCCGCCCTCGGCGATCTTCACGATCTGCTCTTTCAGGGCGCGCGCCGAAGCGAACAGGTCCGACGACAGCACCGCAAGCCGCGCCTCGGGGAACAGTTCGCTGACCTCTTCGGCAAGGCGTTCGACCCCCGGCCCCACCGGCGCCAGGCGGTCGCGCGCCTCGCACGACGGGCAGGTTTCGGGGATCGGCCGGCTGTCGCCGCACTGGTGGCAGACCAGGCGTTTCAGGAACCGGTGTTCGACCATGCGCGCGTCGCACTGGTCGCAGCCGATCTGGTGGCCGCAGGCCCGGCACAGCGTCACCGGCGCATAGCCCCGCCGGTTCAAAAACAGCAGCGCCTGTTCGCCTTTTTCGAGCCGCGCCCGCACCGCCTCCGCCAGCGTCGGCGATATCCAGCGGTTCGACGGCAGGTCTTCGCCGCGCATGTCGATCGCCGCCATGCCGGGCATCCGCGCCGCCCCGAAACGCGATGTCAGTTCCAGCTTTTCATACTTGCCGGCGCGGGCGTTGACCCAGCTTTCCAGGCTGGGGGTGGCCGAGGCCAGCACCACCTGCGCAGCACAGATCGAGGCGCGCAGCACCGCCATGTCGCGGGCGTGATACACCACCCCGTCTTCCTGCTTGTAGGATGTGTCGTGTTCTTCATCTACCACGATCAGCCCAAGGTCGCGGAACGGCAGAAACAGCGCCGAACGCGCCCCCACCACCAGTTGCGCGCCGCCCTCGCCCACCATGCGCCAGCAGCGCCGGCGTTCGGTCATGGTGACGCCCGAATGCCACTCGGCCGCCGGCGCGCCGAAACGCGCCTGCACCCGGGTCAAAAACTCGGCGCTAAGCGCGATCTCGGGCAACAGCACCAGCGCCTGGCGGCCCCTGCGCAGGGTTTCGGCAACCGCTTCCAGGTAGACCTCGGTCTTGCCCGACCCGGTGACCCCCTTGAGCAGCGACGTGCCATAGCCCCCGCCCGCCACCTTGTCGCGCAGCAGCGCCGCCGCCGCCGCCTGATCGTCGTTCAGCACCTTGGCGCCATAGTCCGGGTCCAGCCGCGGATAGGGCAGATCGCGCGGGCTGTCTTCTTCCAGCACCGCGCCCAGCTTCACCAGCCCCTTGACCACCGAAGGCGACACCCCGGCCATTTCGGCCAGCTCGCGCAGCGTAAAGGTCAGGTCTCCGTAATCGGCGAGCGCCGCCAGCACCCGCTTGCGCGCCGGCGTCAGGCGGTCGGGCTCGGCCGCGCCGCGCCGGTAGACCTTGCGCATCGAAGGCGCCCCGCCAAGCCCCGGCGCGCGGGTCGCCAGGCGCAGCATCGCCGGCATCGGGGTCAGGGTATAGTCGGCCACCCGCAGCAGGAATTCGCGCATCTCGGGGCGCATCGGCGCCGCATCCAGCACCCGGATCACCGAACGCACCCTGTTGATGTCGAAATCGCCCCGCCCCGGCCCCCAGACCAGCCCCAGCACCTTGCGCGGACCCAGCGGCACCTCGACAAAGGCGCCGGTCAGGCAGCCGCCTTCGGGGGCCTTGTAGTCCAGCAGCCGGTCCAGCGGCTGGGTCGTCAGCACCGCCACCAGCGCGCCTTCGTCGAAAAACTTTACCTCGTCCACCGGGCCGATCCGTCCATTTGGTCTTTCCGCTACCCCTGACCTACGATAAAAGATCGGGCAACACAGAAAAAACATATGGGGCGCGCACATGAAATTTTTTGTAGACACCGCGGATGTCGAAGCCATCGCCGAACTGAACGAGCTGGGGATGGTGGACGGGGTGACCACCAACCCGTCGCTGATCCTGAAAAGCGGGCGCGACATCCTGGAGGTGACCAGGGAAATCTGCGGCATCGTTTCCGGCCCGGTCTCGGCCGAGGTCGTGGCGCTGAAAGCCGACGACATGATCGCCGAAGGGCGCAAGCTGGCGAAGATCGCCGACAACATCGCCGTCAAGGTGCCGCTGACCTGGGACGGGCTGAAGGCCTGCAAGGTGCTGACCGGCGAAGGCAACATGGTCAACGTGACCTTGTGCTTTTCGGTCAACCAGGCGCTTTTGGCGGCCAAGGCCGGGGCTACCTTCGTCTCTCCCTTCATCGGGCGGCTGGACGACATCAACGCCGACGGGATGGAGCTGATCGCCGACATCCGCCGGATCTATGACAACTACGGGTTTGAAACCCGGATCCTTGCCGCCTCGATCCGGTCGGTAAACCACATGAGCCAAGCCGCGCTGATCGGCGCCGATGTGGCAACCGCGCCACCCAAGGTGATCAAAGCGATGGCAAATCACCCGCTGACCGACAAAGGACTGGACGGATTCCTCAAAGACTGGGCAAAAACGGGGCAGAAGATACTCTGACCGGGGCAAGTGGCTTTTCGTCAGTTTTCGAGACCAGCAAGAGGCAAGCGCATGAAAAACCCGATCGAGGCGATCCGCGATCAGATCATTGCCGACCCGGAAGTGATCCTTGAGGACCGCGACGTGATGCGGGCGCTGGTGGCGGCGAATGAAACGTCGCTGGGGCCCAATATCGTCGATCTGCGCGGCATTGCCATCGACCGGCTGGAAAGCCGGCTGGAACGGCTGGAAGACACCCATCGCAGCGTGATTTCGGCGGCCTACGAAAACCTGGCCGGCACCAACATGATCCACCGGGCGGTGCTGCGGCTGCTGGAAGCGACCGATTTCCCGACCTTTCTGGACGATCTGAAGGAGGTCGCCGAGATCCTGCGCGTCGACACGCTGCGCCTGGTTCTGGAAACCGAACACCCCGAGGAAGCCGAAGCCCTGGCCCGCATCGCCGATGTGCTGGTGACCGTGGCGCGCGGCCGGACCGACGCTTATGTCACCGGCGGGCGCAACGTGCCGGTGCGCCCGGTGACGCTGCGCCAGGTGCAGCCCGACACCGATGAAATCTATGGCGAAAACGCCGACTGGATCCATTCCGAAGCGCTGTTGAAACTGGATCTGGGCGCGGGCCGGCTGCCGGGCATGCTGGCGCTTGGCAGCGAAGACCCGCACCAGTTCAAGCCGACCCAGGGCACCGATCTGCTGGGCTTCTTCGGCGGGGCCTTTGAACGGGCGATGCGCCGCTGGCTGGGCTGAGCGGCATATCCCCCGCCGCGGCGGACGCGCTGGAACAATGGCTGGCGCAGCAAAAGGCGCTTAACGACGCCGCCGACAATACGATTGCCGCCTATCGCACCGATTGTTTGGGGTTCCTGGCCTTCATGGCGCGCCATTTCGGCGGCGAAACCGGGCTGGCGGCACTGCGCGGCATCCGGGTGGGCGACATGCGCGCCTGGATGGCCCACGAACGCGGCCGCGGCATCGCCAGCCGGTCGCTGGCGCGCGAATTGTCGGCGGTCAAAAGCTTTGTGCGCTGGCTGTCCGAACGCGACGGTTTCGATGCAACCGCGGTGCTGGCGGCGCGCGCGCCCAGGTTCCAGCGCAAACTGCCCCGCCCGCTTGCCGAAGACGCGGCGCGCGCGATGATCGACACCGTCGGCGACCAGGCCCGCGAAGACTGGGTGGCGGCGCGTGATGTCGCGGTGATGACGCTGCTTTATGGCTGCGGGCTGCGGATATCCGAAGCGCTCGGGCTGAAACGCGCCGACGCGCCGCTGCCCGAGACGCTGCGCATCACCGGCAAGGGCGGCAAGGAACGCCTGGTGCCGGTGATCCCGGCGGCGCGCGAAGCGGTGGACCGTTACACCACGCTGTGCCCGTTTGCGGCTGAGCCGCACGATGCGCTGTTTCGCGGCCTGCGCGGCGGGGCGCTGAACGCGCGCGCCGTCGCCAGGGCCACCGAACAGGCGCGCGCGCAACTGGGCCTGCCGGCCAGCGCCACGCCGCACGCGATGCGCCATTCCTTTGCCACCCACCTGCTGAGCGCCGGCGGCGATCTGCGCGCGATCCAGGAACTGCTGGGCCATGCCTCGCTGTCCACCACCCAGGCCTATACGGCGGTGGATACCGCGCATCTGCTCGAAGTCTACGCCAAGGCCCATCCGCGCGCCTGATCGGCCCCGGCGGCGGCGCCGGATTCGCGCACAGCCATTGAACCGGGCCGGGTTTTGCGCCATGAAACCCCAATGATCCAGCACACCAAGGCCCTGCTCGTCCATCTGCTCACCGCCACCGGGGCGGTCTTTGCGATGCTGGCGATGCTGGCGGCGGTCGAGGGCAAGTGGAGCCTGATGTTCCTCTGGCTGGTCGTTGCCTTTGCGGTGGACGGGATCGACGGCCCGCTGGCGCGGCGCTACGACGTGAAAAAGAACGCCAGCGAATTCGACGGGGTGCTGCTGGACCTGATCATCGACTATCTGACCTATGTCTTCGTGCCAGCCTATGCGCTGTTCAAGTCGGGACTGCTGCCGGGGTGGACCGGCTGGATCGCGATCATCGCGATCACCTTTGGCAGCGCCATGTATTTCGCCGATACCCGGATGAAGACCAAGGATTGTTCGTTTTCCGGCTTTCCGGGGTGCTGGAACATGGTGGTGCTGGTGCTGTTCGCGCTCAGCCCGAATTTCTGGGCCATTCTTGCCATCGTGGTGGCGCTGACCGCGGCGATGTTCCTGCGGCTGAAGTTCATCCACCCGGTGCGCACCGAACGCTGGCGCGCCGTGTCGCTGCCGATGACGCTCGCCTGGATATTCTTCGCGGGCTGGGCGGCCTGGGTCGATTTCCACCCCGACAGCTGGGCCCACTGGGGGCTGATCGTGACATCGCTCTACCTGGTTTTCGCCGGGATCGCCCAGCAGATCATCCCCGAACGCCGCTGATCGGGCGCCTCAGCCGCGGGCGAAGAACGCCGCGCTCATCACCAGGCCGACGACGATCACGATGGCGCGCACCACGGCGCTGGGCAACCTGCGCGCCACCAGCGCCCCGGCATAGCCCCCCACCGTGGCCGAGACCATCATGATCAGCGCCGGTTTCCAGACGATGATCCCGGCCAGCGCAAAGGTGATCACCGAGGCCGCCGACAGGATCAGCGACAGCAGGTTCTTCAGCCCGTTCATCTGGTTCATGTCCCGGTAGCCGAGCCGCGCAAACAGCGCCAGCAGCACGATCCCCAGCCCGCCGTTGAAATAGCCGCCATAGGTGGTCACCGCCAGCGTGCCAAGCGCGCGCCCCACCGGCCCGGCCGGGCGCCGGCCCGCCGTCAGCTCCCGGATCTGCCGGTCGAGTGCAAACAGCAGCGTGGCGAACAGCAACAGCCAGGGCACCAGAAAGCGGAACACCCCGGGCGAGGTGACCAGCAGCAGCAGCGCTCCCAAGATGCCGCCAAGGGTCGACAGGCCGACCAGCCCCAACAGCACCCGGCGATCCAGCGCGCGGATTTCCTTGACGAAACCGAACACGCTGCTCAGGTAGCCGGGAAAGACCGCAACCGCGCTGGTGGCATTGGCCGCGATCGGCGCAACCCCGGTAAAGACCAGCGCCGGAAAGGTAAAGAAACTGCCGCCACCGGCGATGGCGTTCAGAACGCCTGCAAGGAACGCCGCGACGGAAATGAGGATCAGATCGAGCATTGCCTGCCTGCTTCAAGCCGCCCCGCAGGCGGCGGCCCACCTATAGCGGGCCGCCGCGCGCCGGGAAACGGCGAAATCGCGGCCGGGCGAAAAAGGTTGGGGCCGGTGTTGGGGCCAGTTTCGGCGTGGGCGCAGGTATGCGGGCAATGCGTGGACATGGGCGACTACAGCCGGGTCAGCGCCGCGCCGCCGACGATCAGCATTGCCGCCAGCGCCTTGCCGCGGTCCATCCGTTCCGACACCACCAGCCAGCCGATCAGAACCGCAAACAGGATCGAGGTTTCGCGCAACGCCGTCACCAGCGCGATCGGCGCCTTGGTCATCGCCCAGACGACGATCGTATAGGCCAGGTAAGACGCGATCCCCGCCAGCGACCCAGAGACCCAGGCGGCCCGGCTGGCGCGCAGCACCCGGGTGCCCTTGAGCGCCAGCGCCGCCGGCAGGTAAAACACCGCGGTCATCGCCAGCGCCCAACCGACAAAGGCCACCGGATCGCCCGACAGGCGCGCGCCGATGCCGTCAACGATGGAATAGCTGGCCGTCGCCAGGGCCGAACCCAGCGCAAACGGCACCAGGCGGCGGCTTTCGCCATTTGTGAACGCGCCGCGCGCCATCAGCAGGATGCCCGCCCCCAGCACCAGTATGCCCGCCATTTCGGTGGGCCGGATCACGTCCGCCAACAGCACCGACCCGGCCACCAGAACAAACATCGGCGCCGCGCCGCGGGCGATCGGATAGACCCGGCTGAGGTCTCCGTGTTCGTAGGCATAGCCAAGAAAAAGCAGGTAGATCATGCGGATAAAGCCCGAAGCGATCACCCAGACCCAGATCTCGCCGCTGGGAAACGGTCGCGTCGCCACCACCGCCAGCCCCAGCACGCCGTTGCCCAGCGCCACCATCAGCATCCCGGTCATCTTGCTGCCGCCGGTCTTGATCATCGCGTTCCAGACCGCGTGCAGCAACGCCGCCGCCATCACCCACAAGAAGACCGCAAAGCTCATATCAGCAGCCCCGCGGCCCCTTCGTGGCGCAGCAGGGCGACCTTGGTTTCCACCCCGCCCGGCGCCGAAAACCCGCCCAGACCACCCGCGCCAAGAACCCGGTGGCACGGGATGATCACCGGGATCGGGTTGGCCCCGCAGGCGGCGCCGATGGCCTGGGCCGACACCCCCAGATCGCGGGCAAGATCGCCATAGGTCCGGGTTTCGCCAAAGGGAATGGCCGCCATCGCCGCGCAAACCGCACGCTGAAAGTCCGAGCCGCCAACCGCCAGCGGCAGGTCAAACCGGTCAAGCCGGCGGTCGAAATAGGCCGCCAGCTGGTCGCGGGCCTGTTGCAGCACGGCTTGCAGCACGGCGGTTTCGTCCCCGGCGCGCGCACCGCCCCAGGTCAGGCCGGTGATGACGCCGTCGGTTTCGGTGACCGCAAGCGGCCCCAGCGGGCTGTCCACCAGGGCCGTCGCCATCAGGAAAGCGCCGCGTCGCAGCGCCCACAGACCCCCGCGTGGCCGTGGCTGCCCACATCCGGCAGGATCTTCCAGCAGCGCTGGCATTTCTCGCCGCTGGCCTTTTCAAAGACAACGCCGACGCCTTCGACCTCGGGCAGGCGGAAGGCTTCGGGCGGGATCGGCGTGTCGGTAAGGGTCACCGCCGAGGTGATGCACACATCGGCGAAATCCACCGACTGCAGCGCCGCCAGCGCCGCGTCATCGCGCACATGCACCACCGGCGCGGCTTCCAGCGAGGATCCGATCACCTTGTCGCGCCGCTGCACTTCCAGCGCCGCGGTCACCACCCGGCGCACCTTGCGGATGTCGGCCCATTTGCCGGCCAGCGGTTCGTCCAGCCAGTCGGCAGGCGTGTCGGGGAAATCCTGCAGGTGCACGCTGCTGTCGTCGCCGGGGAAACGTTCCAGCCAGACCTCTTCCATGGTGAAGGTCAGGATCGGGGCCAGCCAGGTGGTCAGCCGCCGGTGCAGCAGGTCCAGCACGCTGAGTGCTGCGCGCCGGGTCAGGCTGTCATCGGCGTCGCAATAGAGCGCATCCTTGCGGATATCAAAGTAGAAGGCCGAAAGGTCGAGCGTGGCAAAGTTGAACACTTCCTTGAAAACGCTCTGGAAATCCAGGTTGCGATAGCCTTCGCGCACCTTGTGGTCAAGCTCGGCCAGCCGGTGCAGAACCCAGCGTTCCAGTTCCGGCATCACGGCCGGGTCCACGCGCGCGGCTTCGTCGAAGCCACCCAGCGATCCCAGCATGAAGCGCATGGTGTTGCGCAGCCGCCGATAGCTGTCGGCCACCCCTTTCAGGATCTCGTCGCCGATGCGCTGGTCGGCGGAATAATCCACCTG
>JAJRUE010000334.1 GCA_024277955.1 Alphaproteobacteria bacterium | reverse complement strand
CCCCCACAAATCATATTCCCCCGCCTCGTCCACCTCGACCGTCACCATGTCGCCGGGCTTCAGCGCTTCGAAGCCCGCGTCGATGAACAGGTTGCCGTCGATCTCGGGCGCATCGGCCATGGTGCGGCAGGTGGCGCCGTCGCCGTCGACCTCGTCCACGATCACCTTCAGCCGCTGCCCCACCTTCGCCGCCAGCTTCGCCTCGGATATCGCCTGCGCCCTGGCCATGAAGCGTTCCCAGCGGTCCTGTTTCACCTCGTCGGGCACGTGGTCCGGCAGCGCGTTCGAGCGCGCGCCGGCGACGTTTTCGTATTGAAAACACCCCACCCTGTCCAGCTGCGCTTCGTCCAGCCAGTCCAGCAGCACCTGAAATTCCGCTTCGGTTTCACCGGGATAGCCGACGATGAAAGTGGAACGCAGGGTGATATCCGGGCAGATGGCGCGCCATTGGGCGATGCGCTCCAGCGTCTTTTCGGCGGCCGCCGGGCGGGCCATGCGCTTCAGCGTTTCGGGATGCGCATGCTGGAAGGGCACGTCGAGGTAGGGCAGCACCAGCCCCTCGGCCATCAGCGGGATCAGATCGGTCACGAACGGGTAGGGGTAGACGTAATGCAGCCGCACCCAGGCGCCCAGACCGCCCAGATCGCGGGCCAGCGGGATGATTGGCGCCTTGGCGGGGCGGTCCTTCCAGTCGGTGCCATAGGCCGAGGTGTCCTGGCTGATCACCAGCAGTTCCTTCACGCCGCTCTCCACCAGCTTTTCGGCCTCGCGCAGCACTGCGGCGTGGGGGCGCGACGTCAGCCGCCCGCGCATGTCGGGGATGATGCAGAAGCGGCAGGCGTGGTTGCAGCCTTCGGAAATCTTCAGATAGGCGTAGTGGCGCGGGGTCAGGCGCACGCCCGAGGCCGGCAGCAGGTCCACATAGGGATCCGGGCTGGGCGGCACCGCCGCATGCACCGCGTCCAGCACCTGTTCGTATTGATGCGGGCCGGTCACCGCCAGCACTGAAGGATGTGCGCCGGTGATATAGTCGGCCTCGGCCCCCAGGCAGCCGGTGACGATGACGCGACCGTTTTCGGCCAGCGCCTCGCCGATCGCCTGCAGGCTTTCGGCCTTGGCGCTGTCGAGAAAGCCGCAGGTGTTGACGATCACCGCGTCGGCGCCGCCGTAATCGGGGCTGATCGCATAGCCTTCGGCGCGCAGCCGGGTGAGGATGCGTTCGCTGTCCACCAGCGCCTTGGGGCAACCCAAGCTGACCATGCCGATGGTCGGCTGGCCAGGGCGGCGGGTGTCGGGGGTGCGGGCGGCGGCAAGATCGGGGCGCAAGGAAGGGGGGTTCTGAGACATGGCGCATTCTATAGGGCAGGGCGCGCGGCGGGGAAAGCCTGCAAGAAAACGGCCCCGCCGGGGATGGCGGGGCCGAGGTGCCACCTGTTCGCGCCGGGTGACCGGGTATTTTTGTGGGCTCAGGCGGCCTTTTCGCCCTTGTGCGCCTGTTCGCGCAGCCAGTTCAGCACGGTTTCGGGCGCGCTTTCGCCATAGGGGTCTTCGGGGTGGTTGTCGGCGCGGCCCGGCTCTTCGAACCAGGCTTCGACGACGCCATCGTTCACCACCGCCGCATAGCGCCAGGACCGCTGGCCGAAACCCAGGTTGTCCTTGTCCACCAGCATGCCCATCATCCGGGTGAAGATGCCCGAACCATCCGGGATCACCTTGACGTTCTTCAGCCCCTGCGACCGGGCCCATTTGTTCATCACGAAACTGTCGTTCACCGACATGCAGTAGATTTCGTCGATGCCCAGGGCGCGAAAGTCCTCGGCGCCGTTTTCATAGCCCGGCAGCTGGTAGGTCGAACAGGTCGGCGTAAACGCGCCGGGCAGCGAAAACAGCACCACGCGCTTGCCGGCGAAATAGTCGGCGGTGGTCATGTCCTGCCAGCGATAGGGGTTGTCGCCGCCGATGCTTTCGTCGCGCACGCGGGTCTTGAAGGTCACGTCGGGAAGGGTAACGCCTGCTTTCATCTTGATCGTCCTTGTTCGGCTTTTTTGTCGCCATTGCAAACTGGAGGCGTTCTAAATTGCTTATGCGGCAAGCTCAACGGACAGGAGGTCGCGGGGCGGAAATTTTTGCCGAATTCGCGCCGGTTGGGCCGGCCAGATGGGCGCGCGGCGGCGAACCCCGGCGGCTGGCCCGCAACAAGGCTCGGCGCGTCAGGGCTTTGTGCCGGTTTCGTCCGCGCCGGGGCAGACGCCCGGTGTTTCTCCGGCGATGATTCGCGCAAGATCGCCGTCGTTCAGGTCGCCGATCACCACCGACCGGCCGATCACCAGCCCCGGTGTGCCGACCATGCCCAGCCGATTGGCCAGCGCCCGCGACAGCCACATCCGTTCGCCGACCGCCGGGCTTTGCATGTCGCGCAGCAAACGGTCGCTATCCAGCCCAAGCCCGTCGGCCAACTGCGCCACATAGCCGTCGGTCGCCTGAAAGCGCGCCCGCATCAGCCGGTCGTGAAACGTATCATAGGCCCCCTGAAACCCCGCCGCGATGGTGGCGCGCGCCGCCGTTTCCGAGGCCGGGCCCAACCCCGCCAGGTCGTGCCAGGCGATCGAGACCCCTTGCAGCGCGCGCAGGCGCGGGGTCAGGCGGCGGCAGATCGGGCACTGGTAGTCGAAAAAATAGGCCATCGGCACGCGGCCCGGCGCGATGGTGTCGCCGAAAAGCGCGGCGCAGAAATCGCTGGAGATGCGTTTTTCGGCCGCCACCAGCCCGGCGGGCTTTTCGGTGTCCAGGCCAAAGAGCGGCACGCCGCCGGCGGTGATCGACCCGGTCCTGAGCACGCGAAACCCGGCAAGATCCTTCATCGGCGCGAACGGCAGGGGCTTTTGCGGCATCAGGCGGCCCAGGACGCCCGACCGGTAGCCGGCCACCGCCAGCGCGCCCACCCCCAGCACCGCCGCCAGGGCGCGGCGCGAGATCATCGGGCGCGCCGGGCCGCTCATGCGCGTATCCTCCAGCCGGTGCGGAAAATCGCCCAGATCACCAGCAGGCAGAGGCTCAGGAATGTCGCGATGGCGCCGATCGACAGCCCGATCGGCACGTCGGCGATGCCGAAAAACGACCAGCGAAAGCCGCTGATAAGATACAGCACCGGGTTGAACCGGGTCACCGTCTGCCAGACCGGCGGCAGCATCGACACTGAATAGAAAGCCCCGCCCAGAAATACCAGCGGCGTGATCACCAGCAGCGGGATCAGCTGCAGCTGTTCGAAATTGCCGGCCCAGATGCCGATGATGAAGCCCAGCAGCGAAAAGCTGACGGCGGTCAGCACCAGAAAGGCGACCATCCAGACCGGGTGCTGGATCGTCAGGTCGACAAACAGCGTCGAGGTGGCCAGGATGATCAGCGCGATCATGATCGCCTTGGTGGCCGCCGCGCCGACATAGCCGATGACGATCTCGATAAAGGAAATCGGCGCCGAAAGAAGTTCGTAGATGGTGCCGATGAACTTGGGGAAATAGATCCCGAAGGACGCATTGGTGATCGACTGCTGCAACAGCGTCAGCATGATCAGCCCCGGCACGATGAAGGCGCCGTAGCCGACGCCTTCGACCGACTGGATACGCCCGCCGATGGCCGCGCCGAAGACCACGAAATACAGCACCGTCGACAGCACCGGCGATATGATAGACTGCGCCAAAGTGCGGAAAGTTCTTGCCATTTCAAAGAGATAGATCGCGCGGATCGCCTGCCAGTTCATGCCGCTTCCTCCACCAGATCGAGGAATATCTGTTCCAGCGAACTCTGCCGGGTTTCCAGGTCGCGCACCGAAAGCCCTTCGGCCGCGAGATCGGCCAGCAGCCGGGTGATGCCGGTCTTTTCGGCATGGGTGTTGTAGTCGTAGACCAGCGCGCCGCCGCCCTCGGCCAGGCTCAGCCCGTAGCCCGCCAGCCGCGCCGGCAGCTGGCGCAGCGGTTCCTGCAGATACAGCGTCAGGGTCTTGCGGCCCATCCGGTGGATCAGCTTGTCCTTTTCCTCGACCAGCAGCAGGCGGCCCTTGTTGATGATGCCGATCCGGTCGGCCATTTCTTCGGCTTCCTCGAT
>JAJRUE010000333.1 GCA_024277955.1 Alphaproteobacteria bacterium | reverse complement strand
TTCCAGGGTTTTCAGCTTGGTCGCGTCGTTCAGAACCACCACCAGCGCGGTTTCGCCGTTTTCCTGCACCGGGGTCAGCGAGATCTGCAGGAACACATCCTTGGTCTGGCCCTTGGCGCGGACGAATTCCGAACACATCTCGCCCGGTTTTCCGGCCGCTTCCGCCAGCCAGTCCGAGACCGACCGCCCCAGCCCCTCGACCAGATCGCCCAGGTAGGCGCCGATCGCAGACTCGACCCCCAGAAGATCGCGGGCCAGCCGGTTGCAGATCCGGATTTCACCG
This sequence comes from Alphaproteobacteria bacterium, assembly GCA_024277955.1. GTDB lineage: Bacteria > Pseudomonadota > Alphaproteobacteria > Rhodobacterales > Rhodobacteraceae > JAJRUE01. Next base: position 9,963 of record JAJRUE010000333.1, on the reverse strand, counting down.
CTCGTCGCTACCTTGAGAATCGGCACCGGCAGCGCTTCGAACGGTTCCCACAGGCCGGGGCCGGACGGGGCGCCTTCATGCGCGGGCAGCAGGAAAATTTCCTGCCGGCCAGCAGCGCTCTGGATGATGGCCACGCGGGCCGAAACCGGCCCCTCGGCGCCGGCGATTTCATGCACCTGCCCGCTGCGCAGCGGCAGGTCGTTGAACACCCGGTCCAGGCGCGCCTGGCGTCCGCCGATCAACCGCCTGAGCGCGTCATTCATGAACAAGACGGTGCCGGTCTTGGACACCGTCATCATCGGCAGGCTGATGCCGTCGGCACTGCGCCCCTGGTGGCCGCGTTCCAGGATGTCTTCCAGTCGCCACAAGAAACCGTTGTCGCCGATCTTGTGCACCGACAGCCGCAGATGCCCGCGCCGCATCACCACGTCTTCGCGCGCGAACCCCTTGGTGGCGGCGCGTTTTTGCAGCCGGTAGAGCGTCGCCGCGGGAGAGGCGAAAATGTTGCCAAGCGCCGAGACCAGCGTTTCTTCGCTGGCCCCGTCAAAGCGTTCCTGGGCGGCTGCGTTGCGGTAGATGATCCGCCCGTCGCGGTCGGTGGTGAAACTGGGCGAGGCGTCCAGTTCCACGAACCCGGCGATAGTCCTGCGAAAATCCTTTTGCGCCCGCGCGTCGCGCCGCGCCATGTGTTTCACCAGCGCCGTCGCCGCCAGCAGCACGGACCCCGTCAGCAAGGCCACCAGGCCAACCGTCACATTGGGCACATAGAACGAAATCCCCAGCACGCTCAGCGACAGGGCAAGCATCAGCCCGGCGCGCGGCGCCAGTTGCACGGACAACTCCGTGAGGGGATGACGAGTAAGCGCCGGGTGCGACACCAAAACCTCCGATACAGAATCCTGTCCGGTCTTTTTCCGCCCGAAACGGTTAACCGCCGATTAAGCCCAACCCATAAACAACCAGACGTTGTTCGTCAGACTACATTTTCCCGTTGGAGTATGGCAACAAAAAACCCGTCGCCGCCGGCGCCACCGCAATCGAGCGGCGAAAACCGTTGTTGGTGCAGCACATTCCAGCCGCTGTTCGCAGACAGAAATGCATCGATCCTGGCTTCGTTTTCGTCGCGGAAAAACGAACAGGTCGCATAGGCAAGCCGGCCACCATCGGCAACCAACCGGCTGGCATCATTGAGGATTTCCGACTGCACCTCTGTCAGATCCTGACGCCGTTGCGCGCTCAGATCCCATTTGCCCGCCGGCGTGCGCCGCCAGGCGCCGCTGCCCGAACAGGGCGCGTCGCAAAACACCATGTCAAAGCGCCGCCCGCTCAACCTCTCCGTAGCCAGCACCTCGATCGAGGCGCCGGCGCGGCGGGCGCGTTCGGGCAGGGTCTTCATCCGGGCCGGGTCGGCGTCATGGGCGCTGACCCGCGCGCCCTGCGCCGCCAGCGCCAGCGCCTTGCCGCCACCGCCCGCGCAATAGTCGAGCACCCGTTCGCCCTGCCCCACCCCGAGCGCCGCGACAACCGCCTGCGAGGCGGCGTCCTGCAACTCGACCAGCCCGTCGCGAAAGGCCACTCCCCGGGCCACGCGGCGGGGGTTCGACAGCACCTCGAGCGCGGTATCGGCAAGCGCGCCGGGGCGGGTTTCGATGCCCTCGGCGGCCAGGGCGGCGGCGGCGGCGGTCCGGTCGGTGCGCGCGGCGTTCACGCGCAAGAACACCGGGGCCCGGTCGCGCAGCGCCGCCAGCACCGCGTCCGCGTCGGGGCCAAGCGCCTGGTCGAAATCGGGCAGCAGCCAGTCGGGGCAGTCCAGGCGCACGCCGCGCGGGGCGGCGGCAAGGTCGGCCAGATCGGGCAGATCGGCTTCGGCCCCGTCCAGCGGCGCGGGGGCGAATTTTTCACCGCTGAACAATGGGTTGAGGTCGATGCCGTGGCCGCGCAGCAGGCCGATCATCAGCGCCCGGCCACTGTCTCCGCCGCCCAGAAAGGCCGAAGACCGCCGCCGGCGCAGCACGTCGAACACATGGTCGCGGATCGCCGCGCGATCCCCCGATCCGGCGTAGCGGTTGGACCGGGCCCAGCCGGTCAGCACCTGTTCGCCCGGCGCACCAGAGCCGATCTTGTCGAGGATCTCGATGGCCGCCGCCACCCGCGCAGCCGGGGTCATGGCCGGGAAACCACTTCAAGAACACCGCGCAACAGTCGGATTCTCCTAGCCAATCCGGTAATTGGGGCTTTCGCGGGTGATCTGCACGTCATGCACATGGCTTTCCTTCAGGCCGGCGCCGGTGATCTTGACGAAGCGGCAGTTGCGGCGCATTTCCTCGACCGTGGCGTTGCCGGTATAGCCCATGGCGGCGCGCAGGCCGCCCACCAGCTGGTGCACCACCGCGCTGGCCGAACCCTTGTAGGGCACCTGGCCCTCGATCCCTTCGGGCACCAGCTTGTCCGAGGCCGCGTCCTTCTGGAAATAGCGGTCGGCCGAGCCGCGCGCCATGGCGCCAAGCGAGCCCATGCCGCGGTAGCTCTTGAAGCTGCGGCCCTGATACAGGATCACTTCGCCCGGGCTTTCGTCGGTACCGGCGATCATGCTGCCGACCATGGCGCAGGACGCGCCGGCGGCGATCGCCTTGGCGAAATCGCCGGAAAACTTGATGCCGCCATCGGCCACCACCGGCACGTCGCCCGCCGCCCTGGCGCAGTCGGAAATCGCCGTCAGCTGCGGCACGCCGACGCCCGCGACCATGCGCGTGGTGCAGATGCTGCCCGGCCCGATCCCCACCTTGACCGCATCCGCGCCCGCGTCGATCAACGCTCGCGTCGCTTCGCCGGTGGCCACGTTGCCGGCCATCACCTGCACTTCGTTCGACAGCCGCTTGACGCGTTCGACCGCGCGCGCCACGCCTTCGGAATGGCCATGCGCGGTGTCGATCACGATCAGGTCGCAGCCCGCGTCCAGCAGCGCCTGCGAGCGTTCAAAGCCGACGTCGCCCACGGTGGTCGCCGCCGCCACCCGCAACCGCCCCAGGTCGTCCTTGCAGGCGATCGGGTTCAGCACCGCCTGTTCGGTGTCCTTCAGCGTCAAAAGCCCGGTCAGCTTGCCCTGCCCGTCGGTCACCAGCAGCTTTTCGATCCGGCGCGCCTTCATCAGGCTTTTGGCTTCGTCCAGATCCGCCGGTTCGTGCAGCATCGCCAGATCGTTCGAGGTCATCATCACCCGCACCGGCGTCGCGTCGTCGCTGGCAAAGCGCATGTCGCGGTTGGTGACGATCCCCACCACCAGACCGGCCTCGTCCACCACCGGAAAGCCGGTCACCCGGTAGCGTTCCTGCAACGCCTTGGCATCGGCCAGCGTCTGGTCGGGAGTGAGCGTGATCGGGTTGTAGACGATGCCGGAAACGAAGCGCTTGACGCGGCGCACCTCCTGGGCTTGTTCCTCGACGCTCAGGTTGCGGTGGATCACCCCCAGCCCGCCGGCCTGGGCCATGGCGATGGCCATGCGGCTTTCGGTGACCGTGTCCATCGCCGAGCTCAGCAGCGGGATCGACAGGCTGATCGAGCCGGTTACCCGGGTGCTGGTATCGGCGGTCGAGGGCAGCACGCTTGAGGCGGCCGGTTCCAGCAGAACGTCGTCAAAGGTAAGGGCCTCGCGAATCTCCATGACGGTCTCCTTGGAGGGCTTCGTTTGGCGCTTCCCTATTTCACGGACCGCGTGGAATGAAAAGGGGGGACGGTGAAAATCCCCTCCGCCCGCCCACCCGCGCGGATCGCGGGTGGATCATGGGCGGGACACGGGCAGGTTGCGGGCAGGTTTCGGGCGGATCAGACGCGCGATGCGTTGGTCTTGGTCGCCAGCGGCCCCGAAGACCACATCTTGAGCACCTTGAAGGCGATGATCGGGATGGCGATGCTCGCGCCCACCAGCGCCAGGCCGCCAAGCACGCGGTACAGCCCGCCGTGGCTTCCCGCCAGCAGCAGCATCAGGTTGGCGAACGCCGCCAGCGGAAAGGTGAAGGCCCCCCAGAACGGGCTGAAGCCGGCCTCGGTCAGCGCGCGCACCCGGACCAGCAGCACCGCCAGAATGGCGATCGACAGCCAGCCAAAGGCCAGCGCAAGATCGTCGTAGCCCAGCAGCACCGAAACGATCCCCAACAGCGCCGCCGGCGAAAGATGGATCGCCAGCGTCGGGCGCAGCGGCGGCGGCACCCTGGCGCCGCGGGCCAGCTGCATCAGGCTGGCGCCCCAGATAAAGCCCGCAACCAGGATCGACACCGCCAGGATCGCCTGCGAAAGCGTCGTCCAGCCCAGAACCGCGCCCGCCACCGGCGCCACGATCGGGCCGACAAAGGTCAGGTGCCAGACCGGGCTGGGGCGGCGCTGTTCGGCCGGGCCGCGCGCCAGCACCGCGATGACGATGGCGATGATCAGCCCGTGCCCGGCAAGTGCTGCGATCAGAACCGCCCTGGCCAGCGCCGCGGAATAGGGCACCAGCGTTGCCGCAAGCAGCATCATAGCCATGGTGGCGGTGGACAGGCCGGCGCGCCCGGGCAGGATCGACAGATCTTCCACCAGGGTGCCGGGACGGCGCACCACCTTGGCGAGATAGGCCACCAGCGCAAAGACGAACAGCAGCGATACCGCGCCCAGCAGCAGTTCGCCCAGCGCCGGGGGCACCGAAAAGGCCCCCGCCGCCCGGCGCCAGCCCAGGCCCAGGCCCAAAAGCCCGAGGATCGGCGGAAAGATCGCCGGCGGAGTTTGCTGCCAAAGGCCCGGTCTGGTCTGCATGACGTGTCCCTCGTTCTTGCGCCCTGCCGCGCAACCGCGCGGATGGCCACACATATGCAGTTTTGCGAATAAGATCAATCGCGGGCGCCGCGACACGCTGGCCCAGGCCCTTCAGCCGGAAAAACGCCCCCGCCCGGGCGCCGGCGAATTGCCTGGCTAGGCGCGCCCGCGCAGGCTCTGGCCGTCGGCGAACAGGTGCACCTTGGCCGGATCGGCGCTTAGCGTGACCTGCTGGCCGCGCAGCCCGTGCACGATCCCCGGCAGCTTGGCGATCACCGCCTCGCGCCCGTCCTGGGGCATGAAATACAGCTGCGTCACCTCTCCCAGCAGTTAGGTGAAATCCACCGTGCCGGTGTAGACCGGCGGCCCGTCGTCGCGGCGCAGGTCTTCGGGGCGCACGCCCACGCGTACCTTGCGCCCCTTGTCGGCGGCGGCCGTCGCGATCGCCGACACCGCCTGCCCGCCGCCCGAAAGCGCCACGGTGGTGCGCGCCCCGGTTTCGCTGATCACCCCGTCCAGCAGGTTCATCGCCGGCGAGCCGATGAACCGGGCGACGAATTCGTTTCGCGGGGTCTCGTAAAGCTCGAGCGGGCTGCCGACCTGGGCGATGCCCTTGTCGGCCAGCACCACGATGCGGGTGGCCAGCGTCATCGCCTCGACCTGGTCGTGGGTGACATAGATCATCGTGCTTTGCGGCATGCTTTCCTTGAGCTGGGCGATCTCGATCCGGGTGGCGACGCGCAGGGCCGCATCGAGGTTGGAAAGCGGTTCGTCAAACAGATAGACCTTGGGGTCGCGCACGATCGCGCGCCCGATCGCCACCCGCTGCCGCTGCCCGCCGGAAAGCGCCTTGGGCAGCCGGTCGAGGTAGTCTTCCAGCTGCAGGATCTTCGCCGCCTTCATCACCGCGGCGTCGATCTCGGGCCTGGTTTTCCTGGCGATCTTCAGCGCAAACGCCATGTTGTCGCGCACCGTCATGTGCGGATACAGCGCGTAGGACTGGAACACCATGGCGATGCCGCGCTGGCTGGGGGGCACGTCGTTCACCACCACCCCGTCTATTTCGAGCGTGCCGGCGGTGATCTTTTCCAGCCCCGCGATCATCCGCAACAACGTGGACTTGCCGCAGCCCGAGGGGCCGACAAAGACGATCAGCTCGCCGGTTTCGATGTCCAGGTTGATGTCCTTCAACACCTCGACCGGGCCATAGGACTTGCCCACGCCGGTCAGTTTCAGGTTCGCCATGTCACCCCCTCATCCGGTTTTCAGCGCCAGGCATGGCTGCCAGGGCCCCAGCTTTGCAATCCCGTCGGCGCCGGCATGGGCGCCGTTCAGTTCCTGTCCCACCTGCAGCCAATTGCCCGGCGGCAGGCGCACCTGCGCGGGTTCGTCGCTCAAGTTGAAGGCGCAGAACATGGTTTCGCCGGCGCTGTTGCCGGCGCAATCCCCGCCGCCGCAGCTGCGCTGAAAGACCAGCACATCGCCCTGGGCGTGCATCCCGGTCTGTGCGCCCAGGGCCAGCGACCGGTGCGCATGGCGAAAGCTGATCGCCCGCCGGTAATGGTGCAACAGCGACGCCGGATCGGTTTCGGCGCGCGCCACCGACAGGCCCAGATGCGCGCCGGGCACCGGCAGCCAGGTGCGCGCCGCGGTGGAAAACCCGCCATTGAGGTTGCTGTCGGTCCAGACCATCGGGGTGCGGCAACCGTCGCGGCCCTTGAACTCGGGCCAGAATTCGCGCCCGTAGGGATCCTGGATGTCGTCATAGCCGATCTCGGCTTCCGGCAGGCCCAGTTCCTCGCCCTGATAGATGCAGGCCGAACCGCGCAGGCACATCAACAGCGTCGCAAAGGCGCGGCTGGCGGCGGGGTTCAGCCCCCAGCGGCTGACGTGGCGCATCACGTCGTGGTTGGAATAGGCCCAGCAGGCCCAGCCGTCGGCGGCGACGCGGTCGACGGTCGCAAAGACCTCGGCGATGCGCGCCGCGGTGGGGCGCGTGCCCGAAAGCAGCTCGAAGGCATAGCACATCTGCATCAGATCGTCGCCGCGGGTGTATTCGCCCAGGATCTCCAGCCCGCGCTGGGCATCGCCCACCTCGCCCACGGCGGCGGCGTTCCAGGGGTCCATCACAGCGCGCAATTTCCGCAGGAAATCAAGGTTTTCCGGCTGGTTCTTCGAGTAGATATGTTCCTGGTAGTTATAGGGGTTCACCTGCGGCGCGATGGTGGCGTTGCGGCGGTCTTCAGGCAGTGGAGGGTTGTCGCGCAACTGCTTGTCGGCAAAGTAGAAATTGATCGTGTCCAGCCGGAACCCGTTGACCCCGCGTTCCAGCCAGAACCGGGCCACGTCCAGCAGCGCCTCCTGCACGGCGGGTTCGTGGAAATTCAGGTCCGGCTGGCTGGCCAGGAAATTGTGCAGGTAATACTGGCACCGGCGCGCATCCCAGTGCCAGGCCGAGCCGCCAAAGATCGACAGCCAGTTGTTGGGCGGGGTGCCATCGGGCTTTGGATCGGCCCAGACATACCAGTTTTGTTTCGGGTTTTCACGGTCTTGCCGGCTTTCCTTGAACCACGGGTGCTGATCCGAGGTGTGGCTCAGAACCAGGTCGATCATCACCTTCAGCCCCAGCGCATGCGCGGTTTCCACCACCGCGTCGAAATCCGCCAGCGTGCCGAACATCGGGTCCACGTCGCGGTAGTTGGCCACGTCATAGCCAAAATCCTTCATCGGCGAGGTGAAGAACGGCGAAATCCACACCGCGTCCACCCCGAGCGAGGCGATATAGGGCAGCCGCTGGACGATGCCCAAAAGGTCGCCGATGCCGTCGCCGTTGCTATCCTGAAAAGACCGCGGGTAGACCTGATAGATCACCGCGCCGCGCCACCAGTCGGCATCGGGGCGCATCGCCGGTTCGGGGGTCATCGCCTGCATCACACTCATCCGCACCGTTCCTATTTCACCGAGCCGGCCAAGAGGCCGCGCACCAGGTATTTCTGCATGGCGAAGAAGACCATGAGCGGCACCGCGATCGACACGAAGGCCGAGGTCGCCAGGATTTCCCAGTTGCCGCCGCGGGTGCCCAGAAGTTCGACGATCTGCTTGGTCATCACCGTGGTGTCGCCGGTGCTGTCGATCAGGAAGACCAGCGCCACCAGCAGGTCGTTCCAGGTCCACAGGAACTGGAAGATCGCAAACGACGCCAGCGCCGGGAAGCTGAGCGGCAGGATGATCCGCACGAATATCTGAAAGTCCGACGCCCCGTCGACGCGGGCGTTTTCGATGATGTCCTTGGGCAGGCCCACCATGTAGTTGCGCAAAAGATAGATCGCCAGCGGCAGGCCAAAGCCGGTATGCGCCATCCAGACCCCAAGATAGCCCTTGCCGATCCCGATATTATTGTGGAATTTCAACAGTGGTATCAGAGCAAGTTGAAGTGGTACAACCAGCAGACCGACAATCGCCGCGATCAGCAGCGCGCGGCCCGGAAACTCCATCCACGCCAGCGCGTAGGCGGCAAAGGCCGCGATCAGGATCGGGATGATGGTGGCCGGGATGGTGACCGTCAGGGTGTTGAAAAACGCTTTCGCCATGCCTTCGCGGTTCGAGGGATCGAACAGCACCTTGTAGTAGTTCTGCAAGGTGATTTCCGGCGGCGTCTTGGCGGTGACGAAGATCCGCTGGCCGCGCTTGCCCTTGAAGGGTTCGGTGTTGGTCATCCGATAGTGGCCCGCGGCGTCCACCGTCACCTCGCCGCCCTTGCGCAGCGGCGCGGCTTCGCCCACGGCAAAGCCCGTGGGGTCGCGCGACGACACGCCAAAGCGCGACACGCTGACGGTCTTGCCCGGCTCGAACAGGTCGCCCTCGATCACCCACAGATCGCCCTCTTGCACCTGTTCGCCGGGCGGGGCGGCGCGCAGGGTCAGGTTCTGCACCGACGGGAACGCCGCCTTCCACCAGCCCGAGGTCGCGATCTGATCGGCGGTGCGAAAGGACGACACGAACAGCCCCACGGTCGGGAACATCCACAAGATCACCAGCAGCGCCACCGAAACATGCACCGCCCAGGTCAGGGTCGATTTCTTGCCTGCGATATTGTCCATCGCCCCGCCCCCTATTTCATCTCGCGGCGCGCATTGCGCACGTTCCACACCAGGATCGGCGTCACCAGCGCCATGATCACCATCGCCGCGGCAGAACCAACGCCCCAGTCATTGGCCCGGAACAGCTTGTCATACATGTAATTTGCCAGCACCTGCGTGCCCCACTGGCCGTTGGTCATCGCAAAGACGATGTCAAAGACCTTGAGCACCACGATGGTGATGGTGGTCCAGACCACGACGATGGTGCCCTTGATCTGCGGCACCTTGATCTTGAAGAACACCTGGAACGGGTTGGCGCCGTCGATGATCGCGGCTTCGATGGTTTCTTCGGGAATGCCGCGCAGGGCGGCGGACAGGATCACCATGGCGAACCCGGTCTGGATCCAGACCAGCACCGCCATCAGGAAAAAGTTGTTCCAGATCGGGATGGTCAGCCAGGTTTTTGGCTCGGCGCCTCCGAAATACAGGTAGAGCGCGTTCAGGATGCCGATCTGTTCCTGTTCGATGGGGCGCGTGTCATAGACCAGCTTGAAGATCACCGCCGCGCCGACGAAGGATATCGCCATCGGCATGAAGAGCAGCGATTTCGCGATATTGCCCCAGCGGATCCGGTCGGTCAGCTGCGCCGCCAGCAGGCCAAAGGCGGTGGCAAAGGCTGGCACCACCACCAGCCACATGATGTTGTTGCGCATCGCTTCCCAGAACTTGGGCTCGCGCATCATCTGGACGTAATTTTCGGCCCCCACCCATTTGTAGATGCTCGACCCATCGGGCTGGGTGATCCGCTCGGTCAGCGACAGGCGCAGGGTTTCGACCACCGGATAGGCCAGATACAGCCCCAGCGCCAGCAGCGCCGGCAGCAGAAACAGCCAGGGGCGGATGATGTTGGCGCGGGTGATGTTGCGCCCGGCATTGGCCCCGCGCGGCGGGAAGAACACCTTGTCCAGCAGCTGATTCGAGGACCAGAAATAGCCGACGCAGCCCCCGACCCCGAGGATGATGGTGATAAGGCCCTGAAGCGCCGGGTTCATCGTCAACTCTCCTGGTCGGGCGCCGCGGGGCGCCGTTTCGCGGGTGG
>JAJRUE010000332.1 GCA_024277955.1 Alphaproteobacteria bacterium | reverse complement strand
TGGACGACGAACACGAGATCGCGGTCGGCTTCGCGGGCGCGGCTTCGGGGGCTTTGCGCATTCAGGGCATCGGGTTTTTCGACCCCGACATCGTGACCTTCTACGGCACCGATGAAACCGGATCGCGCACCCAGCTGATCCAGCACGTCAGCCAGTTATCGGTCACCCTGCGGGCCTTGCCCAAGCAGGAACCGCGCACCGCCCCCCTGCGTATCGGCTTCCGGCTGGCGGCCGATCTGGCAAAAGAGTGACTGCGGCTGTTTCGCGCGGTTTTCGCGCGGTTTCGCCACGTGACAGCGCCCGAAAAATCGGCTAAGCCGTTGCGAAAGTGAACAGGGAGACATGTTGATCCATGACCAAGCATGAACACGGCTCGATGGATGTCGAGGACCACGAAAAGACCTTCGAAGGCTTTGTAAAGACGGTCGGATGGGCGTCGATCCTTATCCTTGTGTTCCTTCTGTTCCTGGCGATGGTGAACGGCTGATCGCCGTCGATGCCAAGAATTGCCGTCATATTCCTGGCTTTGCTGGGCCTGACAGCCCTTTCTGGCTGTTTCGGGACGGCGGAACCGATCTGGGCCACCGATGCCGAGGTAAGCCGGGCGGTCTATGTCGATGACGGACCGCCCAAGCTGACCCTTTACACGGTCATCAACAATTCGACCGGATCGGGGGCGCACACCGCGCTGCTGGTGAATGCGTCGCAGCGCGCGATCTTCGATCCGGCGGGCAGCTGGTATCACCCGCAACTGCCCGAACGCAACGACGTGCACTACGGCATGTCCGCCCCGATCGTCGACTTCTACGTCGACTATCACACCCGGATCACCTACCGCACGGTGATCCAGGAAATCGAGGTTTCCCCCGAGGTGGCCGAAGCCGCCTTGCGCGAAATCCAGGCCTACGGGGCCGTGCGGCTGGGCCATTGCGCCGATGCGACATCGGCGATCCTGCGAAAACTGCCGGGCTTCGAGGGCATCCCGCGCACTTATTTCCCGCGAAAACTGTCGCGTGCATTCGGCGCGCTGCCGGGCGTGACCACGACGGTCATGCGCGACAACGACCCGGACGACAACTCTGGCGTGATCGAAGCGCCGCCTGCGCTTTACGTCAGCCAGGGCCGCAGCTGATCGCCGCCAGGCCGGGTCGCGTGGGGCCGGGCCGTGTGTGGCCTCAGCCCAGGAAATACAGCATCGCATAGAGCGTCACGCCACCGCCGAACATGGCGGCCAGCACGTTGCGCGTCGCCACCCCCAGCGTCACCGTGACCAGCGCAGCGGTCAGGCGCGCCGGCTCTGGCGCACCGGCGTTCGCGGCCGGCCACAGGATCAGCGGCGCCACCAGGCCGGGCAGAACCGCAACCGGCGTGTAGCGCAGCAGGCGCAGCGCCCAGGGCGGCAGGTTGGTCCGGCCAAACAGCCCCAGAAAGGAAAACCGGATCGCAAAGGTGCCCGCCCCCAGGACCAGGATGATGATCCAGACCTGCGTCGCCGTGTAGTTCATCGCCTGCGCTCCATGCCGGTTTCGACCAGGGCCCCGACCACCATCGCCGCCACCGCCGCGATCAGCAGCCCCGTGGAATAGGGCAGGAACGCCAGCACCAGCGCCACCACGACCGAGGTCAGCGCCGCCGCCACATGCGCCAGCGTGCGCAGCATCGGTGCGATCAGCGAAAGAAAGATGATGGCCGGTGCGAAATCCAGCGCAAAGGCCGGGGGGATCCGGGTGCCGAACCAGGCGCCGCTGAAGGTTGCCACATACCAGACCACCCAGGCCGGGATCGCGGTGCCGAAATAGTAGGCCATCTTTCGCGCGGTGGGCATATCGGGGTCGGCCTCGAACCGGGCGACACCCAGCGAATAGGTGTTGTCGACCAGGATATAGGCCGCGAGCGCGCGCTGCCACAGCGGCGCCGGCCCCAGATGCGGCGCGATCGACGCCGAATACATCGCCATGCGCAGATTGACCGCCAGCGAAGCCGCCAGCACGATGAGCACCGGCGCGCCATCGTGCATCTGCGCCAGCGCGGTGAACTGCGCAGCGCCGGCAATGACCAGGATGCTCATGCTCATGACCTTGAGCAGGTCGAACCCGGCCTCGGTCGCCAGAATGCCGAACAGCAGCCCGAACGGGGCGACGCCCAGCACAAAGGGGGCGCCTTCCAGGAAACCGCGCCAGAACGCCGCCCTGGAACTGTCGAAACCGGTGGCCGTGGACATCTGTTGGACCTATTGTGACCTGCCGGATACCGTTAGCCTGCGCGCATGGAGGGTTCAAATGACAATTCGTGATGACGATCCGCACTATCTGGTGGCCCCCGACATTTCGCGCGCCGATCTGGCGCGCCGGGTGACGGGCACCGACCACACCGGCCAGACCCAGGACATTTCCGTGGTCGAAGAACGCCCCCTCACGATCTACCTGAACAGCCAGGAAATCGTCACCGCGATGACGATCGGCGACTATCCCGAAGAACTGGCGCTTGGCTTTCTGGCCAACCAGGGCATGCTCAAGGACGCGGGCGATGTCACCGCCATCGACTATGATGCCGAAATCCAGACGGTTGTCGTGCGCACGGCGCGGCCGACGGATTACGAAGAAAAGCTCAAGAAAAAGACCCGCACCTCGGGCTGCGCGGTGGGCACGGTCTTTGGCGACATGATGGAGGGGCTGGAAGGCCTGACCCTGCCGCCGGCGACGCTTCGCACCTCGTGGCTCTATGCGCTTTCGCACAAGATCAACCGCACTCCCAGCCTCTACCTGGAAGCCGGCGCGATCCACGGCACGGTGCTGTGCCAGGGCGACCGGCCGCTGGTCTACATGGAAGACGTGGGCCGTCACAACGCGGTCGACAAGGTTGCGGGCTGGATGATCCGCAACAACGTCGGCGCGGCGGACAAGATCCTCTACACCACCGGGCGGCTGACCTCGGAAATGGTGATCAAGACGGCAATCATGGGCATCCCGGTGCTGGCCTCGCGGTCCGGCTTTACCGCCTGGGGCGTGGATATCGCCCGCCAGGTCGGGCTGACCGCCATCGGTCGGCTGCGCGGGCGGCGGTTCATCTGCCTGTCGGGCGAAGACCGCCTGGTGCGCGACGCCGCCCCCGGCGCGGTGCGCGACGAACCCGCGAAGAACGCCCGCAAGGGTGGGCGCGCATGACCGGGCTGCCGGCGGTGATCCTTGCGGGCGGGCAGGCGCGGCGCATGGGCGGAGGCGACAAGTGCCTGCTCGATCTGGGCGGCCAGACCCTGCTGGATCAGGTGATCGCCCGCCTGTCGCCCCAGGCCGGCCCGCTGGCGATCAACGCCAACGGCGACCCGCAGCGCTTCGCGGCCATCGGCCTGCCGGTCGTGGCGGACAGCTTCCCCGGTTTCGCCGGCCCGCTGGCCGGGGTGCTGGCGGCGATGGAATGGGCCGCCGGGCTGGACGCGGCCCAGGTCGTGACGGTGGCCGGCGACACCCCGTTTTTCCCGCGCGACCTGGTGGCACGGCTGCAACAGGCCGCCGGCGACGGCATCGCGCTTGCGGCCACCGACACCCCCGACAAGGGGCTGCGGCGGCAACCGACATTCGGCCTGTGGCCCACCGCGCTGCGCGACGATCTGCGCGCCGCACTAAAGGCAGGCACCCGCAAGGTGGTCGCCTGGACCGATCGCCAAGCCGCCGCAACAGCCCGGTTCGACGCCAGGGACTCCGACCCGTTCTTCAACGTCAACACCCCCGAAGACCTGGCCCTGGCCCGCGAATTAAGCGCAGGGCTGCCGGGCTGACCTACGCCCCTTTTTCGCTTCTTCTGTCCGGAAATATCCCCGCCGGAGGCATGAAATCCGGCCGAGGGCGCAGCCCGAGGCCCGCCGCGACCGCCGCAAGGCGGGCGCAAACCCTCGCCTGCAACGGGAATCGCGGAAATGCCTAGTCGAACGTGCCGGTCGCGCGCCCCAGCAACATGAAGGCCCGCGCCGTGCGCGTATCGGTCAACGCGGCGATTTCCTGGTCGGTGGCGGTCTTTTCGAACTCGGAAAACGTCCGGTCGAACTTGCGCAGGAAATGGTGCACGCTGTCGCGAAATACCGTGTCCTGGCGCATCCGCCCGGCGGCCAGCGCCAGGCTCGACCGGTCGCGGATACCGCCCAGCACCGCCATTTCCTTGCCCCGCTCGCCGTGCGCGAACCGCCGCCAGATTTCCGGCCGCGCCCGATCCGGGGGCAGGTCGTCCATATAGATTCCGTCCTGCGACAGCAAGGTCAGCACGTCCTGCGCCGCCTGCACCAGCTGCGATGCGTTGCGGTCCTGCAAGGCCCGGCGCAGCGCCCGGAACCCTTCCTTGTCCTCGGCGGTTTCGGGAAAATGCAGCGCCCGGATGAAATCGGCTACCGACAGGGGCGGGGCCAGCGCTTCGGCCGGGGTGCCCAGCTCAAGCGACGGCTGTTCGTTGCTGGCCGCCGGGGTCTGTCGCGCGAGCGCCGCCTTTTGCGCGGCGGCGCTTTCCTCGGCCGAAGGCCGGATCGACGTGAACATCGCCAGCGCCGCGTCGGTCTTGCGCTGGGCGGCGGCGATCTCGTCCAGCTTGCGCTCGACCTCGGGCTTCATGCCGACGACCCCGGATTGCTGCTGCTGGATATAGGTGTGGCGCATGGCGTTCACCGCCGCCTGCAGGCGCGCGCTTTCCTCTTTCATGATCCGGCTCGAACGCGTCGCCATCGCCGCGACCCAGATCAGAGCCACCGGCATGAAGATCGCGATCATGGTCATCACCATGCGGGTCGAATCCACCGTCGGGCTGGCGCCTTCGGGCTGCCCCGAGGTCAGCACGAAAAACAGCGTCGTGCCCAGAAGCCACAACACCGACAGCACCGCCGCGATAACCTCGGTCGAAGATATCGCCGGCCGTTCGTTGCGGCTTGCAAATATCCCCAGATCTATCGGTTTGGGTTCTTCCTCGTCTGCCATGCCGGCGTCACCGCCCCCCGGTTCATACTGGTTATTCGAACCTGATCTCCAGGATCTCATAGGCCTTTTCGCCCCCCGGCGTGCGCACCTCGACGCTGTCGCCCACATCCTTGCCGATCAGCGCGCGCGCCAGCGGCGACTTGATGTTCAGCTTGAGCGCTTCGATGTCGGCTTCGGGTTCGCCGACGATCTGGTAGGTCTTTTCCTCGTCGGTGTCTTCGTCCACCAGCGTCACGGTGGCGCCGAATTTCACCGTGCCCGACAGATCGGCCGGGTTGATCACCTCGGCCAGCGACAGGATGCCTTCCAGTTCCTTGATCCGGCCTTCTATGAACGAATGCTTTTCGCGCGCCGAATGGTATTCGGCGTTTTCCGAAAGATCGCCGTGATCGCGCGCTTCGGCCACCGCCTTGATGATGGCGGGGCGCTCAACCGACTTGAGCTGTTTCAATTCGTCGTTCAGCGCGTCAAAACCCGCGCGGGTCATAGGTATCTTTTCCATCTTGGCCCGGATTGATGATTGGGGAAGCAGCCTGTTCAGACGTTCTTAACCCAACTGCACTTGCAAGAGTCAATAGCCACGCCGGTTTTCGCGACCCTTTGCGCGGGAAATTCCCGATCCGACGCAGTGTCGCGATTGACCGGCCAAGCCCGCCTGCGATAACGGTCGTGCGAAAGTTTTTTCCAACCGCCCGCGCGAGGCCGGGCAAAGAGGGGACGCATGGCCGAGGTGGCACGCGAATCGATGGAATACGACGTGGTGATCGTGGGCGCCGGGCCGGCGGGGCTTTCGGCGGCGATCCGGCTGAAACAGAACGACGGCGATCTGAACGTGGTGGTGCTGGAAAAGGGCTCCGAAGTGGGCGCGCACATCCTGTCGGGCGCGGTGCTGGACGTATCGGGCCTGGAGGCGCTGTTTCCCGACTGGAAGGCGCGCGGCGCGCCGGTCAACGTGCCGGTGAAAAAGGACAATTTCTATATTCTTGGCGCTGCCGGGGGCATTCGGGTGCCGAATTTCCTGATGCCGCCGCTGATGAACAACCACGGCTGCTACATCGTGTCGATGGGCAATGTCTGCCGCTGGCTGGCCGAACAGGCCGAAGCGCTGGGGGTGGAAATCTTTCCCGGCATGTCGTGTTCAGAGCTGATCTACCGCGAAGACGGGTCGCTCAAGGGCGTGGTCGCGGGCGAGTTCGGCAAGAACGCCGACGGCACGCCGGGCCCCAACTACGAGCCGGGGATGGAGTTGCACGGCAAGTATGTCTTTCTGTCCGAAGGCGCACGCGGGTCGCTTTCGAAAGAGGCGATCGCGCGCTTCGGCCTGGACGAGGGGGCCGACTTCCCCAAGTTCGGTCTGGGGATGAAGGAAATCTGGGAAATCGACCCGGAAAAGCACCGCGAAGGCACGGTGACCCACACGATGGGCTGGCCGCTGGGCTGGAAAAACGGCGGCGGGTCTTTCATCTATCACCTTGACAACAATCAGGTTTATGTCGGCTACATCGTCGATCTCAGCTATAGCAACCCCTACCTTTATCCCTACATGGAATTCCAGCGCTTCAAGCATCACCCGATGGTGGAAGAACTGCTGAAGGGCGGCAAGCGCATCGCCTACGGGGCGCGCGTGGTCACCAAGGGCGGCTACCAGTCGATCCCGAAATCGGCCTTTCCGGGCGGT
>JAJRUE010000331.1 GCA_024277955.1 Alphaproteobacteria bacterium | reverse complement strand
CGGCCAGGGCGCGGGCGATGATCCGGTGGCTGCCCTGCCAGACCACCAGCGGGCTGGCCCCGGCATCGGCCCGGGTCAGCGGCACCCCCAGCAGCAGCGCCTGGGCTTCGCGCAGCACACGCCTCCCCTCGATCAGGTGCAGCCCGTCCACATGCGCCGCGTCGCGGTTGCGCCGAAAGGCAAAGGCGGTATCGCTGTCGTCGCCCTGGCGCGGGTATCCGGGCAGGATCGCCGAGATCTGGGCCCGGTCCCAGCGCAGCCCCGGCCCGGCCAGCGCGCGCGCCGCCGCCACCGCCCGGCCCGCAAGCGGCGGCCCATCGGGCAGCGCGCCGGTTTCGTCGTTGTCGAGCGCGTTCACCCCGACGAACCAGGTCCGGTCGTTGCGCCACCAGCCGGCGTGGCGCGCGTCGTCGAGCGTGGCCAGCGCCGCCGGGCGCACCGCGTCGACCCAGGCCGCAAGCGCCGCATCGTAGGCAAAGCGCCGCCAGCCGCGCGCGGCGAAACCTACCATCCCGCCGCCTTGCGCAGCATGTTCGCCGCCACCAGCACCAGAAAGGCGCCGAACAGCCGCTTGAGCGGCCTGGGGTCCATCGCATGCGCGATGCGCACCCCCAACGGCGCCGTCAGCAGGGTCATGGCGATGACGATGGCGAAGGCCGGCAGGTTGACCGCGCCGATCGTGAACGGCGGCTGGTCCGCCGGCGCGATATCGGCCATCAGAAAGCCGATGACCGAAGGCACGGCGATGATCACCCCGAACCCCGCCGCCGTGGCCACCGCCCGGTGGATGGCCATGCCGTAAAGGCTCATTACCGGGACGCCAAAACTGCCGCCGCCGATCCCCATCAGCACCGACAGAAACCCGATCAGCGGCGACAGAACCGCGCGAAGAATACCCGTGGGCATGGCCGCGCCCAGCCGCCAGTGGGCGCGCCCGAAGGACAGGTAGAGCCCGACCACCATCGCCAGCGCGCCAAAGATCCCCTGCAGCACCGCCGAGCGCAGCGCCGCCACCGTCAGCATTCCGGCGATGGCGCCGATGATGATCCCCGGCGCCCAGGTCATGAGCACCTGCCAGTCGACCGCGCCCTTGCGATTATGCGCCAGCACCGAACGCACCGAGGTGACGATGATCGTCGCCAGCGAGGTCGCCAGCGAGATCTGCATGAGCTGGTCGCTTTCATAGCCCAGCGCGGCGAAGCTGTAGTAAAACGACGGCACCAGGATGATGCCGCCCCCGACCCCCAGCAGCCCGGCCACCACCCCGGCAAAAGCGCCGATCGCCAGCAACAGCGCCGTCATCTGCAGCAGGATCAAGGTGTCGGGCATGGGATGTCTCCTGTTTCGCGCGGCTGTTACGCGCGACCGGGCGCGCCGGGCCGGGCCGCGGCGCGATAATGACCGGATTCGCGGCGGCGTAAAGGGGCAGCGGCGGCGGGTTTTCTGCGGGTCGGCGGTTGGGGCCTATCGGGAGCTTACGGGGGGCTTACGGGGGGCTTACGGGGGGCTTACGGCCGCCAGCGCCTTTTCCACAACCTCGGGGCCGGCGTCGGGGGCGACGCCCTGTTCCGACAGGATCCTGCGCCACTGGCGCGCGCCGGGCTGGCCGTGAAACAGCCCCAGCATGTGACGCGTGACCTGGTGCAGCCGGCCGCCGGCGGCAAGCTGCGCTTCGATATAGGGCAGCATCGCCGCCACCACCTGCGCGCGGCTCGCGGCGCTGGCGGGGGCGCCGAAAACCTGCGCATCCGCCGTCAGCAGCAGGTCGGCCGGGCGGTGGTAGGCGGCGCGCCCGATCATCACCCCGTCAAGGCCGGTATCCAGCTGAGCGCGCGCCTCGGCCAGCGTCTCGATACCGCCGTTGATCGAGATGTGCAGCCCCGGAAAGGCGTGCTTCATCTCGTGCACCAGCCGGTAGTCCAGCGGCGGCACATCGCGGTTCTGTTTCGGGCTCAGCCCCTGCAGCCAGGCCTTGCGCGCATGGATCGTGAACCGCCGCACCCCGGCGGCGGCGACGGCTTCCAGAAAGGCCGGCAGAACCGCGCGCGGATCCTGGTCATCCACGCCGATGCGGCACTTTACCGTGACCTCGACCGGGCAGGCGGCGATCATCGCGGCGGCGATCTCGGCCACGCGGTCGGGCGATTTCATCAGCACCGCGCCGAAGGTGCCCGACTGGACCCGGTCCGAGGGGCAGCCGACATTCAGGTTGACCTCGCCATAGCCGGCCTGGGCGGCGATACGCGCGGCTTGCGCAAGTTCGCGCGGGTCCGAGCCGCCAAGCTGCACCGCCACCGGCTGTTCGCGGGGGTCGAAGTCCAGCAGGTGACGCGCGCCGCCGCGCACGATCGCCGGGGCGGTGACCATTTCCGTATAGAGCAGCGCCCGCCCGGTCAGTTGCCGGTGGAAGAAACGGCAGTGGCGGTCGGTCCAGTCCATCATCGGCGCGACCGACAGGCGGGCGGCGGCGCGGATGGCGGCTGCGTCGGTGGTGGTGGTGGCGTCGGCGGCGGCGGGGCCAGCGGCCGAACCGGGGGCGGAACGGGCGGCCGATTTGGCGGCGGTTTTGGTGGCGGGGCGGCGTGTCATGGCGGGCGCGGACCTCGGGCGGCGGTTGGCCCGCATGTACGGGGCGCGGGCCCGCGGATCAAGGGGGCGATCCCGGCCAGGCCCCGGCGCAGCGCCACAATCGCCCTTGAGCCGCCGCCCCGCGCCGCGCTACACCGGCGGCCATGAGATATGTCCTCGATCCCCCGCCGCGCGCCAGCGTCGCCACCGCCGGCGGCCAGGTCCGCTTTCCGGTTCGCCGGATATTCTGCGTTGGGCGCAACTATGCCGAACACGCCCGGGAAATGGGGGCGGACGACCGCGACCCGCCGTTCTTTTTCTGCAAGCCGGCCGATGCGGTGGTGGACAGCGGCGCGCGCCTGCCCTGGCCGCTGGCCTGCACGAACCTGCACCACGAAGGCGAACTGGTGGTGGCGCTGGGGCGCGGCGGCACGGCGGTATCGCCGCAAGATGCGCCGGCGCTGATCTGGGGCTATGGCGCCGGCATCGACCTGACCCGGCGCGACCTGCAGGCCCGGGCCAAGGACGCCCGCCGGCCCTGGGACATGGCCAAGGGCTTCGACCGCTCGGCCCCCTGCGGCGCCCTCCTGGCCGCGCGCAACTGGGCGCAAGCCCGGGACGCCCGGCTGGCGCTCAGCGTCAACGGCGCGCCGCGCCAACAGGCGGCGCTGGCGCAGATGATCTGGCCGGTGAACGACATCATCGCCCATCTGTCGCGCCTGGTGGCGCTGGCGCCGGGCGACCTGATCTACACCGGCACCCCGGCCGGGGTTGGCCCGCTGGCGCCGGGCGATCGCGTCCAGGTCACCATCGACGGCCTGCCAACGCTGGACATATCACTTGAAGAAAAGGCCGTATAACCTTGCGTTTGCACAATTATTTCCGAAGCTCAACCTCGACCCGCCTGCGCATTGCGCTGAACCTCAAGGGGCTGGACTACGACTATGTGGGCTACCCGCTGCTTGAGCGCGCGCACAAGGATCCGGCCTTTGTGGCGCGCAATCCCGCCGGGCTGGTGCCGGTGCTCGAACTGCAAGACGGCACCCACCTCAGCCAGTCGCTGGCGATCATCGAGTATCTGGACGAAACCCACCCGAGCCCGCCGCTGCTGCCGGACGACGCCCTTGGCCGGGCGCGGGTGCGCGCGCTTGCGCAGCTCGTGGCCTGCGACATCCACCCGCTGAACAACCTGCGGGTGCTGCAATACCTCGAACGCGAGCTGGGCCAGGACCAGGCCGGCAAGACCCGCTGGTTTCGCCACTGGGTCGCCGAAGCCTTTGCGCCACTTGAAGAAATGCTTGCAAGTTCCCGAGATACCGGGGTTTTCTGCCATAGAGACACACCCGGTCTGGCCGATATCTGCCTCTACGCGCAGGTCTGGAACAACCGCCGTTTCGATGTGGACATGACCGCCTATCCGACGATCTCGGCCATTTTCGAGCGGCTCGACCAGATCGACGCCTTCGCCCGCGCCGCGCCGCCGCGCCAGCCCGACGCCACCGGCGCCTGAGCCCGCCCTGAGCGCCCCTGAACGCCCCCGACCTGCCGTCAGCGCGGCGCCATCCGGATCGCGCCGTCCAGCCGGATCACCTCGCCGTTCAGCATCGGGTTCTCGACGATGTGACGCGCCAGCGCGGCATATTCCGCCGGATCGCCCAGGCGCGAAGGAAACGGCACCTGCGCGCCCAGGCTTTCCTGCACCTCTTCGGGCAGCCCGGCCAGCATCGGCGTGCGAAACAGCCCCGGCGCGATCGCCATCACCCGGATGCCCAGCTGCGCCAGGTCGCGGGCCATCGGCAGGGTCATCCCCACCACCCCGCCCTTCGAGGCGGCATAGGCGATCTGCCCCACCTGCCCCTCGTAGGCGGCAACCGATGCGGTGCTGATGATCACCCCGCGTTCGCCATCGCCCCCCACCGGATCATTGGCCGCGATCAGCGCCGCGCCCTGCGACGCCACGTTGAACGTGCCGATCAGGTTGACCGAGATGGTGCGCGAAAACAACGCCGGATCATGCGGCCCCTCCTTGCCGACGGTCCTGGCCCCGGCGGCGATCCCGGCGCAATTGACCACCACCCGCAAAGGCGCCCCCGACTGCGCCGCAAACCCCGCCGCCACGCTTTGCGGATCGCTCACATCCACCTTGCAGAACGCCCCGCCGATCTCGCCCGCCACCGCCT
>JAJRUE010000330.1 GCA_024277955.1 Alphaproteobacteria bacterium | reverse complement strand
GTCCGCGCCGGGCGATTGGGGAGTGCCGCGATTGCGCGGCGGGTTTTTGGTGTTTTTCGTCAGGCGACGGCCGAGATCAGCGCAACCCCAAGCGACACCACGCCAGCGCCCAGAACCAGCCCGTCCACGACCGAGCTGCCAAGGTCATCATTCCAGAAACGGTTGGTGATGTTTTTCATCTTGCACTCCAAACTGCTGGTTGCGGGCCCGTTCGTGCGCCGCGCCGACCCTCGAAATCTGGATTTGAATTCGGGCAGAAATACGGTGACGGCGGTTCAAATTCGTGAAATTCGGGCGAACCTGCTGTCACCATCTTGCCCGGAAAATGGTTGAAAAATCCTGTATTTGCAGGCGAATACTGGAGTTTTCAGGTCTGCTGGCAGGCTGGGCCGTGGCTGGCGCAGCGCGTTTTGGTCCTAGCCCAGCGCAGTTTTCTGTTCGCCCAGCCGCGCGCGCAGAAGCTCGGCGATATGGGCGACGCAGGCCACGATCGGTTCGCCGCGCGAAAACCTGTGCTGCAGATCGCCCGCGGCCAGTTCCAGCGGAATATCGCCCGATATCCGGGCCAGACCGGCCAGGAACTGCGCCACATAGGCGGCGGATTGGTCATCCTGTTCGGCGGATTTGAGGATTTCCGAGACATGGGCGAAATCTTCGTGCAGCGCCAGGGTATCCGGTTTGATCGTGTCTTCGGGCAGGGGCCGGGGCCGACGGGGGCGGCGGGTGCGTGGCAGGTGGCGCAGAACCTCGGTCTGAAAGGCGGCGAGGCTGGCGACGGGTTTTTCCAGGAACCCGTCGGCACCGGCGGCCAGCGCCTGTTCGCGCGCGCCGCTGTCGCCGCTGATTCCCAGAATTACCGGCACCCGGGGCGTCGCCGAAGCCAGTTCGCCGATCAGCCCCGCCCCCGATCCGTCCGGCAGGCCAAGATCGACGATGATCACCATCGGGCGGTAGACCGACAGGTGCCGGTGCGCCGATTTCAGACTGTCGGCGCGCCGGATGCGCGCCCCCGAGCGCAGGCACAAGAGGCGCATCGCTTCGCAGGCGAAACGGCTGTCTTCGACCACCAGCACCGTAAGCCCCAGCAGCGGCCGTTCCGGCGTCGGTGGGCGGTTCATGAAAAAGCTGTCAAGATCGTCCGGCATGGCAGTGCTCCGCGATGGTCGCTACCTTGATTTAAGGCCGGTGAGGGTGAACAGGCGGTTAATGCGCCACCCGGTGCGGCAGCACGGCCCTTGCGGGCGCGCGCCATCGGGGGGATAAAGCGCGCGAAACGACGAAAGGATGCGCGCGATGATCGGACGGCTGAACCATGTTGCCATCGCGGTCCCGGATCTCGAGGCCGCCGCGGCGCAATACCGCGACACGCTTGGCGCCACAGTGCGCCCGCCCCAGGACGAGCCCGACCACGGGGTCACGGTGGTTTTCATCGAGCTGCCGAACACCAAGATCGAACTGCTGACCCCGCTGGGCGACGCCAGCCCGATCGCCGGGTTTCTGGCGAAAAATCCCGCCGGCGGCATCCACCACATCTGCTACGAGGTGGAAGACATCCTGGCCGCGCGCGACCGCCTGCAGGCCTCGGGCGCCCGCGTCCTGGGCTCGGGCGAACCCAAGATCGGCGCCCACGGCAAGCCGGTTCTGTTCCTGCACCCCAAGGACTTCAACGGCACATTGATCGAACTGGAGCAAATCTGATGGGCATTACCTCGGCGATCATTCTTTACGTGGTGATCTGGTTCATGGTCATGTTCGTGACCCTGCCGATCGGGCTGCGCACCCAGGGCGACGAAGGCGACGTGGTGCCGGGCACGCACCCCGGATCGCCCGCCAACTTCAAGCTGCGGCGCACTATGATCATCGTCACGCTGGTCACCACTGTGCTGTTCGTGATCATTGCGGCGGTCATTCTGTCGGGCGTGATCCGCATCAGCGAACTGGGCTGGATCTGAGCTTTCGCGGCCGGGGTTCGGGGCTGCGGCCTGGCCCGCCGGGGAACAGGCCCCCCGGTTCAGGCCCCGGGATCAGAGGCGCTCACTGGTGCTCAGTGGCCGGCGCGCTGCCGGGGCTGGCGTTCAGCCGGTGGAACACGTGGGTATAGGCGGCGACCCCGGTGATCGGCACCAGCAGGCTGACGAAAGGCACCGTATAGGCCAGCGCCAGCACGCAGCCCAGCAGCCAGAGACCCGTGATATTGGCGCGCTCCAGCTGTTTCGCCCGGGCTTCGTCGATCCGGCGCAGGGCCACGGTTTCGAAATATTCGCGCGCGATCAGATAGCCGTTGGCGGCGACGAATACCACCGGCGCCAGCGGGCCGGAAAACAGCGACACGATCAGCGCCGCCAGGCTGACCAGCGCCATCAGCCCGAAAAACCGCAGCGCATAAAACAGCGACGCCGCGATCGAGCGCGGCCGCACCGGGGCCAGCGCCGGGTAGTGGCGCCGCTCCACCGCCGCCACCACGTTTTCCAGAAACAGTCCCATGATCCCGCCCGCCACCGGCGCCATCACATAGGTCCAGAACACCCAGGACGCCTTGGAAAACAGCCCCTGCGTCAGAACCCCGAGAAAGCTCATCTCGCCCAGCCAGGGCAGGGTGACGCTGGCCGGGGTCACCGCCTCGATCACCCAGGCGATGGCCAGGAACACCGCCGCAAAGGGCGCGGTGACCAGCAGCATCAGCAGCACCGAGGTCGCAAGGATGCCCAGCACCCTGGGGTCGCTCAGCTGCGTCAGCGCGCGCAGCAGGGTGCGGGGAAGCTCGGCGAACGGCATCACGCCGACACCCAGGTGGTGATCGCGTCCAGATCGGGGCGCGGGCGTTCCGGCGGCGCGTGGGTTTCGGTGCCGATAAAGATCAGCCCGGCGATGAATTCCTGCGGCTCGAGCCCCAGTTCGTCCATGAACACCCGGTCGTGCGAGGCCCAGCCGGTCAGCCAGTTCGCCCCCCAGCCCGACGCCAGCGCCGCGTTCAGCAGCGCGAGACACACCGCGCCCGCCGACAGCACCTGTTCGATCTCGGGCACCTTGTCCGAAACCCGGGGCGAAGCCACCACCGCCACCGCCAGCACCCCGTCGCGGTATTGCGAAACCCCCTTGGCGATCTTTTCGGGGGGCACGTCCAGTTGCGGGGCGCGGGCCTCGGCCAGATCGGCGAGCCGCGCCAGCGCGGGCCGTTCCAGCACGATGAAGCGCCAGGGTTCCAGCTTGCCGTGGTCGGGGGTGCGCGCGGCGGCGGTCAGGATCTCGCGCAGCGCGGCGCGGTCCGGGGCCGGGGCGCGCAGGGTTTTGGCGGGCCGCGACCGGCGGGTCAGCAGAAATTCGAGGGCGGCGGGGTTCGGCTTGGGCATGGGGATCGTCCGCTGTTGGGTTCGGCTTCATTTCGGGCTTTTGGCGCGGCGGTTCAAGGGGCCAGGGTCAAAACCCGATCAACCTGCACCGCCAGTTTGGCAGATTTTCGTTCTGACAAGGCACGGGGCCGCAGGAATAGTGGTTCTGTTTCAAGGGCCTGTAACGCCGCCGGGGCGGACATCCGCCAAACCCGAAGGGCGCCTCATCTCAGCGGCGCGGGCCGCTTGGAAAGGGAACTACCCTGCCCGCGCGCGCCCCGAGCGTCGGATATTTCGCGCCTTTCGCGCTGGCGGTGCAAGTTGGTTGGTTCTTGGCCCCAAGGCCCGGCTGCGCCCATACGCCCTGCCGGTTCAGAACAATTCCCCCGCCAGCCGGTCGATGACGCCGGACAGGTAGCGCTGGAAATCGGCCGAGGGCTGGCGCGCCTCAAAGGTGGCGGCCAGCGGGTCCGGCGCCTCGATCGCGCTGCCCGACAGTTCCTGCAGCACCGCATGGGCGCAAAACGGCACGTAAAGTTCGGAATACCCGCCTTCGTGCACCAGGCACAGCCGCCCGGCGCACAAGGTATCGGCCAGCTGCATCGCCTGGCGGGTCAGGGCGGCAAAGGTTTCGGCGGTGGCCAGCATCCGCCCCAGCGGGTCCAGCGGCGCCGCGTCATAGCCGCAGGCGACGACGATCACATCGGGCGCAAAGGCGGTGATGGCGGGGGCGACCAGGCGCTCCATCGCCTCAACATAGGTGGCATGGCCGGCGCCCGGCGGCAGCGGGATGTTGATGTTGGCCCCCAGCCCCGCGCCCTTGCCCCGGTCGGACGCGGCGCCGGTATCCAGCGGGTAGTTGCGGTCCTGGTGGATGGAAATGGTCAGCACGTCCGGGTCTTCGTAAAAGATCGCTTCGGTCCCGTTGCCGTGGTGCACGTCCCAGTCCAGCACCGCGACGCGCCGGCACAGCCCCTGCGCCCGCGCCGCCTGCACCGCGATGGCGATGTTGTTGAGCAGGCAGAACCCGTTGGGAAAATCCGGCAGGCAGTGGTGGCCCGGCGGGCGCGACAGCGCATAGGCATTGGCCAGATCGCCGCGCAGCACCGCCGCCAGCGCCGCCCTGGCCAGCCCCGCCGACAGCGCCGCAAGGTCATAGCCGCCGGGGCCGAAGGGCGCGCGCAGGCCGAGCTCTCCGCCGCGGTCGTCGGACAGCGCCTTGAAACGGTCGAGGTAGCGCGCGTCATGCACGCGCTC
>JAJRUE010000329.1 GCA_024277955.1 Alphaproteobacteria bacterium | reverse complement strand
GGGGGGCGGGGCCGGGCGCGAACCGGATCGCAAGCGATCCGGCGGGGCGGAAATTCAATGTAGCGAACCGCGGATTCAGGTAACCAGGGCCAAGGTTTTTGCAAAAACCTTGGCCAAGGCGCTTGCAAGCGCCTTGCCCCCGGCCCCGCCGATTGCAACCTTGCCCAGCCTCTTACCCGGCGGTTTCCAGCGCCCCGGCGGCCAGCTTGCGGATCCGTTCGACCATCGAACGCAGCCCGTTCGAACGCTGCGCCGACAGGTGCTGATCCAGCCCCAGCCGCGCCATTTCCGCCGCCGCGTCCACCGCCAGCACCTCGCGCACCGTCAGCCCCGAATAGAGCGCATGCAGGATCGCGATGATGCCGCGCACGATCATCGCGTCGCTGTCGCCGCGAAAGGAAAACACCGCCTCCGGGCCGTCGCCGTCGATTTCCGGCAGGATCCAGACCTGGCTGGCGCAGCCGTCGACCTTGGTGGCCGGCACCCGGAACGCCTCTTCCAGCGGCGCCATCGCCTTGCCCATCTCGATCACATGGCGATAGCGGTCTTCCCAGTCATCGAGGAACTCGAAAGTTTCGGCAATCTCTTCAAATGCTTCGCTGGCCATGGTGTCGCTTTTCGTGCTGGTGGAACGGGCGGGTGACGTGGTGAATGGTTGGGCCAAGACCTAAGCACTGGCGGTGCAAAGGTCCAGTCCCGCGACAAGATTGCACAGGGGCGCAATATCGTTAAACTGACCCGCGGAAGGATGTGAAACGTCAACGGGGGACGGACGGTTGCACAAGATCTGGGCCTTTGGGCTGACCCTTGCCCTTGCCGCCTGTTCCGGCGGCAACCGGGCGTCGCTGAGCAGTTTCAATCCGTTCAACTGGTTCCGCCCCGGCGCGGGCACGGTGCAGTCGCTGGCGCCCGCGCGCGGATATGCCCGGACCGTCGAAACCCGGCCCCTGGTCGACCGCCTGACCGGCGCCTTTGCCGAACGCACCCCCACCGGCGTGATCATCCGCGCCACCGCCCTGCCCCCGACCCAAGGCTATTACAACGCCGGGCTGACCAACGAAGGGGTCGAAAACGGCACGCTGACGCTCAGCTTCCGGGCGCGTCCGCCGCAGGTGGCGATGCCCGCAGGCCCCGCGCCGCTGCGCGAACTGGTGGCGGCGATCTACCTGACGCGGGCGCAGGCGCAAGGGCTGCGCCGGGTGCGGGTGCAGGCCGCCGGCAACAGCCGGACCGTGCGCCCCTGATCGGCGATCCGGGGGGGAATCGGGCCTGACCAAGGGGCTGAAGGCCGGGGCTGCGTCAGGCCGGGGCTGCGTCAGGCCGGGGCTGCGTTTCGGACCGGCGTTCCGGGCCAGAGTGTTACGGGGCTGCTTTTCGGGGCTGTTTTTCCCCTGTTTTTCGCGCCGTTACACGGGCCAGCGTTCCCGGGCCTGAAACCGGGGCTCAGTCCTCGACGATATCGATCACGTCCACGCTGTTGCCATGCACCGCCAGGGCGACTTCGCCATCGCACAGCCGAATTGCGTCACGGCCAAAAACTTCAGCCCGCCAACCGGTTAGAGACCGAACTTCACGTTGACCGGCGGCGATCCTGTCCAGCTCGGACGTATTGGCGATCAGCTTTTGCGCCACGCCCGCGTTTTCCGATTTCGCCTTCAGCAGCACCCGCAGCAGGTCGGCCAGCGCCGGGTTGACCTGGATCTGCTTGCCGCGCTCCGCCGCCACCGGAAAGTCCTCGGGCGGGCAATTCAGCCCGGCCTGCACCGCCGCCAGGATGCCTTCGGAAATCTCACCACGCCGGGCCTCGCGCTGCAGCAGCCGCGACCGGCCCAGATCCTGCATGTTGCGCGGCTTGGTCGAGGCCAGCTCAAGCAGCGCATCGTCCTTGTAGACGCGCGACCGCGGCACGTTGCGCGACTGCGCGTAGGCCTCGCGGAACCGCGCCAGTTCGCGCACGATCGCCAGAAAACGCCCGGAACTGGTGCGCGTCTTGATGCGTTTCCAGGCCTCTTCGGGGCGCGCGATATAGGTTTCCGGATCGGTGAGCACGCTCAGCTCTTCCTCGACCCAGCCCTGGCGGCCGGTGTCGCGCAGCCGCTCGGCCAGAAATTCGTAGACCTGGCGCAGATGGGTGACATCGGCCAGGGCATAGGTCTTTTGCGCCTCGCTCAGCGGCCGGCGCGACCAGTCGGTAAAGCGCGAGGTCTTGTCCACCGACTGGCGCGCGATCTTGCGCACCAGCGTTTCATAGCCCGCCTGTTCGCCGAACCCGCAGACCATCGCCGCCACCTGAGTGTCGAAAAGCGGCGTCGGGATCACCCCGCCTTCCACGTAGAATATCTCGAGATCCTGGCGCGCCGCGTGGAACACCTTGACCACCGACGTGTCGCGGAAAAGGTCGTACAGCGGGTCCAGCGACAGGCCTTCGGCCAGCGGATCGACCAGCACCGCGTCGGCGTCGTCTGTGCCCGGCATCGCCAGCTGCACCAGGCAGAGTTTCGAATAATAGGTGCGTTCGCGCAGGAATTCGGTGTCGACCGTCACATAGTCCTGGTCGCGCGCCCGGGCGCAGAAATCGGCCAGTGCCGACGTGGTTGTGATCGTGATCATCTGCTCGTTTCTCAATGGGCGATGGCGTGCAACCTAACGGCGAATTTGCGCGGGTTAAAGGGGGTCACCGGGCATTTTTCCCGTGTGCGCCGCGATGTGTGTCCCCTTGCGTGCCGGCCGCCCCGGTTTCGGGCGCGTCGAGCCGTTCCAGAAACCCGCGCAGCACGCGCGGATACAGCCGGTGTTCTTCGACCAGCACGCGCGCCGCCAGGGTTTCGGGGGTGTCGCCGGGCAGGATCGGCACCCGCGCCTGGCCCAGCACCGGGCCGCCGTCCAGTTCGGCGGTGACCTCGTGCACCGAACAGCCGGCTTGGGCGTCGCCCGCCTCGATCGCGCGCGCATGCGTGTTCAGCCCCTTGTATTTCGGCAAGAGCGACGGGTGGATGTTCAGCATCCGCCCGGACCAGCGGCTGATGAAGCCGGGCGTCAGGATGCGCATGAAGCCGGCGGTGCAGATCACCTGCGCGCCGGCGTCCTCGAGGTGGCGCTGCATTTCCGCTTCAAACGCGGCGCGGTCCTTGCCAAAGGGGCGGTGATCGACCACCGCGGTGGGCACGCCGAGCGCGCGCGCGTTCCAGCCCGCCGGCGCCGGGCACGTTCGACAGCACCAGCACCGCCCGACCGGGGTGGTCGCCGGTCATGCTTTCCACCAGCCGCACCATGTTCGAGCCGCCGCCCGAAATCAGGATCGCGACCCTGCGTTTCAAAGAAGCGCCCCGCTGTAGGCGACCCCGCCCCCCGGCGCCACCCGTCCGATTTCCTGCACCCGTTCGCCGGCGGCGCGCAGGATTTCGGCCAGCGCCCCGGCGCGCTCGGGCGCCACCACCAGCACCATGCCGATCCCGGCGTTGAAGGTCTTGAGCATCTCGGCGTCGCCCATGCCGCCGACCTCGGCCAGCCAGCGGAAGACCGGCGGCAGATCCCAGGCGTTCAGGTCGACCTGCGCGCCCAGGCCCTTGGGCAGCACGCGGGGCAGGTTTTCGGTCAGCCCGCCGCCGGTGATATGGGCCAGCGCATGCACGCCGCCTTCGCGGATCGCGCCCAGCGCCTGGGTGACGTAAAGCCGGGTCGGCGCCAGCAGCGCCGCCCCCAGCGTGCCGTCGCCGAACGGGCAGGCATCGCCCCAGCCAAGCCCCGAGCGTTCGACCACCTTGCGCACCAGCGAATAGCCGTTCGAATGCACCCCGTCGCTGCCCAGCCCCAGCAGCACATCGCCCGCCGCGACGCCCGCAGGCAAGGCGCGCCCGCGCTCCATCGCGCCCACCGCAAAGCCCGCCAGGTCGAAATCGCCGGCGTCATACATCCCCGGCATTTCCGCGGTTTCACCGCCGATCAGCGCACAGCCCGAGCGCTTGCAGCCCTCGGCGATGCCCTGGATGATGCGCGCGGCACTGTCCACATCCAGCTTGCCGGTTGCGAAATAGTCGAGGAAAAACAGGGGCTCGGCCCCCTGGCACACCAGATCGTTGACGCACATGGCGACCAGGTCGATGCCGATCGTGTCCACGTCTGAGGTGTCGATGGCGATGCGCAGCTTGGTGCCCACCCCGTCGGTGGCGGCCACCAGCACCGGGTCCTCATAGCCCGCCGCGCGCAGGTCGAACAGCGCGCCAAAGCCCCCCAGCCCGGCCATCGCGCCGGGGCGCATCGTGGCCCTGGCGGCGGGCTTGATCCGCTCGACCAGCGCATTGCCGGCATCGATATCCACGCCCGCCTCGGCATAGCTCAACCCGTCGGTTCTGTCGGTCATCTGGCGCCCCCGGTTTGCCCTGGCGTCCCCGTAAAGCAAGTGCGGCGCAGAGTCCACGCCCGCGCCGGTTACGAAAGGATTCACCGATTTTCGGCATGCTCCCGATTGACATGCCCGGCGCCGCGGGCAAACTGGACCGACGCCATATTTCAAAGACAGGAGACCATAGTGCGTCTTTCGATATTTCCGGCACGAGTTCTTGCCGATTTTCCCCTCGCAAACCCCCTTTCAAAACCCCTCGCAAAATCCCTTGCCGCCCTCGGGGCGCTGACGGTCGCGACCGGATGCAGCCTGCCGGGCAACTGGTCCAGCGCGGGGCTGAGCTTCGACATCGAATCGGGAACCTTCAGCGGCCTGCCGCTGACGACGGCGGCCCAGATGCCGGCAGGGGGAACCGCCAATTTCACCGGAGAATACCGCAACCTGTCGCGCTCGAACCCCTTTGGCAAGGGAACCGCGACCTTCGGGGTCGATTTCGCCGCCGGGACGGTCAACCTGAACCTGAGCGGGTCGGTAAACGACTCGGCCAGCGGCACGATCAACGGGACCGGCTTTTCGGGAACCTCCGGCTTCAGCTTCTGGGGGGATTTCTACAACCCCGGCGCCACCGTCGCCGCCGGTCAGTTCACCGGCGCCGGCGGCAACCAGAATTCCGTCGGCCAGTTCATCGTCTCGCGATAAGCCTCGGCGGCCGGCGCGCGCTGTCCGCTTGACCGCGCGCGCCGGTCTGCTAGTGATCGGCGCACGGTCGGGCCTGTAGCTCAATTGGTCAGAGCAGAGCGCTCATAACGCTTTGGTTGGGGGTTCGAGTCCCTCCGGGCCTACCGGACCGGGATCGCGGGCGGCGCGCGATGCCGCGCGATGCCGCCTCGGTCGCCCCAGCGCGCCCGTGCGCGAACACCCCCCCGTGCCCCGCCCCCGTGCCCCATGCCCCATGCCCCGTGCACCTTGCCCCGCCAGCGCGAACGCCCCCCGCGCGCGCCCCGTGCGGCGCCAACGCGGAGGGTCCGCAGGCGCCCGCGCGACGGGTCCGTGCCCCTGCTCCGCCCCCGCTCACATGATTTGTCATTTGCCTGCGAGGGCCTGCCGGCTCCAGGATTGACG
>JAJRUE010000328.1 GCA_024277955.1 Alphaproteobacteria bacterium | reverse complement strand
GTGAACGAGGCAGGCGAGGTGACCAATGTCGAAGTCAGCTGACAACGCCGCGCAGGGCAGTCCCGGTCCGTGGGGGCGGCAGGGCGCCAGTGCGAGCCGGGCGGCGCCCGGCGTGGCGCCGGGCAGGCCAGAGCGGCGGCTGCGCGGCGGGTTCCCCGCCTTTTCCGCCGGGCGCGGCGCGCCGGTTCCGGCCGTGGCCCTCGCAGCCCTTGTCAGCCTTGCCGCGCTCGTTGCCGCGCCGCTCGCCGCCGAGCCGCTGGGCCTGGGCCGCCCCGCCACCGAGGCCGAGATCGCCGCCTGGAATATCGACGTGCGCCCGGACGGGCAGGGCCTGCCCGAGGGGCAGGGGGATGTGGCCACGGGAGAGGAGCTGTTCAACGATGTCTGCGCCGCCTGCCACGGCGATTTCGGCGAAGGTCTGGGCCTCTATCCGGCGCTTGCCGGGGGCGAGGGGACGCTGACCACCGACATCGGCCGCCCGGTGAAATCCATCGGCTCTTTCGTGCCCTATCTTTCGACGATCTTCGACTTTGTGCACCGGGCCAAACCCTTTGGCGACGCCCAGAGCTACACCGATGACGAGGTCTACGCCCTGGTCGCCTACCTGCTGTATCTCAACGATCTGGTGGATGAGGATTTCATCCTGAGCCGCGAGAATTTCACCGCGATTCGCCTGCCCAACGAGGGGGGATTCTTCCTTGACGACCGGGCGACGGGAGAGGTGCCGCAATTCTCGAAAACCCCCTGCATGACCGGCTGCAAGCCCGCGCCCAAGGTGACGTCGCGCGCCATTGCCGGCGTAACCCCCGAGAACTGAACGATAATTCCGCACCGGCCTTCCACCGACAGGAGGCCTTCGAAGAATCTTCGAAAAATTGGAATTTTCGATCAAAAATTGGGAAAAATTTGCTGAAAATAAACGTACTTGACCGGTATCTTCGCAGAAATCGCTGCGAAACATATTCGAGATCGTTGATTTGTTTGCCCTGATATGGCATGATCCTGGGCATGAAGTCTTTTGTTTTCGCACTGTTTGTCGCCTGTTTCCTTTCCTTACCGGCGCTGGCGGCCCATGTGGGCGATGCTGATCGGGGCAAGACGATCTTTCGAAAATGTGCATCCTGCCACGCGGTTGGCGAAGGCGCGCGCAACAAGGTCGGCCCGCATCTGAACGGGCTGTTTGGCCGGCGCGCCGGCAGCGTCGAGGGCGCGCGCTATTCCGCCGACATGCAGCGGATGGGCAATGACGGGCTGGTCTGGACCAGCGAAACCCTGGAAACCTATCTCGAAAATCCCCGCGCGCTGGTGTCGAAAACCCGGATGAGCTTTCGCGGGCTCAAGGACCATGCCGACCGCGAAGATGTCCTGGCCTATCTGCGCCAGTTTTCCGACAACCCGCGCGACATTCCCGAAGCCGAACCCACCGCCACCCGCGAGGTTGACCTGGCGCCCGAAATCCTGGCGCTCGAGGGGGATCCGGCCTTTGGCGAATACCTGGCCGGGGAATGCGTGACCTGCCACCAGGCGGCGGGCGGCGATGACGGGATCCCGTCGATCACCGGCTGGCCGGTGGAAGACTTTGTCGTCGCCCTGCACGCCTACCGGCAGAAACTGCGCCCGCACCCGGTGATGCAAATGGTCACCAGCCGCCTGTCGGACGAAGAGATCGCGGCGCTCGCAAGCTATTTCAACGGGCTGAATTAGGCCCCGGACCGGCGCGCCGGCGCAACCTGGCGTGCCCACCGGCACCCCCCCGCAAATCGCCGGGGCCGGTGCCTGAACCAAACCCCAGGCGAACAGGGGCACATCAAGGGAGAAACGACATGAAATTCAACAGACGCATGTTCCTCGGCTCGGCCACGGCGGTCACGGCGGCAACGCTGTCGGCGCCGATGCTCAACGCCATGAACCATGGCCGTCCGCGGGTGGTGGTGATCGGCGGCGGCGCCGGCGGGGCCACCGCGGCGCGCTATATCGCCAAGGACAGCAAGGGCGCCATCGACGTGACGCTGGTCGAGCCCACGCGCAAATACTACACCTGCTTTTTCTCGAACCTCTATATCGGGGGCTTCCGCAACCTGGCCTCGATCGGCCACACCTACGGCAAGCTGGCCGCCGAATACGGGATCAACGTGGTGCATGACTGGGCCGTGGGCGTGGATCGCGACGCGAAGACCGTGGCGCTGGCCGGCGGCGCCAAGCTGGCCTATGACCGGCTGGTGATCAGCCCCGGCATCGATTTCATCGACGGTTCGGTGCCCGGCTGGGACGTGACCAGCCAGAACGCCATGCCGCACGCCTACAAGGCCGGTTCGCAGACCGAACTGCTCAAGGCCCAGATCATGGCGATGCCCCAAGGCGGGCTGTTTGCGATGGTCGCGCCGCCCAACCCGTATCGCTGCCCTCCGGGGCCGTATGAAAGGGTCTCGATGGTGGCGCATCTGCTCAAGCAGCACAACCCGACCGCCAAGATCCTGATCGCCGACCCCAAGCCGAAGTTTTCCAAACAGGCGCTGTTCCAGGAAGGCTGGTCCGAACATTACGACGGCATGATCGAATGGGTCGGCCCCGACTTTGGCGGCAACAATGTCGAAGTGCGCTCCGATGCGATGGAACTGGTGATCGACGGCGAGGTGAACAAGGTGGATGTCTGCAACGTCATCCCGGCGATGAAGGCGGGCCGCATCGTCGAGCTTGCCGGCATCAACGACGGCAACTGGGCGCCGGTGGTGCCGCACACCATGGCCAGCCGGGTTGACGAGAACATCCACGTGCTGGGCGACAGCTCGGCCCAGGGCGACATGCCGAAATCCGGCTTTTCGGCCAACAGCCAGGCCAAGGTCTGCGCCATGGCGGTGCGCGCCGCGCTGACCGACTCAAAGCTGTTCCCGGCCCGGTTCTCGAACACGTGCTGGTCGCTGATCGAAACCGACGACGGCATCAAGGTGGGGGCCAATTACGAGGCCACCGACGAAAAGATCGCCAAGACCGACGGCTTCATTTCGAAGACCGGCGAAGACGCGGCCCTGCGCAAGCAGACCTACGAGGAAAGCGTCGGCTGGTATGCCGGGATCTCGGCCGACATGTTCGGCTAGGGTCCCTGATCAGATCCGCCGCAGTTCCGAACAGAGGGCATGCGGCCGCCCGGGGGGGGCGGCCGCCGCCCGTCGCGCTGCCCCGGGTGCGATGCCGGGGCTTTTCCCTTTGGCGAATTGACTTTGCACGCCCCATGCCGCCTAATCGGATCAGCCATGAAAACAAGGATTGGGGGGGTCCATGCACCGGATCATCGCATTGTTCACCGCGGCGCTGGGCGCTGCATTGCTAGCCTCGCCCCTGGCGGCGCAGGGCATCACCAAATACAGCTTTGACGGCAGCTTCGACGACGCCACCTTTGCGCTTGAAAGCGAAATCATCGGCAAGGGCCTGGTGATCGACTACCTCGCGCATTCCGGCGAGATGCTGGCGCGCACGGCGGCGGATGTGGGCAGCAACGTCAAGCTGTTCGACGCGGCGGATGTCTACCTGTTCTGCTCGGCGGTGCTCTCGCGCAAGGTGATGGAGATCAATCCCGACAACATCGCCTATTGCCCCTACGGGATTTTCGTCACCGACCGCGACGGCAAGGTGGAAATCGGCTATCGCAATTTCCCGCCGGGCGAGATGCAGGAAGTGCAGGCGCTGCTGGACAGCATTGCGCGCGCGGCGGCGGAGCAGTAGGAACACCCTTGCCCCGGCCGCCTGGCAGGGCAGGGCAAGGAGCACCGATGCAAGACTGGATTTCACGTTTCGACGGGCTGAACCGCCTCGAAGACCGCCTGAAACGCAAGCTGACCTCGCAAAGCCGGATCATCACCCTGAAAAAGGGTTCGGTGGTGTTTGGCCGCGGCGCGTCTCCAGAAAACCTGTTGCTGCTGCTGGACGGCACCGTGCGCGTGCAACAGCACTCACCGGGCGGGCGCGAGATCGTGCTCTACCGCGTGCAGGCGGGCGAAAGCTGCGTGCTGACCACGGCGACGCTGCTGGCCTATGACGACCACTCGGCCGAAGGCATCGCCGAAACCGACGTGCGCGCCGCCGCGATCCCGCGGATGGTGTTCGACGACCTGATCGCCACCTCGCCGGAATTCCGCGAGTTTGTGTTCAAAAGCTATTCGCGCCGTATCACCGACCTGTTCTATGTGATCGACGAACTGGCCTTCCGGCGCGTCGACATCCGCCTGGCGCAAAAGCTTCTGGATCTCATGGACGACAAGGGCTGCCTGCGGGCGACCCACCAGCAGCTGGCGGCGGAACTGGGCACGGCGCGCGAAGTGGTGTCGCGCCAGTTGCAGGAATTCCAGCGCCGGGGCTGGGTGGAACTGTCGCGCGGTGCGGTGAAGATCCTCGACGAAAAGGCGCTGCGCGGTCTGGTGGTGACGGTTTAGTCCCTGTTCCAGGGGGCTGTTCGCCCCCTCTGCGCCATCCGGCGCATTCACCCCCGAGGATATTTTCGGACAGAAGAAGCCACCTGCTTTCTTCTTCTTCTTTTTTCAAATATCCCCGCCGGAGGCACCGCGGCCCGCGCCAGCGGGGCGCAAAATGCAAGGAAATGGCGCCGGCAGGCGCCGCCGTTTTCAAAAACTTGCGACTTGTGTGACATTCTCACCGACGCACCCCATATCCTGTCCTATCTATCCTTCAACCGACCGAGAGCGGACGCGCGAACGTCTATTTTCGGAAATGACCGCCACGCCACGAACGGCCCCCGAAAAAAGGGGTCCGCACCGGGGCGCCAGGTTTTTTCCGGCTCGCCCATGAAAAGGAACCTGAAGATGCGTGACTATGCGACTGAAACCAATGTGAAACCCGATGTCGAAGCCTTCTTCGACGAGGACACCAACACCATCAGCTACGTGGTGAAGGACCCGGAAACGAACGCCTGTGCGGTGATCGATTCGGTGATGGACATCGACTATGCCGCCGGGCGCATCACCTATGATCACGCCGACCGGATCATCGACTACATCCGCGAAAACGATCTCAAGCTGGAATGGCTGATCGAAACCCACGTCCATGCCGACCACCTGTCGGCCGCGCCCTACATCCAGGAAAAGCTGGGCGGCAAGATCGGCGTCGGCGCCAATATCACCATCGTGCAGGACGTGTTCGGCAAGGTCTTCAACGAAGGCACCGAGTTTCAGCGTGACGGCAGCCAGTTCGACGCGCTCTTTGAGGATGGCGACACCTACAAGATCGGCTCGATGGAGGTCACCACGCTGCACACCCCCGGCCACACCCCGGCCTGCATGACCCATGTGGTGGGCGATGCCGCCTTTGTCGGCGACACGCTGTTCATGCCCGACGGCGGCTCGGCGCGCGCCGACTTCCCCGGCGGCGATGCCGGCCAGCTCTACGACAGCATCCAGCGGATCCTGGCGCTGCCCGACGAAACCCGGCTGTTCATGTGCCACGACTACGGTCCGAACGGGCGCGATATCCAGTGGGAAACCACCGTGGCCGAGGAAAAAGAGCACAACATCCACGTCGGCAAGGGCAAGACCCGCGAGGACTTCATCAAGTTCCGCACCGAACGCGACGCCCAGCTGGCGATGCCGCGGCTGATCATCCCGTCGATCCAGGTCAACATGCGCGCCGGCCATTTGCCCGAGCCCGATGACAGCGGCACCCGGATGCTGAAGGTTCCGCTGAACAAGCTGTAAGCCAGAACCTGAAAAACCAACCACAACCAACTGAGAATGCAAGGTAAATGACGATGCAAATTCAACAGATCGGGCCCGATTTCCACATCTCCGGCCAGGTGCACCCGGAAAACATGCGCGAACTTGCCGCGCGCGGGATCAAGGCGATCATCTGCAACCGCCCCGACAACGAAGAATGGGGCCAGCCGGATTTCGGCACCGTCAAGGCCGCCGCCGCCATGGTCGGGATCGAGGCGCGCTATGTGCCGATCACCCACGGCCGCGTCACCCCTGCCGACCACGCCGCCTTTGCCGAGGCGCTGGCCAGCCTGCCCAAGCCGGTGCTTGGCTATTGCCGCTCGGGGGCGCGTTCGGCGTCGATGTATTCCAATACCTCGGCCCGGGCGGCCTGAACGTGGCGGCCTGAACGGGGCGGCCTGATGCACGCGCATCCAGCGCGCCCCGGCCACAGGAATTGAAAATCGCCGCGCCCCGGTCCAGACTGGCCGGGGGCGGCACGACCAAAGGACTTTCCCGATGAAACGCGCTGCAAACCGGCTGGGCCGGTATCTACCGATTCTCGACTGGGGCCGGCGGTACGACCGCGACACGCTGACCAGCGACATGGTGGCGGCGGCGATCGTCACGATCATGCTGATCCCGCAGTCGCTTGCCTATGCGCTGCTGGCCGGCTTGCCGCCGGAAATGGGGCTTTATGCGTCGATCCTGCCGCTGATCGCCTATGGCATCTTCGGTACCTCGCGGGCGCTGGCGGTGGGGCCGGTGGCGGTGGTGTCGCTGATGACGGCGGCGGCGGTGGGCAACCTGGGGTTGACCGACACCGCGCAGATCGCCGCCGCGGCGGTGGTGCTGGCGTTTCTGTCCGGGGCGGTGCTGCTGGCGATGGGGGTGTTCCGGCTGGGGTTCCTCGCGAATTTCCTGTCGCACCCGGTGATCGCCGGCTTCATCACCGCGTCGGGCATCCTGATCGCCACGTCGCAACTGAAACACCTCCTGGGGGTCAGCGCGTCGGGGCACACGCTGGTCGGGATGGTGGAAAGCCTGTGGGAAAAACTGCCCGAGACCAACTATTACGCGGTGGCGATCGGCGTCTTTACCGTGGCCTTTCTGTTCTGGGTGCGCAAGGGGCTCAAGCCCTTGCTGCTGAAAACCGGGCTGCGTCCGCGCGCTGCCGATCTGCTGGCCAAGACCGGCCCGATCGCGGCCATCGTCGTCACCACGCTGGCGGCCTGGGCCTTTGGCCTGCAGGACAAGGGCGTGCGCATCGTCGGCGACATCCCCACCGGCCTGCCGTCGCCGACCCTGCCGGCCTTTGACCTCGAGATGTGGTCGCAGCTGATCGGCCCGGCGATCCTGATTTCGATCATCGGTTTCGTCGAAAGCATTTCGGTGGCCCAGACCCTGGCCGCCAAGCGCCGTCAGCGGATCGACCCGGATCAGGAACTGGTGGGTCTGGGCGCGGCCAATGTCGCGGCCGCCGTGTCCGGAGGCTTTCCTGTGACCGGCGGGTTCTCGCGTTCGGTGGTGAACTTTGACGCCGGCGCCGAAACCCCCGCCGCCGGGGCCTTTACCGCCATCGGCATCGCGATCGCCGCGTTTTTCCTCACGCCGCTGCTGTTCTTCCTGCCCAAGGCGACGCTGGCGGGCACGATCATCGTCGCGGTGCTGTCGCTGGTGGATTTTTCGGTTCTCAAGCGCACCTGGAACTTTTCCAAGGCCGATTTCGCCGCCGTCACCGCCACCATCCTGCTGACCCTGACCCTTGGGGTCGAGATCGGGGTTTCGGCGGGGGTCGGGATTTCGCTGCTCCTCTATCTTTACCGGTCGTCGCGCCCGCATGTGGCCGAGGTCGGGCTGGTGCCGGGGACCGAGCATTTCCGCAACATCCTGCGCCATGACGTGGTGACCGATCCGACGCTTCTGACCCTGCGGGTGGACGAAAACCTGTATTTCGCCAATGCCCGCTTTCTGGAGGACTACATCCAGGACCGGGTCACCGACGGCTGCAAGATCCGCAATGTGGTGCTGATGTTCCCGGCGGTTTCGCTGGTCGATACCTCGGCGCTGGAAAGCCTTGAGGCGATCAACCGCCGGCTGGCCGACATGGGCATCAAGCTGCACCTGTCCGAGGTCAAGGGGCCGGTGATGGACAAGCTGCTGCAGACCGAGTTTCTGGACGAACTCACCGGCGAAGTCTTCTTGTCGCAATATGCCGCCTGGCAGGCGCTGGCCGGGCACGGGGCCGGGCAGGGGCCTGGGCAAGGGGCAGGCGGTGGCCGGGACGCGGCGGTGGGCGACGGGGCTGCGGCCAATGTCACGCCGCTGCGCAGGGCCGGCGCTTGACGGCGGGTGCGCGCGACACGTCGCTGGAAGCCATGCTTGTACAGCTGCAACAGGCCACGGCCCGGCAGGATCTCGATCTTGCCGGGCTTTTCGATCTGATGAACAGCCGCGGGCTGCCGGCGGTGATGCTGGTGCCGACGCTGCTGATGCTGATGCCCTTCGGCTTTTTTCCCGGCTCGAACGCGCTGATCGGGCTGGCGATGGCCTTTGTCGCGGCGCAGATCGCGCTGGGCCGGCGGCGGGTCTGGCTGCCGGGCTGGATGGCGCGTTGGCGTCTGTCGGGGCGGCTGATCGGCAGGGGGCTGGCGCGGCTGCTGCCGGCGGCGCGCTGGCTGGACGCGCGCACCGGGCGCAGGTTGGGGGCGCTGGCAGAGGGGCCGCTGGCAGAACGGCTGGCGGGGCTCGCGATGCTGGCGCTCAGCCTGCTGGCGACGCTGGCGGGGCTGGTGCCGGGCATCCCGACGCTGGTTTCGGCGGTGGTGATGTTGCTGGCCTTCGGGTTGCTCTTGCGCGACGGGGTGGTGATGGCGCTGGGCTATGCGGCGATCGGGACGGTGGTGTGGGCGGCGGTGGCGCTCTGGGCCTGAGGGCTGGCGGGCTGGATGGGGCAGGGCCTCCGGCGGGGATATTTTCGGACAGAAGAAGCCGGGGCGGTGCGGGTCGCGCCGCGACGTAAGGCT
>JAJRUE010000327.1 GCA_024277955.1 Alphaproteobacteria bacterium | reverse complement strand
GTGCCCGCGCCGATCTCCATCAGCTTGGCGTCGCGGAAGATGCGGCTGACGGGGCTTTCGTTCATGAAACCCGCGCCGCCCATCGCCTGCACCGCCTGGTGGGCGCATTTCATCCCCTCTTCCGAGGCATAAAGCACGCAGGCCGCCGCGTCCTGGCGGGTGACGGTGCCGCGGTCGCAGGCGCGCGCCACCTCGTAAACATAGGCCCGCGCCGAGTTCATCGCCGTATACATGTCGGCGATCTTGCCCTGCATCAGCTGGAAATTCCCGATCGGCTGGCCGAACTGTCTGCGTTCCGCCATGTAGGGCATGATTTCATCCAGACAGGCGGCCATGATCCCGGTGCCGATGCCCGAAAGCACCACGCGTTCGTAATCGAGACCCGACATCAGCACCGCGACGCCGCGCCCCTCTTCGCCCAGCACGTTTTCAAAGGGCACCTCGACGTCTTCGAAAACCAGCTCGGCGGTGTTGGAACCGCGCATCCCCAGCTTGTCGAAATGGGGACTGGTGGAAAAGCCCTTCATGGTGCGCTCGACGATGAAGGCGGTGATGCCGCGCGCCCCCGCCTCGGGGTCGGTTTTCGCATAGACCACCAGCGTGTCGGCGTCGGGGCCGTTGGTGATCCAGTATTTGGTGCCGTTCAGCACATAGTAACCATTGCGCCTTTCGGCGCGCAGCTTCATCGACACCACGTCCGAGCCCGCGCCCGCCTCGCTCATCGCCAGCGCGCCCACATGTTCGCCGCTGACCAGTTTCGGCAGGTAGCGCGCGCGCTGCTCGTCGCTGCCGTTCAGCCGGATCTGGTTGACGCAGAGGTTGGAATGCGCGCCATAAGACAGGCTGACCGAGGCGGATGCGCGGGCGATCTCCTCGACCGCAACCACATGCGCCAGATAGCCCATGCCGGCGCCGCCGTATTCCTCGGGCACGGTGATCCCGAGCAGGCCCAGTTCGCCCATTTCGCGCCACAGATGGGCGGGAAAGTCGTTGCTGCGGTCAATTTCGCCGGCGATCGGCTTGATGCGCTCTTGCGCGAAACGGTGCACCATGTCGCGCAGCGCATTGATGTCTTCCCCAAGATCGAACAGCATGGCCGCGGTGAACATGATGCCTCCGGTGCGTTTATTGAACGGTCGTTCAATACTTACAGGCGGGCGGCCCCTGCGTCAATGAATTTGGCCCCCCGCCATCACCATACCGGGGGCCGGGCCCAAGGCAATGGCCGTTGTCGCGGACCCGGCGACGGGTCCAGGCGGCCGGGTCAGACGGCAGGGCCAGGCGGCGGCGTCAGACCGCTGGGTCAGGCGATCCGGATCAGGCGGCGGGCGGCCTCGCGGCTTCAGAGGCGATGATGCGCGCGATCAGGGCGCAGTCGTCCAGGCTGAAGGTCAGCGGCAGGCGCATGTCCACGAGACCGGCCAGCGCCGCTTCGGTGCGCGCCATGCGCGGGCTCTCGAAATAGCGCCAGCTGTCGTAGCGCGAGGTGAAGCCGACCGGTTCCGCCCCGCCGAACCATTTGAGCTCGACCCCGCGCGCCGCACAGCGCGCCACGAACGCGCCGATATCCTTGCCGCTGCGCCCCGAAAGCCGGAACTGGATGGACGAGCCGACGTAGGTCTCTTCGCGGGCGCGCTCGATCAGCTCGATGCCGGCGACGCCGCGCAGACCGTCTTCGACCACGCGGTAGCGCGCGTTCCAGTCGGCGCATCTTTGCGCCAGTGTGCGCAGCTGCACGCGCAGGATCGCGGCGCGCAGGTTGTCCATCCGCCCGGAAATGTTGGGGGTGTCGTACTTGATCCGGTCAAACACCTCGCCGGGGGGCGCGGCGGCGTGGCGCCCGTACAGCATGTAGGATCCCGACAGCATTACCGCGCGCGCCATCGCCTCGGCGTCGTCGGTCACCAGCAACCCGCCTTCGCCGGAATTGAGATGCTTGTAGGTCTGGGTCGAATAGCAGCCGATCACCCCGTGCCGGCCCGATGGCGTCGCGCGCCAGAACGCGCCCATGGTGTGGGCGCAGTCCTCGACCACCCGCACGCCCGCCGCGTCGCAGATCGCCATCAGCGCATCCATGTCGCAGATATGGCCGCGCATGTGCGACAACAGCAGCACCCGCGCACCGCTGTCGGCGATCCGGCGCTGCAGGTCGTCCAGGTCGATGACCAGGCGCTCGGTCACCTCGACCAGCACCGGCACCGCCCCCAGGCCGGCGATCGCGCCGGGCACCGGGGCCAGCGTGAAGGCGTTGGACAGCACCGCATCGCCGGGGCCGACCCCCAGCGCGCGCAACGCGGTGGCCAGCGCATAGCCCCCCGAGGCCACCGCCAGGCAGTATTTCGCCCCGACCGCCCGGGCGAATTCGCGTTCCAGCAGCGCGGTTTCGCCCAGCTCGCCCGGGGCCACGTTGTAGCGGTGCAGCCGGCCGCTGCGCATCACCTCGACCGCCGCCTGGATGGCCTCTTCGGGGATCGGTTCCTGCTGGGTGAAATTGCCGTCGAATTTTTCCGTCATGGCGCCAGATGACCCGGCGGCGCGGCCAAGGTCAATGGGCTGCGCTGTTTCGCAGCCGCGAACGATCCGGCGCGTTGCGGCGCATTCCGGCGCATTCGCGCGCGCAACCCGCGTGCAAACATCCGCCGATCATTGAAACGTGGCGAAAGAACAAGTGATCCGCTAAGTCTTGCAGGACGGCGGCAAACCGCTATTGCTGCGACAAAAAGGATACGAGCACACGATGCCCACCGCATTGATCGTCCTGGCCGCGGGCCGGGGAACCCGGATGAATTCCAACCTTCCCAAGGTGATGCACAGGCTTGCCGGGGTGCCTCTGTTTGCCCATGCACTGGCGGCGGCGCGCACGCTGGAGGCGCGCAGGACCGTGCTGGTGGTCGGCCACGGCGGCGACATGGTCGCGCGCGCCGCGCAGGACCTGGACCCCGATGTGATCGTCGCCCGGCAAGACGAACAGCTGGGCACGGCGCACGCGGTCCTGCAGGCGCGCGCGGCGCTCGCTGGGTTTTCCGGCGATGTGGTCGTTCTTTACGGCGACACCCCCTTTGTGCGCGCCGAAACCCTGCGCCGGATGACCGAGGCCCGCCAGCGCTTCGACATCGTGGCGCTGGGCTTCGAAGCCGCCGACCCGGACCGCTACGGCCGGCTGATCATGGACGGCGACAGCCTGGAACGGATCGTCGAATGCAAGGACGCGGCGCCTTACGAAAAACGCATCTCGTTTTGCAACAGCGGCATCATGATGGCCGACCGCGCGACCATGTTCGACCTGCTGGACGCGGTCGACAACGATAACGCCAGCGGCGAATATTACCTGACCAAGATCGTCGAGGTCGGCAAGGCGCGCGGGCTTTCCGCCACCGCCGTCGCCTGCCCCGAAGCCGAAACCCTTGGCATCGACAGCCGCCCGCAACTGGCCGCCGCCGAAGCCGCCTTTCAGGCCCGCGCCCGCGAACAGGCGCTGGAAAACGGCGTGACCCTGGTTGCGCCGGAAACCGTGTATTTCGCGCTGGACACGGTTCTGGGGCGCGACGTGGTGGTGGAACCGAACGTGGTGTTCGCGCCAGGCGTCACCGTCGAAAGCGGCGCGCTGATCCGCGCCTTCAGCCACCTGGAAGGCTGCCACGTGGGCGCCGGCGCGGTGGTCGGCCCGTTTGCCCGCCTGCGCCCGGGGGCCGAGCTGGCCAACGACGTACGCATCGGCAATTTCGTCGAGATCAAGAACGCCGAAATCGGTGACGGGGCCAAGGTCAACCACCTCAGCTATATCGGCGATGCCGAGATCGGCGCGGGCACCAACATCGGCGCCGGCACCGTGACCTGCAACTATGACGGCGTGATGAAGCACCGCACCGTGATCGGGCGCGACGCCTTCATCGGCTCGGACACGATGCTGGTGGCGCCGGTCAGGGTCGGCGATGGCGCGATGACCGGCAGCGGCTCGGTGATCACCGGCGACGTGCCCGAAGGCGCCCTGGCCCTGGGCCGCGCCCGACAGCAGAACAAACCCGGCCTCGCCCGCAAGCTGTTCGAAAAATACAAGTCTGCCAAGGCAAAACGCGAAAAGGACGGCTGAAATGTGCGGAATCGTAGGGATCCTGTCGGACCACGAAGCGGCGCCGATCATTGTCGAGGCGCTGAAACGGCTGGAATACCGCGGCTATGACAGCGCCGGGATCGCCACCGTGGACGCCGAACGCCGGCTGGACCGCCGCCGCGCGGTGGGCAAGCTGGTGAACCTTTCGGACCTGCTGGTGCACGAGCCGCTGGCGGGCAAGGCCGGCATCGGCCACACCCGCTGGGCCACCCACGGCGCGCCAAGCGTGGCCAACGCCCACCCGCACCGCGCCGGGCCGGTGGCCGTGGTGCACAACGGCATCATCGAGAATTTCCGCGAGTTGCGCCAGGATCTTGCCGCCCGGGGCATCGATTTCGAAACCGAAACCGACACCG
This sequence comes from Alphaproteobacteria bacterium, assembly GCA_024277955.1. GTDB lineage: Bacteria > Pseudomonadota > Alphaproteobacteria > Rhodobacterales > Rhodobacteraceae > JAJRUE01. Next base: position 8,088 of record JAJRUE010000327.1, on the reverse strand, counting down.
AAACCGTGGCCCTGCTGGCCCAGTGCTATCTGGAACAGGGGCTGGATCCGCGCGAGGCCGCCGAACGCACCGTCGCCCGGCTGGAAGGGGCCTTTGCGCTGTGCTTTCTGTTCGAGGGCGAAGACGATCTGCTGATCGCGGCGCGCAAGGGGTCTCCGCTGGCGATCGGGCACGGCGAGGGCGAGGTCTTCGTCGGCTCGGACGCGATTGCGCTGGCGCCGATGACCGACCGGATCACCTATCTCGAAGAAGGCGACCGGGCGGTGCTGACGCGCACCAGCATCGAGATCTATGATGCCGCCGGCAGCCCCGTAAGCCGCGAGATGCGCAAGATCCGGATCGACGCCACCCGCATCGACAAGGGCGGGCACAAGCATTTCATGGCCAAGGAAATCGCCGAACAGCCCACCGTTCTGGGCGAAGCGATCGGGCATTACCTTTCGCAGGACGGGCAGCGGGTCGAACTGCCGGGCGAGGGGCTCGATCTGGGCGGGTTCGACCGGGTGACGATGGTCGCCTGCGGCACCGCCTATTACGCCTGCCTGACCGCGAAATACTGGTTCGAACAGATCGCCGGGCTGCCGGTCGATGTCGATGTCGCCAGCGAATTCCGCTACCGCGAACCGCCGGTGGCAGCGCGCACGCTGGCGGTTTTCGTCAGCCAGTCCGGCGAAACCGCCGACACGCTTGCGGCGCTGCGCTACATGCGGGGCAAGGCCGAACGGGTGGTGTCGGTGGTCAATGTCGCCGAAAGCTCGATCGCGCGCGAAAGCGACCTGGCGCTGCCGATCCTGGCGGGCGCCGAAATCGGCGTCGCTTCGACCAAGGCGTTCACCTGCCAGCTGGTGGTGTTGATGGTGCTGGCGCTGAAGGCGGCGGCCGACCGCGGGTTGATCGCCCCCGAGGCGCTTGCCGACCGCCTGTCGGAACTGCGCACCCTGCCCGGCCTGTTCAACGCCGCACTTGCCCGGTCCGACGCGATCGAAACGGCGGCGCGCAGGGTATCGCAGGCCGATGACGTGTTGTTCCTGGGGCGCGGCCAGATGTTCCCGATCGCGCTGGAAGGGGCGCTGAAACTCAAGGAAATCAGCTACATCCACGCCGAAGGCTATGCTTCGGGCGAACTCAAGCACGGGCCGATCGCGCTGGTGGACGACAGCGTGCCGGTGATCGTGATGGCCCCAAGCGACGGGCTGTTCGACAAGACCGTATCCAACATGCAGGAAGTGATGGCGCGCGAAGGCATGGTGCTGCTGATCACCGACGCCCAGGGCGCGCGCGCCGCCGGGGACGACGCCTGGGCGACCCTGGTCATGCCGAAAGTGCCCGATGCGCTTGCCCCGATCCTGTATGCGGTGCCGGCCCAGTTGCTGGCCTATTACGCAGCGGTCGCCAAGGGCACGGACGTGGACCAGCCGCGCAACCTGGCGAAATCGGTGACGGTGGAATAGGCGGCGGGGGAATAATGGCCAAACAGTTTGCGCGGATCGAGGACGACCACCGCGCCTTCATCGCGGCGCAACAGATGTTTTTCGTCGCCACCGCCGCCCCGGACGGGCGCGTGAACCTGTCGCCCAAGGGCATGGACAGCCTGCGTGTGCTCGGGCCCAACCGGATCGCCTGGCTGAACTGGACCGGCTCGGGCAACGAAACCGCGGCCCATCTGCTGCACGCCGACCGGATGACGCTGATGTGGTGTTCCTTCGGCCCGCGCGCGCTGATCCTGCGCGCCTACGGCACCGCCCGCACGCTGCACCAGCGCGATGCCGACTGGCCCGACCTGGCGGCGCATTTCGACGCGAATTTCGCCGCCCGGCAGATCTTCGACGTGACCGTGAACCTGGTCCAGACCTCCTGCGGCTACGGGGTGCCCCGCTACGACCATATGGGCGAACGCGACGTGCTGCCCAGATGGGCCGAGGCGCGCGGGCCCGAGGGCGTGCGCAAATACTGGCGCGAACGCAACGCAACCAGCCTGGACGGCCTGCCCACGGGCATCATTCGTGACTGACCGGCAGTGCCGCAGGATTTCATGCCTCCGGCGGGGATATTTGCGGACAGAAGAATGAACGGGTTTTCTTCTGTCGGGAAATATCCTCGGGGGTGAATTGCGCCGCCGGCGCAAGAGGGGGCAGACAGCCCCCTAGGCCCCGTCCCGGGCATCCCGCAGCTTGCGGCGCATGATCTTGCCGGTCGCGGTCATCGGCAGGCTGTCGACGAATTCGACGGCGCGCGGGGCCACATGCGGGCTGACGCGCGCGCGCACCCGTCCGATCAGCGCCGCCTCCAGCCCGTCGCGGCGCACGCCTTCGCGCAGCACCACAAAAGCCTTGACCACCTGCCCTTTCAGCGCGTCCGGCACCCCGACCGCCGCCGCCATCACCACATCCGGATGGCCGGTCAGGCAATGTTCGATTTCCGACGGCCCGATCCGGTAGCCCGCCGAATTGATCACATCGTCGTCGCGGGCGACGAAACTGAAATAGCCGTCCTCGTCCTTTATCCCCAGGTCGCCGGTGCGCAGCCAGCCGTTGGCGAACTTGGCCGCCGTGGCCTGCGGCTTGTTCCAGTATTCCAGGAACATCACCGGGTTGGGGGCTTTCACCGCAATTTCGCCCTGTTCGCCGGGGGCAAGCACGCGCCCGTCGCCGTCGATGATCTCGACCTCGAACCCCGGCACCGGCTGCCCCATCGACCCGGGCCGCACCTGCATCGAGCCGGCGCAGGAACTGAGCACCAGGTTGCATTCGGTCTGGCCGTAGATCTCGTTGATCGGCGCGCCCAGCACCGCCCGGCCCCATTCCAGCAGATCGGCGCCCAGGCTTTCGCCCCCCGAAGACACCGACCGCACCCCCAGCCCGACCGGGGCGGGCGCGGCGCGCATCATCTTCAGCGCCGTGGGCGGCAGGAACAGGTTGCGCAACGCTTGCGCGCGGATCAGGGCAAAGGCTTCTTCGGGGTCGAATTTTCGCATCCTGTGGCTGACCAGCGGCACGCCGAAGTAGAGGCAGGGCATGGCCATGTCCATCAGCCCGCCGATCCAGGCCCAGTCGGCGGGGGTCCAGCCCCGGTCTCCGGGCTGCGGGAAGCCTTCGTGATGCGCTTCGACCGAGGGCAGATGCCCCAGCAGGAAACGGTGCGCGTGCAGCACCCCCTTGGGCGGGCCGGTGGTGCCCGAGGTGTAGATCAGCACCGCCGGGTCGTCGGCCAGGGTGCGCGCGGTCTGCCACGGCCCGTTGGCGCGCGAGATTTCCCCCCAGAGGCTGAGCACCGGGGCCTGGGCGCGCGCGCTGGTGGAATAGATGCGCCCGAGCTCCGGCAGATCAAACATCAGCGCCACCGCGCGTTCGGTGTTCGCCTCGTCGGTGATCAGTGCCTTGGCGCCGCTGTCGGCCAGCCGGTAGCGCAGCGCATCTTCGCCAAACAGGGTGAACAGCGGCAGCACCACCGCCCCCAGCTTCATCACCGCGAAATGCGCGATCATCACCTCGGGTGACTGCGGCAAGAGCACGGCGACGCGGTCTCCGCGCTTGATGCCGCGCGCCGCGAGGCTCGCCGCCAGCCCGTCCGCCGCCTGCCGCAAACGGCCGTATTTCCAGGGGCGCATGCCGCCGTCGTCGCCAATATGGACAATCGCCAGGCGGTCCGGATCGGCGGCGGCCCAACTGTCGCAGCACCTTTCGGCAATGTTGAAATATTCCGGAACGTTCCAGCGGAAGGCGGCGCGCATGGCCCGCCAGTCGCCGGTCTGGCGGATCAGGCGGCGCTGGTCACTGCCGGGCATAGACAATGAGCTCCGGCAGATCGGTCAACGACACCCCCAACAGCCGCATCGCCGCCAGCGACAGGCGGCTGCCGGCAGACGGGTCCGCGGCGATCGGAATCAGATCCACGGCCACCGACGCGCCGGTTTGCGCATGAACCACCCGCCCCTTGGCAGCGGCACCGACCAGCGGCGTTTCCAGCCAGAAGCCGGGGCGCATCGGATCGCCGAGCGACGCGATGGTGCGGCCGATCTCGTTTTGCGCGCCGCCCTGCGCCGCCTCGAGCGCCGCGGCGCGTTCGCCCTGGCTGGTGGTGTCAAGCGCTTCGGGCGTGCGCGCCCCCGCCCCCGGGGCCCGCGCGTCGCCGCCGCCGGGCCGGGGCACCGGCCGCACCGTGTCGGCCCCCGGGCGCAACACCGCTACACGCCCGGTTGCGCATCCCGCCAGGGCAGCCGTTCCAAGCAGCACGACAAAAGACCTTCTGGTTCCAGCCATGCCCAAAGCTTAGGGTCAACGCCCGCGCCCTTCAACCGAACTCTGCGCTTGCCCGCCCAGCGCCGCGCGCGTAGTCTGCACCCCATGTCCGAACCCCTGATCGATCCGTTCCAGCGCGCCGTCACCTACCTGCGTGTCTCGGTCACCGACCGCTGCGATTTTCGCTGTGTCTACTGCATGAGCGAAAACATGAGCTTTCTTCCCAAGAAAGAACTGCTGACGCTGGAAGAACTGGACCGGATGTGCACCGCCTTCATCGGGCTCGGGGTGCGCAAGCTGCGCATCACCGGCGGCGAACCGCTGGTGCGGCGCGGGATCATGACGTTTTTCGACTCGATGACGCGCCACCTCGACAGCGGCGCCCTGGACGAATTGACGCTGACCACCAATGGTTCGCAACTGGGCCGTTTCGCCGAAGATCTGGCCCGCGCCGGCGTGCGCCGGGTGAACGTGTCGCTCGACACCCTGGACGAAGAAAAATTCGCCCGCGTCACCCGCTGGGGACGGCTGAAACAGGTGCTGGGCGGCATCGACGCGGCGCAAAAGGCGGGGCTGCGCATCAAGATCAACGCGGTTGCGCTGAAAGGCTTTAACGAGGACGAGCTGTTCACCATGACCGAATGGTGCGCCAGCCGCGACATGGACATGACCTGGATCGAGGTGATGCCCATGGGCGACATGGGCGACACCGACCGGATCGGCCAATACTGGGCGCTGACCGATGCGCGCGCGCAGCTGGCGAAACGCTATACACTGACCGACCTGGCCGAACGCAGCGGCGGGCCGGCGCGCTATGTGCGGCTGGAAGAAAGCGGACAAAAGGTCGGCTTCATCACGCCGCTGTCGCATAATTTCTGCGAAAGCTGCAACCGCGTGCGCCTGACCTGCACCGGCGAACTCTATATGTGCCTCGGGCAAGAGGACATGGCCGACCTGCGCGCACCGCTGCGCGATCACCCCGACAGCGACGAAGCCCTGGTGGCGGCGATCCGCAAGGCCATCTCGCTCAAACCCAAGGGGCACGACTTCGACTACTCGCGCCAGGATGTCAGCGGACAGATGTCCCGCCACATGAGCCACACCGGCGGCTGAGGGGGCCGTCTGCCCCCTCTTGGCCTGACGGCCAATTCACCCCCGAGGATATTTCCCGACAGAAGAAATACTGCTTCTTCTGTCCGAAAATATCCCCGCCGGAGGCACCGCGACGCGCGAATGCGCGGCGCAACCAAAGACAATGCCGCCGGCACGGCGGCGCCGCCTGGAAGGATTCAGGCAGGGCGGCGGGCGATCAGGTCGATCAGCGCCGATTTTCCGCTGTGACCGCGGCCTTCCTGCACGTCGCGTTCATAGGCCGCAAGGCGCTGGATCTCCCAGTCGCCAAAGGCGTCCCTCAGCAGTTCGGGCGTATACATGTTCTCGACAAAGGGCGGGCCGCCGGTGCCCAGCGCGATCTGTTCCGGCGTATAGCCGTGCAGCATCAGGATGCCGCCCGGACGCACCGCCGCCCTGAGGTTGGCAAACTGGGCCGGGCGGTCGTCCGGCCCCATGAACTGCACAAAGATCGCGGCCACCAGATCGAACTGGCGCGACCAGTCCCATCCCTGCCAGTCGCTCAGGTGGAAATCCACCGAAACCCCCTGTTCCCCGGCCAGCGCACGGGCGCGTTTCACCGCCGTTTCCGACATGTCGAAGGCGGTCATCTTCAGCCCCCGCCCGGCCATGTAGACCGAATTTCGCCCCTCGCCATCGGCCACCGCCAGACCGCTTTGGCCGGGCCGCAGCCAGCCGGGGTTTTCGCGCAGGAACTGCGCCGGTTCACGGCCGAACAGGTAGTCGTCGCTGGCGCTGTATCTTTCTTCCCACATGGGGGGCTCCTTATTTCTGCCGGTATCGGGCAACAAAGTTTTTCAGGATGGACGCGGGCGCCCGCACGTCGGCGGCGTGGCACATTTCGATCAGCGCTTCGGCTTCTTCGGGCGGGAAATAGCCGCGGTGGCGGTAGATGTTGATGCGGGTTTCAAAGCCGCGCGCGTCGGCTTCCGGGTGGAACTGGGTAGCGTAGACGTTTTCGCGGTAGCGGATCATCTGGTAGGGGCAGTTTTCCGAGCGCAGCAGGTGCTCGCAGCCTTCGGGCAGGGTCTGGACCGCTTCCTTGTGGCCGACGAACGCTTCGAAGCGTTCCGGCAGCCCGGACAGCAGCGGGTCGCGCCGGCCGCTATCGGTCAGGGTGCAGGTGCTGGTGCCGACGGGCTCGGAAAACGCTTCTTTTCCCACCGGAGCGCCCAGGTGGTGGGCCAGCACACCGATCCCGTAGCAGCAGCCCATGTAGGGAAAGTCGCGCGCGGTGATCTGCGGCATCAGCCCCAGGACCGCGGCTTCGATACGCGCTTCGGTCGGGGTCTTGGCTTCGGGCGGATCGGACACGCAGCCCGGCCCGCCGCCGACGATGACCCCGCTGTAGTCGTCCAGCCGAAGATCGCGCGGGATGTCTTCGCGGTCCAGCCGGATGCGGCGCACCTCCCCCTCCGCCAACCCGCCCTTGGCGAGGATGGCGGCAAACTCGTCATCCGCCGCTTCGGTTTCCGGACGCAGTTGCAGGATCAAAAAGGGCTTCAAGGTTCAGCCCGCGGGCATCCGGTTTTCGACCAGTTCGGCAAACCAGGAACAGCCCGCCGGGATCGCGTTGTCATCGAAGTTGTATTCCGGGTGATGCACCATCGCGGTATCACCGTTGCCCACCAGGATGTAGGCCCCGGGGCGCGCGTTCAGCATGAAGGCGAAATCTTCGCCCCCCATGATCAGCGGCGCGGGCGCGCAGGCGCCGGCCACCTTTTCGGCGACCCGGGTGGCGAACTCGGTCTGCTCCTCGGCGTTCACCATCACCGGGTAGCCGCGCTCGTAGTCCACCCGCGCGGTCGCGCCGAAGGTTTCGGCGGTCTTTTCGGCGATTTCCACCAGGCGTTTTTCGGCCATGTCCTGCACCGTGGGATCGAGCGTGCGCACCGTGCCCTTGAGCGTGACCTTCTGCGGGATCACGTTATGGGCCTTGCTTTCGGTTTCGAACGAGGTGACCGACACCACCAGCTGTTTCACCGGGTCGAGATTGCGCGACACGATGGTTTGCAGCGCGATCACGATGTGGCTGGCCACAACGGTGGTGTCGATGGCGTCATGCGGCATGGCGGCGTGGCCGCCCTTGCCCTCGACCTCGATTGTGAACTGGTCGGCGCTGGCGAAAAACGCACCCGCGCGGATCGCGAACTGGCCGACCGGGAAGCCGGGCATGTTGTGCATGCCGTAGACTTCCTGGATGTTGAAACGCTCCATCATGCCGTCGTCGACCATCGCCTTGCCGCCGGCGCCGCCTTCTTCGGCGGGCTGAAAGATCACGACGCAGGTGCCGTCGAAATTGCGCGTCTCGGCGAGATACTTGGCAGCCCCCAGCAGCATCGCGGTGTGGCCGTCATGGCCGCAGGCGTGCATCACGCCGGGGGTTTTCGAGGCGTAGTCCACCCCGGTCGCCTCGAGGATCGGCAGCGCGTCCATGTCGGCGCGCAGCCCGATCACCTTGCCCGAGCTGTCGGTCTTGCCCTTGATCACCGCGACGACGCCGGTGCGCCCGATGCCGGTCACCACCTCGTCGCAGCCAAATTCGCGCAATTTGTCGGCGACGATGCCGGCGGTGCGGCGCACCTCGTAAAGGATTTCCGGGTTTTCATGGAAATCGCGGCGCCATTCGGTGATTTCGGGCAGCAGTTCGGCAAAGCGGTTCTTGACGGGCATGGGCGTTACTCCTTGGTGAGATCCTGGATCAGGCGGCGCATGAAGG
>JAJRUE010000326.1 GCA_024277955.1 Alphaproteobacteria bacterium | reverse complement strand
GTGCCGCAATCCACCACCGCGCCGCCGGTGACGGTGCCGTTGCCGGTCAGGTATTTGGTGGTCGAATGCACCACCAGCGTGGCGCCGTGCTCGATCGGGCGGCACAGGTATGGCGTGGCCGAGGTATTGTCCACGATCAGCGGCAGTCCGGCCTTGCGCGCCACCGCCGCGACCTCGTCGAGATCGGTGATATAGCCGCCCGGGTTGGCGATGCTTTCGCAGAAGATCGCCCGGGTGTCGTCGTCGATGGCGGCCTCGATCGCGTCCAGATCGTCGAAATCGACGAATTTCGCCGACCAGCCGAAGCGCTTGATGGTCTGGCTCATCTGGGTCAGCGTGCCGCCGTAAAGGCGCGTGGACACCACCACGTTGCGCCCCGGCGCCATCAGCGGAAACAGCGCCATGATCTGGGCCGCGTGGCCCGACGAACAGCACACCGCGCCGACCCCGCCTTCGAGCGTGGCGATGCGTTCCTGCAGCACCGCCACCGTGGGGTTGGTCAGGCGCGAATAGATATAGCCGACCTCCTGCAGGTTGAAGAGCGCGGCGGCGTGGTCGGCATCGCGAAACACATAGGCCGTGGTCTGGTAGATCGGCGTCTGGCGCGCGCCCGTGGCCGGGTCGGGCCGGGCGCCGGCATGGATCTGCAAGGTGTCAAAGCCGTAGGCCTGGCCATCGTCGGACATCGTTCACTCCCCCTTTGTTTTCGGTTGGCAAATGTGTAGGGCAGGGGCAGCCATCGCGCAACCGCCCGCAACCTGCAGGAGCCAAGATGACATCGGTTTTTCACCTGGCGATCAACGTCACCGACCTGGACCAGGCCCGCGCCTTCTACGGCGACCTGCTGGGCTGCGCCCCGGGGCGCAGCACCGGAACCTGGGCCGATTTCGACTTTTTCGGCCACCAGCTCAGCCTGCACCTGGGCACGCCCCAGCCGACCGCCGATAGCGGCGAGGTGGCCGGACGCAAGGTGCCGATGCCCCATTTCGGCGCCATCCTCGACCTTGACGCCTGGCGCGCGCTGGCCGACCGGCTGCAGGCGGCGGGCACCGACTGGGTGCTGGAACCCTCGGTGCGCTTTCAGGGCCAGCCCGGCGAACAATGGACGATGTTCCTGCGCGACCCGTTCGGAAACGCGCTGGAATTCAAGGGCGTGCGCAGCCGCGCCGAAATCTTCGCCCGCTGACCGCGACCGGCGCCCTCCTTCTTCTGTCCGCAAATATCCCCGCCGGAGGCACCGCGACGCGCGCAGCGTGGCGCAATCCCTGATCAGCCCCGCAGACCTGCGCTCAGCGCATCCACAACCCGGCCTTCTTGATCCGGTTGCGGATCATCTGTTCGCGCCGGGGCAGGGCATCGCGGTCGAACATCGCGCGCACCTTGTCGCCGCGCTTCTGGTAGATGAAGCGCAACATCGGCTCGTATTGCTTGAGCACCTTCTTCAACCGGTTGGGCGCCGCCACCGCGCGCAGATGCGCCACCACCGCGTCGCTTTCGCGGGCAAACAGCAGCGGCATGGTGCGCCAGTGGCAACTGACCGCGCCATCCAGCAGCCCGGCGGGCAATACATCGCGCCCGCCGCCCAGCGAATGCACCACCAGCGGCAGCACCACCTGGTCCAGCCACGGCTCCAGCACCTGCGCCGCCAGCGCCGGGCCCGGATCGCGCCGCACCTCCAGCGCCCAGTCCAGATAGCGCCGGCCGAATTCGCGCGGGCAGCGGTAAAAGAACCAGCCGGCGTTGAAATACAGATAGCGCCGCCAGTATTCGTCGGGCTGCGACAGATCCAGCGAGCTTTCGAAATCCAGCCCGAAGCGGTCGTACAGCGACTTCCAGATGTCGCCATACCCCGCCCGGTAAAGCTGAGGCTGCGGCCAGGTGCCCTCGACCCGCTGCGACGCGCCGGGCCGGTCAAAGTCGAACGGCACCGCCGACAGGGCGCCGCAGATCAGCGTGTCGCTGTCGAAAAACACGAAAGGTTCGCCCTCGGGCAGGGCCAGAAGCGCCTCGATCTTGTTGCCCTGCGGGTAGGCGGCGCCGAAATGGCGGGCCTCGAAGGGCAGGATCTCGGCGCCGTAGTCGCCCTCGAGCAGGTCGCGCACCGCCCGGTTGCGGATCGTCACATCGCCCCCCCAGGCCCCGCCGGGCGCCGGTTCGGCGACGATCAGCCGGCCGGCGAATTGCGGATCCGCCGCGCGCAGCGACGCCGCGAACAGCAAGGCTTCATACATCAGCCGCCCCTGCTGGGCGACGATGACAACGTTGAATTTCTGTGGTTTACTCGCCCCGACTGCCATCGATGCCTGCCCGGCCCCCCTTGTTGGCGCCGACTATAGACAGGATCGCGCCGGCAGGGAAAGAGCCGCGATGCGCCCGCCGCGCACGGCGGTCGCGCAACCAGGGAGACGCGCCAATGAACACCACCCTCGCCAAGGGCCTGCTGGTCGCCTGCACGCTGGCCGCCGCGCCGGTCGCGGCGCAGAATTTCACCACCGCCGCCGAGGTCAAGCCGATCGTCAGCGCGATCAAGGGGCAATGGATCGCGGTGCGGCTGTGGGAAGGCCACGATCTGCTGTATTTCACCAACCTGTTATCCTGGCGCTGCGGGCTGAGCGAAATCTCGTATTCGGTAAACGGCGGCAAGGCGCAGGTCTATGACGCCGAACCCTGCTACGAAGGCGAAGCCGCCCCCAATGCGCTCAAGCTCGAAGACAAGCTGCCGTATGTGAGTTTCGCGCCCAACAGCATCGAAACCATCGAGGTGACGGTGACCTACGACGACGGCACCACCGACAGCGCCAGCTACCAGCGCGCCGCGGTGCAGATAAACTGACAGCCGTTTTCCTGCAAAGAAAACGGTCCGAAATCCTTGAAGGATTTCGGGTGCGCGCGATGGCTTGCGGCCTGCGCGCCGATGGCCGATATTGGACCCATGGACCGCCAGACACCCGCCGCCCCCGCGCCCGACGCCGAACGCCTGCCCCGGACCTCGCGCTCGGTGCCGATCGCCCTGCTCAGGGCGCGCGAAAACGTCATGGTGCCGATCCGCAAGATGCTGCTGGCGGCCGGGGTGACCGAACAGCAGTGGCGGGTGCTGCGGGTGCTGCACGAGAACGGCGTGATGGAGCCTCAGGATCTGGCGCGCGGCGCCTGCCTGATCATGCCCAGCCTGACGCGCATCGTTCAGGGGTTGGAGCGGCGCGCCCTGGTCGCGCGCAGCCCGCACCCGTCGGACGGGCGCAAGTTCCTGCTGCGGGCCACCCCCGCGGGGCTGGCGGTGATCGATGATAACATCGCCGAAAGCAACCGGATCGCCGCCGATCTGGAGCGCCGGTTCGGGGTCGAAAAACTGAACGATCTGCTTGATCTTCTGGGCGAACTTTCCGAACTCTGAGCCCATCCGCGCCGGCGCCCCGTGCGTTGCCGCCAGCGCCGCCGCGGGGGCTGAAATGCACCGGTCCGGCCCGCCGATTCGCGCCCAGGGGAATCACTTTCGCCGACGAAACCTTGGCCAAATTGCCGCAGGGGGGGATTTCGCCGACCGGACCCCGGTCGCAGGCACGCGGGCAAGGAAAGCCAGATAATTTATTGCCCCTTGAAAACAAATTGATACAGGCGGAACTTCATGTAACTGTCAGGCTTACGTTAGGAAATGCTTGCGCACGAGTGGCAAGCGCTGACAAACTGTCTGCCATTCAGGTTGATCGCCCGCACGACCGGGGGATCGCTGCCAATCCGGAGAAATCGAACCTTGTTCGACAGAGACCCGAAAAAATCCAAAAACAAGACTGACAGGAAAGGGATTCCCATGACCAAAATGCCACGGATAATGCTTGCCGGGCTGCTGGCCACCACCATGCTGGTGCCCGCCGCCTTCGCCGCCAACGTGCCCGCCGGTACCAAGCTGGCCGACGATCAGACCTTCACCTATTCGATCATCGACGAATTCACCTCGGTCGACCCGCAGGTGGTCGAGGACGTGTCCGGCTCGGACGTGATCCGCGACCTGTTCGAAGGTCTGTTCAACCAGGATGCCGACGGCAACCTGATCCCCGGCGTGGCGCTGTCCTACGAGGTCAATGACGCCAAGGACGTCTACACCTTCAAGCTGCGCCCGGAAGCCAAGTGGTCGAACGGCGATCCGGTGACCGCGCATGATTTCGTCTACGCCTGGCGCCGCCTGGTGGACCCGGAACTGGGCTCGCCCTATTCCTGGTTCGGCGAACTGATGTCGATCGAGAACGCCGGCGCCATCATCGCCGGCGAAAAGCCCAAGGAAGAGCTGGGCGTCAAGGCCATCGACGATCACACGCTGGAAGTGAAGCTCACTGCCTCGCTGCCCTATTTCCCGCTGATGACCACCCATGCGTCCACGTTCCCGGTGCACAAGGAAACGGTCGAGAAATTCGGCACCGACTGGACCAAGCCGGGCAATATCGTCTCCAACGGCGCCTACATCCTGACCGAGCACATTCCCGGCGAGCGTTCGGTGCGCGAGCGCAACCCGATGTACTGGGACAACGACAAGACCGTGATCGACAAGGTCGTGGCGCTGGTGATCAATGACGAAAACGTGGCCCTGACCCGCTATTTCGCCGGCGAGCTCGACCGCACCGGCATCCCCACCGGCCAGTATCCGAAGCTCAAGGCCGAATACCCGGACGAGGCGATCAGCGCGCCGCGGCTGTGCTCCTACTACTACAACTTCAACCTGCGCGACAACGGGCCGGATTACCTCAAGGACGTGCGGGTGCGTCAGGCGCTCAGCCTTGCCGTGGACCGCGAGGTGATCACCGACAAGATCCTGCAGGGCGGCCAGTTCCCGGCCTATACCTTCACCCCGGCGGCCACCGCGGGCTTCCAGGTGCCGGACGTGCCGGCGGCCAGCATGACCCAGGCCGAGCGTGACGCGAAGGCCAAGGAACTGCTGAGCGAGGCCGGTTACGGCGACGGGCTGGACGTGAAGATCATCTACAACACCAGCGAAGGCCACAAGAAGATCGCCGTGGCCATCAGCCAGATGTGGAAGACCAAGCTGGGCGTCAATGTCGAACTGTCCAACCAGGAATGGAAGACCTTCCTGCAGACCCGCGGCAACGGCGACTTCGAGATCGCCCGCGCCGGCTGGTGCGGCGACTACAACGAGGCCTCGACCTTCCTGGATCTGCTGAACTCCAAGTCCGGCTACAACGACAGCAAGTATGTCAACCCGAAGGTCGACGAACTGCTGGCCCAGGCCAAGACCGCGGACGATCCGCAGCCGCTCTATACCGAGATCGAGCAGATCATCGCCGAGGATGCGCCGATCATTCCGGTCTATCACTACGCGATCAACATGATGTTGAAGCCCGACCTCAAGGGCTGGCCGATCCAGAACGTGGAACAGAACTGGTATTCGAAGGACTTCTACAAGGTCGCCGAATAGGCCAGACGGCAGAACCGAGGCACCCGGCCCCCCGTTTGCGGGGGCCGGGGCACTTTCAGCGGATGGTTTCCCATGCTCAATTTCATCATCAGGCGCATGATCGTCGCGGTGCCGACGCTGCTTATCCTGATCGTCATCAGCTTTTTCCTGATGCAGCTTGCTCCCGGCGGGCCGTTCACCTCGGAACGCCCCCTGCCGCCGCAGGTGCTGGCAAATATCGAGGCCAAATACGGGCTCGACAAGCCATTGCTCGAGCAGCTCTTGATCTATCTCAAGGGGATCGTCTTTCACTTCGATTTCGGCCCCTCCTATCAATACAAGGACCGCACCGTTAACGACGTCATCGCCCAGGGGTTCCCGATCACGCTGAAATACGGCTCGATCTCCTTCGTGGTGGCGGTTGTGGTGGGGGTGTCCTTTGGCGTGATGGCGGCGATCCGGCACAATACGACGCTGGACTACGTCGCGGTGGGCACCACCTTTCTTTCGCAGAGCCTGCCCAATTTCGTGATGGCGCCGATCCTGATCATCATCTTCACCTGGCAGCTGGGCTGGCTGCCGGGCGGCGGCTGGAACGGAGGCCAGTGGCAATACCTGGTGATGCCGGTGATCGCGCTGTCCACCTCCTATTTCGCCTCGATTGCGCGCATCACGCGTTCGTCGATGCTGGAGGTGCTCAATTCCAACTTCATCCGCACCGCCCGCGCCAAGGGGCTGCCGGAACGCACCATCATCTGGCGTCACGCGATGAAGCCCACTCTGATGCCGGTGGTCAGCTACCTGGGTCCGGCCTTTGTCGGGCTGATCACGGGCTCGGTGGTGATCGACCAGTATTTCGGCACCGGCGGAATCGGGCGCAGCTACGTGCAGTCGGCGCTGAACCGGGACTATTCGGTGATGCTGGGGATCACCATCCTCTATGGCGGGCTGACCATCACCTTCAACCTGGTCGTGGACATCATCTATGCATGGCTCGACCCGAAAATCAGGTATTGATCCCATGGGCATGGTAAACGACGTCGACCAGGTCGAACGGATCGCCGAAAAGCTGGCCGAGGCCGAGGAGATCAAGGGCCGCTCGCTCTGGCAGGACGCCATGGCGCGGTTCCTGCGCAACCGGGCGGCGGTGAGCTCGGTCATCGTGCTGCTGCTGATCGTGCTGTTCACCATCGTGGGGCCGTTCTTTGCCCAGTGGTCGAACGAGGAAATCGACTGGGACCGGATGGGCGACATCGCCACCACCGGCGTGCCCTCGATCGCCAACGGCCATTATTTCGGGCTGGACGACCTGGGGCGCGATCTCTATGCGCGCACCATCCAGGCCACGCGCACCTCGCTGATGGTGGGGATCATCGGCACCCTGGTGGCGGTGGTGATCGGCACGCTCTACGGCGCGATTTCCGGCTTTGTCGGGGGGCTGACCGACGGGATCATGATGCGCACCGTCGATGTGCTGAGCGCGGTGCCCTACATGTTCGTGATCATCCTGCTGCTGGTGATCTTCGAACGCTCGCTGTTCATGCTGTTCGTCGGCATCGGGGTGCTGAGCTGGCTCGACATGAGCCGGATCGTGCGCGGCCAGACGCTCAGCCTCAAGAACCGCGAATTCGTCGAGGCGGCGCGCGCCGCCGGCGTCGGCTGGTTCGTGATCATCCTGCGCCACATCGTGCCCAACCTGATGGGCATCGTGGTGGTCTATGCGACGCTGCTGGTGCCCGGCATGATCATGGCCGAGAGCTTCATCTCCTTCCTCGGGCTGGGGGTGCAGGAACCCAACACCTCGCTCGGGGCGCTGATCAACGAGGGCGCGGGCACCATCCTGCGCGGCACCATCTGGCAGCTGGCGATCCCGCTGAGCTTTTTCCTGACCATCATCGTCAGCCTGTATTTCATCGGCGACGGGCTGCGCGATGCGCTCGATCCGAAGGACCGATAACATGGCGCTTCTGACCGTAGAAAACCTGTCCGTGACCTTTGACACCCCCGACGGCGAAGTGGAGGCGGTCAAGAACATCAGCTTTCGCATCGATGCCGGTGAATGCCTAGGCATCGTCGGCGAAAGCGGCTCGGGCAAGAGCCAGACCTTCATGGCCGCGATGGGGCTGCTGGCGGAAAACGGCCGCTGCTCGGGCCGGGTGGACTTCGACGGCCACGACCTGCTGGACCTGAGCGCCGAGGAACGCAACCGCATCCGCGGCGACCAGATCACGATGATCTTTCAGGATCCGCTGACCGCGCTGACCCCGCATCTGCGCATCGGCGACCAGATGGCCGAGGTGCTCAAGCTGCACAAGGGCCTGGGCGATGCCGAGGCGCGCGCGCAATGCCTGCACTGGCTGGAACGCGTCCAGATCCCCGAAGCCCGCCGCCGGCTGCGCCAGTATCCGCACGAACTGTCGGGGGGAATGCGCCAGCGGGTGATGATCGCGATGGCGATGCTGTGCGGCCCGCGCCTGCTGGTGGCCGACGAGCCGACCACGGCGCTGGACGTGACCGTGCAGGCGGAAATCCTCGACCTGATGGTGAAACTCCAGAAAGAGGAAGGCACCGCGATTGCCCTGATCACCCATGACATGGGGGTGGTGGCGCGCATGTGCGACCGGATCGAGGTGATGCGGCTGGGCGAATTCGTCGAAAGCGGCAGCGCCGAGCAGATCTTCCATTCCCCCGGCCACCCCTACACCCGGATGCTGGTGGACGCGATGCCGCGCATCGACGAGCCGAACAAGGGCAAGCCGATCAAGCCGCTGGACCCGAAGGCCGAAACCGTGCTGAGGGTCGAGGATGTGAAGGTGCATTTCCCGGTCCGGCTGAATCAGGGGCTGTTCGGCAGGAAGGTGCCGCTCAAGGCCGTCGATGGGGTCAGTTTCGAACTGCGCGCCGGCGAAACCCTTGGCGTTGTGGGGGAAAGCGGCTGCGGCAAGTCCACGCTGGCGCGCGCGGTGCTCAAGCTGATCCCGCCGAGCATGGGCTCGGTCGCCTGGCTGGGCAAGCCGATTCAGGATCTCAGGCACAAGGCGATGATCCCGTTCCGCAAGGACATGCAGATCGTGTTTCAGGATCCGCTCGCCTCGCTCGATCCGCGGATGACGATTTCGCAGTCGATCGCCGAACCGCTGAAAACCTTTCAGCCGGGTCTGACCGGCCGCCAGCGCAAGCTGAAGGTGGCGGAAATGATGGAAAAGGTCGGGCTGGAACAGAAGCTGATCAACCGCTACCCGCATGAGCTTTCGGGCGGGCAGAACCAGCGCGTCGGCATTGCGCGTGCGATGATCAACGGCCCGAAACTGGTGATCTGCGACGAAGCCGTGTCGGCGCTGGACGTGTCGATCCAGGCCCAGGTCATCGACCTGCTCAAGGAGCTGCAGACCGAATTCGACCTGTCGATGATCTTCATCAGCCACGACCTGGCGGTTGTGCGCGAAATCTCGCACCGCATCCTGGTGCTGTATCTCGGGCGCGCGGTGGAACTGGCCGACCGCGACACGATCTACGAAAACGCGCTGCATCCTTACACGAAATCGCTGATCTCGGCGGTTCCGGTGCCCGATCCGGCGGTGGAAAAGACCCGCCGGCGGATCAAGCTGCCCGGCGAATTGCCGTCGCCGCTGGACCCGGGGGCGGCGCTGCGCTTCCTGCCGTCGAAACTGAAGGCCGGCGCGCGCGATTACGTGCCGCGTTTCGAACAGGTGGCCCCGGATCACTGGGTGGCCGAACATGACCCGATCGAGGATCTCCTGAAGGCGGGCTAAGCGCGGCGGTCCAAGGCGCTGCGCGCGGCGCGCCCGGGTGGCCCGGCGATGGACCTTGGTCCGGGGCTCGGGTAAAGACCGGCATGGCTTGGGAAATGGACACACTGGCGGCGCTTGACGCGCATGGGTTCGATGCGCTGATCGATGCGCGCAGCCCCGCCGAATACGCCGAAGATCACCTGCCCGGCGCCATCAGCCTGCCGGTGCTCAGCGACGCCGAACGCGCCCGCGTCGGCACCATCTACGTGCAGCAGAACGCCTTCAGCGCCAAGAAGATCGGCGCCGCGCTGGTGGCGCGCAATGTCGCCGCCCATCTGGACGGGCCGCTGGCGGGCTTTGACGGCGCCTGGCGCCCGCTGGTCTATTGCTGGCGCGGCGGCCAGCGCTCCGGGGCCTTTGCCACCATTCTGAAACAGGTGGGCTGGCGCGCCGAGACGCTCGCCGGCGGCTACCGGACCTACCGTCGGCTGGTCAGCGCGGCGATGTATGACCAGCCGCTTGGTCGCCGGCTGATCGTGCTCGAAGGCAATACCGGCACCGCCAAGACCGACCTGCTGCACCGCCTGGTGGCGCGCGGGGCGCAGGTGGTGGATCTCGAAGGGCTGGCGGCGCATCGCGGCTCGGTCTTTGGCGCGGTCGCGCGGCCGCAGCCGTCGCAAAAGGCCTTTGAGGGGGCGCTTGCGCGCGCCTTTTCACGGCTCGACCCGGCGCGCCCGGTGCTGGTCGAAGCCGAAAGCAGCAAGATCGGCAACCTGCTGATCCCGCCGGCTGTCTGGAAGGCGATGAAGGCCGCGCCGCGCCTGCGTCTGGAAGCGCCGCTTGCCGCCCGCGCCGCCTATCTGGCCCGCGCCTATGCCGATATCGCCGCCGATACCGAAGCGCTTGAACGCGTGCTGGCCGGGCTCACCCACCACCAGGGCCGCGAGCGGGTCGAACACTGGCAGGCGCTGGCCCGGGCGCGGGCCACCGAACAGCTGGCGCGCGAGCTGATGGAGCTGCATTACGATCCCAGCTATGCCCGCCAGGGGGCGCGGCGCGAAACCGCCCTGCTGGGGGTGGTGCGCGCGGCCTCGCTCGACGATGCGGCGCTGGATGCGGTGGCCGGCGATCTGGACGCGCTGCTGCCCGACCGTTCAGACGATCTGGACGACGGGTAGGCCGCCTGCGCCATCACCGCCATCACCGTCGCCGCCATCACCTCCAGAATGCCCGCCGGCCTCGGCCGCCAGCCCGATCAGCCGCGCATCCACCCCGGCGGCCTGCAACTCGCCCAGCACCGCCTCGGCCCGCTCGGCCGGCACCGCCGCCAGCAGCCCGCCGGCGGTCTGCGGGTCGAACAGCAGATCGGCGCGCGGGTCATCCGGCGTCTCCAGCCCGGCCAGCAGCGCCCGGTTGTCGGGCCACAGCGATGAACGCACCCCGGCGCGCGCCAGGTCCTCGGCCCCCGCCAGCACCGGCACCGAGGCCAGGTCCACCACCATCCGGCAGCCCGAAGCGCGCGCCATTTCCGCCAGGTGCCCGGCCAGGCCAAAGCCGGTCACGTCGGTCATCGCCCGGGCGCAGCCGCGCAGGATGCGCGCCGCCGCCCCATGGGGCCGGCGCATCGAGGCCAGCGCCGCCATCACCGCACCGCCCGGCGCCTGCAGGCGCATTTCGCCGGCCAGGATCACGCCGGTGCCGATCGGCTTGGTCAGCACCAGCCAGTCACCGGGCAGCGCGCCGCCCTTGCCGATCGGCGCGGCGTCGCACAACCCGGTGACGGTAAAACCCACCGACAGTTCCGAGCCTTGCGCGCTGTGGCCGCCGACGATCGCCGCGCCTTCGCGCGCGAACATCGCCGCCGCCGCGCCGGTGATTTCCGCCAGCCAGCGCCCCTGAAGCTCGCCCGACAGCCGGGGCAGGGTGATGGTCGCAAGCGCTGCCTGCGGGTCCCCCCCCATGGCCCAGATGTCGCCCAGCGCATGCACCGCGGCAATCTCGGCCATCAGCGCCGGGTCTTCGGTGAAGGCGCGCAGGTGGTCGGTGCTGATCACCTGGCGCCGCCCGTCGGGGCCGGCCAGCACCGCTGCATCGTCGCCGGCGCCAGACAGGATATCGCCGCGTTCGGGCGGGGTCAGCCCGGACAGCGCCGTCGCCAGCGCGCCGCCGCCGACCTTGGCGCCGCAGCCGCCGCACAGCGGGGCCGCGCCCAGCACCTCGCGCACCCCGTCGGCCACCGGCCCCCGCGGCGCGGGCGGCGCCATCGGTTCGAGCCCGCGGAACTGCTCCATGAACTTGCGGTCGATCCGGTCCTTGAGCCGCCAGAGCGCCGCGCCATGCCACATCACCCCCCACTTGTCCGCCAGCGCCGACTTTTGCCCAAGCGAGATCAGTTTCAGATAGTCCTTTTGCGGGCGAAAGGCCCTGGCCTTGCCACCCGACAGCGCCGCGCGCAGGTTGTGAAACAGCACCGGCGCTTCGCGCACCGCGAACACCCCGGCCTTGGGGCGCGGCGCGTGCGAAAGATGGGCGCAGTCGCCCACCGCGAACAGCTCGGGATGGCTGGGGGTGCGCAGGGTTTCATCGACCACGACAAAGCCCTCGTGCAGCGCCAGGCCCGAGCCGGCCAGCCAGCCCTGCGCCCGCGCCCCCGCCGCGCCGGTCACCAGATCGGCGTCCACGCGCGCGCCCGAAGCCAGCGCCACGTGATCCGCGGCGATGCGCACCGGCGCGTCGTTTTCCACCAGCCGCACCCCGGCGTCGGCCAGCGCCCGGCGGAAAAAGGCGCGGCGCGATGCGGCCATGCCAGGCAGGATCTCGGCCTTGTCGATCAGCGTGACTTCGGCGGTGCTGGCGGCAGGTCCGCCCGCAGTCCCCCCCGCAGTCCTCCCCGCCGCGCGCAGCGCATGCGCCATCGCCAGCGCCAGTTCGATCCCGGCCACTCCGGCGCCGATCACCACCGCGCGCGCCGGACCATCGCCGGCCAGCGCCCGGGCGCGAAAACCGTCCCAGGTGGCGGCGAAACGATCGAGCGGCTTGGCCGGCACCGCATGGTCCGTGAAACCGGGCATCGCCGGCATGTCCGAGGTGATCCCGATATCGAGCGAGGCCACGTGATACGACAGCACCCGCCCGCCTTCGAGCGTCACTTCGCGCCGGGCCGGGTCGATATGCACCGCGCGCCCGGCGATCAGCCGCGCCCCGGCGAAGCGCGCCAGCTGCACCAGGTCGATATCCAGATCGCCGCGCGCGTAATGGCCGGCCACAAAGCCCGGCAGCATTCCCGAATAGGGGGCGGTGGGCTGCGGGTTGATCACCGTGACGCGCACGCCCGCAAGCGGTTTCATCCCCCACATGCGCAACACCAGGGCATGAGAATGGCCGCCGCCGATCAGCAGCAGTTCGCGGGTGATGGGCAGCGGGGTCTGCATCGTCGCTCCGTCGGTTCGGTTCCGGTCACTTGATAGGGCGGCGAGGCGGGAAAGGACAGGGGGGGCGGCCACATGGCCGGGCCCTGCGCATTGCGGGGGCTGCCGGATGCCTCCGGCGGGGATATTTTCGGACAGAAGAAGCGAAAGGCAGAAGAAGCGAAAGGCCATTCTCCTTCTCGCAAGGGGCTGTCCAGGCCAAGCGGTCGCCGGGTCTGGAAACAGCCTGCAGGGTTGCGCCGATGTCGCCCCGGCATGGGGTGACCGGGCATGAACCGGCACCGCTGCAAGCGGTGCTCCGCCTGGAAAGCGGTGGCTTGCCGGGGCCGGGTTGGCGCGCTAAGGCTTGCTCCATGGTGAGCGGGGCAAGAAGCGGGGCGCTGTCGATTTTCCGGGCAGGCGTTGCGGCGGCGGATGCGCGCGGCGCGGTGGCGCGGGCGTTGGCCGGGCATCTGGTGCCGCCCTGCGCCGGGCGGCTGTTGTGCATCGCCATCGGCAAGGCTTCGGTGGGCATGGCCGAGGTCGCCATGGGCCACCTGCGCCCCGACGCGACCCTTGTGGTGACCAATTACGAAAACGACCAGACCCTGCCCGGCGCGGCGCTGCATCTGGCCGGCCACCCGGTGCCCGACGAAAACGGGCTGGCCGCCGGGCGGGCGGTGGAAAAGCTGGTGCGCAGCGCCGGCGCCGACGATCATGTGCTGGTGCTGATCAGCGGCGGCGCTTCGGCGCTGCTGCCCGCCCCGGTGGCCGGGGTGAGCCTGGCCGACAAGGCGTGCGTGAACGCGGCCCTGCTGGCGGCGGGGCTGGATATCGGCGCGATGAACCTGGTGCGCCAGCAGGTGTCGCGCCTCAAGGGCGGCGGGCTGGCCCGGCTGGCGGCGCCGGCCCGCGTCACCGGGCTGATCCTGTCGGATGTGATCGGCGACGATCTGCGGGTGGTGGCCTCGGGGCCGACCTGCGCGCCGATCGGCACCCGCGCCCAGGCGCGCGCCCTGCTGCGCGACGCCGGGATCTGGGACGACCTGCCGGCCAGCGTGCAGGCGCATCTGTCGCGCCCCGAAGGCCCGCCCGCAGAACTGCCGGAGCTGGTCGAAAACCACCTGATCGGCTCGAACGCCCAAAGCGTCGCCGCCATGGCGCGCGCCGCGCCGGGGGCGGCGGTCTACCCGCGCCCGCTGGTGGGCGATGTGGCCGAGGCGGCGCGCACCATCGCCCGTGGCACCGGGCCGGGCACCTGGCTGTTTGGCGGCGAAACCACGGTGCGGCTGGCGGGCGACGGGCTGGGCGGGCGCAACCAGGAACTGGCGCTGCGCGTCGCCCTGCTGGCCGAAGAGGCGGGCTGGCCCGATGGCTGGGTGTTCCTGTCGGGCGGCACCGACGGGCGCGACGGGCCCACCGACGCCGCCGGCGGGCTGGTGGATGCCGGGACGCTCGGGCGCATCCGCGCCGCCGGGATCGACCCGGCCGCGGCGCTGGCGCGCAACGACAGTTACCATGCTCTCAAGGCGGCGGGCGACTTGCTGATCACCGGCGCCACCGGCACCAATGTCGCCGATCTGCAGGTGTTGATGCGCTTCTAGGTCACATGCCCATTACCGCTGCGCCACTGGCGAAATTGCTGCGAAAGCTCAGTGTCTCGGGCCGCTTGCAAAGGGAACCACCCTTGCCCGCGCGTCCCGAACCGCTGACATTTCGCGCCTGTCGGGCTGGCGGCGCAGCTTGATCGGGTTTTGACCCCAGGCCTGGCAGCGCCGCCCAAAAACGACCATTCCTGTCGCCCCCTGACCAGACCCCGGCGCGCCGCCGCACCCAGCATGGACCCGTGACAGCAAGGAGACGGGCGATGAAAACCACGGCAAGGGCGGTCGTGATCGGCGGCGGGGTGGTGGGCTGTTCGGTGCTTTACCACCTGACCAAACTGGGCTGGCG
>JAJRUE010000040.1 GCA_024277955.1 Alphaproteobacteria bacterium | reverse complement strand
TACGGCGGCGTGATCAAGCACGGGGCCAAGCTGCTGTTCGCCTATGGCGAAGCGACGGTGCCCAAGGTCACGGTGATCACCCGCAAGGCCTATGGCGGGGCCTATGACGTGATGGCCTCGAAACACCTGCGGGGCGATTTCAACTATGCCTGGCCCACCGCTGAAATCGCGGTGATGGGGGCCAAGGGCGCGGTGGAAATCCTGTATCGCTCTGAACTGGGTGATGCAGAAAAGATCGCCGAACGCACCGCCGACTATGAAACCCGCTTTGCCAACCCGTTCGTGGCCGCCGAACGCGGTTTCATCGACGAGGTGATCATGCCGCATTCCACCCGCAAACGGGTGTGCCGGGCCTTTGCGTCGCTGCGGGGCAAGAGCCAGCAAAACCCGTGGAAAAAGCACGACAACATTCCGCTGTAAGGGGGGGGCATGTCCGACCAGACGACAATTCGCGTGCCCTCGGGCCAGCCGGTGCATCTGCAAGAGGTGATCACCGGCCATTCCCAGCATGACGGGACGCTGTTTTTCCGCTTTGTCGCGCCCGAACTGGGGGCCGGAGAGGTGGATTACGCCCGAATTGAACCGGATCTGCTGGCGCTTTGTCACGATGTGGCGCTGCCCTATCTGTCCGGGGCGCGGGACGTGCGCCGGGTGGTGATTTCGCTGTCGCAGCGCCCGGTGGCCTTTGGCGCGCCCGCCCCCGAGGTGACCCAGGTGTTCGAAGCCTACGGGGTCGCGAACGGCGTCTGCGAATGGGAGCCGCTGTAGATGGCCTTGCCTCCGATGCAAAAACACCGCGGGTTTCCGGGCCGTCTTCCGGGCACCGATTTCCAGTTCACGCTGCGCCGGGCCAACCCGCGCGGAGTGACGCCGCTGGTGGCGCGCGAACGCCACGCCGACCGGCGTCCGGCCGACCGGCGGGCGGATGCGGCCTTTATGGCGGCGCTGTGGGAACATTTCGGCGAAGAGCCCTTTGTGCGCGGCAACCTGGACGCCGGCCGCCTGTCCTGGCTTTTTGGCCGCGAGGTGGTGCCAGCCGAAGACCCGTTCGACCCCGCATCCTACGATTCCCTGTTGAAAATCGACGTGGCGCGGGCGCGGGCCGCCTTTCCCGAAGCCTTCGACGGGGGGAAATAGGCATGAAATCGCCCGCACGTCACCCGGATTGGCGAAAATCAGCCGAATTCGCGGCCAAAGCCACGACCCCCTTACGCGGGGCGATTTCCCGTTGCATGTTCGTTGCAGCAGCGGGTCCCTCCAACAATACGCCTGCTGCGGATTGTCAAAACCGTTACCCTTCCCCTTCCAAGAGGTCTGATCTTTTTTCGATCAGGCCTCTTACCCTTTGGGCTAGGGCGCGGGGCGGCGCCAGGGCCAACACCGCCGCCCGCGCCGCAAACCGGCAAGTCTTCGCCCGCATCGGTGCGGTTGCGAAAAAACCCTTTGCCAGCGCGCGCCGGAATGGGTCAAGTGGCGGCACCAGTTTGGCCAAGAAGGGAATGCATTCATGCAGAACAAACTTTCGATCGTTGCGATCAGCGCCCTGCTTGCGTTGTCGGCCTGTGGCGAAACGCTGCTGCAGCAGGGACTCATGGGGGCTGGTGCGGGCGCCGCGGCGGCCACGGTCATGGGCGGCGACGCCATCACCGGCGCTGCGCTGGGCAGCGCGGCCAACGTGCTTTATTGCCGCAGAAACCCCGGATCGTGCTGATCGGGTAGCATCCGCGGGCGCGTTTGTGCCCGGCATTTCAATGAACGGCCATCGCGGCGCGACCGCGGTGGCCGTTTTGCGTCTTTCGGTCCGGGCCGCGCCGTCCGGGCAAACCAGACCAGGGGAACGGGGCCAATGTTCAAGAAAATCCTGATCGCCAACCGCGGCGAAATCGCCTGCCGGGTCATCAAGACCTGCCGCCGGATGGGGATTGCCACGGTGGCGGTCTATTCCGACGCGGACCGGCGCGCGCTGCATGTGCAGATGGCCGACGAAGCGGTGCATATCGGCCCGGCCCCGGCCAACGAAAGCTACATCGTGATCGACCGCATCATGGAGGCGATCCGCGCAACCGGCGCCGAGGCGGTGCATCCGGGCTACGGGTTCTTGTCGGAAAACCCCGCCTTTGCCGAAGCCCTGGCCGCCGAGGGGGTCGTCTTTATCGGCCCGCCCAAGGGCGCGATCGAGGCGATGGGCGACAAGATCACCTCGAAGAAACTGGCGAAAGAGGCGGGGGTTTCGACGGTGCCCGGCCACATGGGGCTGATCGAGGATGCCGACGAGGCGGCGCGCATTTCCGCCGAGATCGGCTATCCGGTGATGATCAAGGCCAGCGCTGGCGGCGGCGGCAAGGGCATGCGCATCGCCTGGAACGACGATGAGGCGCGCGAAGGGTTCGAAAGCTCGAAAAGCGAGGCGGCCAAGAGTTTCGGCGACGACCGGATCTTCATCGAGAAATTCGTGACCCAGCCGCGCCACATCGAGATCCAGGTGCTGTGCGACAGTTACGGCAACGGGATTTACCTGGGCGAACGGGAATGTTCGATCCAGCGGCGCAACCAGAAGGTCATCGAAGAGGCCCCCAGCCCGTTTCTGGACGAAGCCACGCGCAAGGCGATGGGCGAACAGGCGGTGGCGCTGGCGCAGGCGGTGGGCTACAGCAGCTCCGGCACGGTGGAATTCATCGTCGATGCCGCGCGCAACTTCTACTTTCTGGAAATGAACACGCGGCTTCAGGTGGAACACCCGGTGACCGAGCTGATCACCGGCATCGACCTGGTGGAACAGATGATCCGGGTGGCGGCGGGCGAAAAGCTGAGCATCGCGCAAAAGGATGTGAAGCTGAACGGCTGGGCCATCGAAAGCCGGCTTTATGCCGAAGATCCCTATCGCAACTTCCTGCCCTCGACGGGGCGGCTGACCCGCTACCGCCCGCCGGCGGAAGAGGCGACCGACGCCTATGTCGTGCGCAACGATACCGGCGTTTACGAGGGCGGCGAGATTTCCATGTTCTACGACCCGATGATCGCCAAGCTGTGCACCTGGGCGCCGGACCGGCGGGCGGCGATCGAAGCGATGCGCACCGCGCTGGACGCCTTCGAGGTGGAAGGCATCGGCCACAACCTGCCGTTCCTGTCGGCGGTGATGGACCATCCGCGCTTTGTTTCGGGCGACATCACCACGGCCTTTATCGAGGAGGAATATCCCGAGGGTTTTCAGGGGGTTGATCTGCCGGATACGCTGCTGCGCCGGGTCGCTGCTGCGGCGGCGGCGATGTATCGGGTGGCGGAAATCCGGCGCACCCGGGTGTCCGGGCGCATGGACAACCACGAACGCAAGATCGGCGACGACTGGGTGGTGTCGCTGCAAGGCGTGGATTTCCCGGTGCATATCGCCGCCGACAAGCTGGGCGCGACGGTGAGCTTTCAGGACGGCGGGCGGATGCGGGTCGAAAGCCCCTGGACGCCGGGCGACAGCCTGGCGGTGCTGGATGTCGATGAACTGCCGCTGGTGATGAAGGTCGCAAAGGCGCCGGACGGGTTTTTCCTGCGCCTGCGCGGGGCCGGTCTGCGCACCTATGTGCGCACGCCGCGGCAGGCGGAACTGGCCCGCCTGATGCCGGAAAAACTGCCGCCCGATACCTCGAAACTGCTGCTGTGCCCGATGCCGGGGATGGTGGTCGGCCTGAACGTGGCGGTGGGCGACAAGGTGCAGGAAGGCCAGGCGCTGTGCACCGTCGAAGCGATGAAGATGGAAAACATCCTGCGCGCCGAAAGAACCGCCGTGGTGACCCGGATCAACGCCGCGCCGGGCGACAGCCTGGCGGTTGACGAAGTGATCATGGAATTCGAATGACCGCGCCAGGGCCGGCCGGTTTGCGCGGCGCTCAGGTGCCGCCGGCGCGTTCTTCGCGCAATTCCTGCTGGCGCAGTTCGGTCTTGTCGATAGAGCGCGAAATCTCGCGCACGTCCCAGGGCGCGGGCTTGCGCAGCTTGACCAGCCCGTCCTTGTCGACGAACACCAGCCCGAAGCCGCGCGGGCGCAGTTTCTGGCGCAGGGCCGACGGGTTTTTCGGGTCGGTGTCGACCACCACCACCACGTCGCGTTCCAGCAGATCGCCGGGACGTTCCTTGAGCAGTTCCAGCTGTTCCTGGAACACCGGGTCGCGCGGGCTGTCGGCGAACACGATGATCAGCCGGTTCAGCCACAGGAAATCTTCCAGCACGATGTCCTTGCCATCGCGCAGGTCCAGCGTGGGTTTCTGTATGGTGGGGTTTTCGGCTGGTGCGCCGCGGTCCTGCGCGGTGGCCGAAAACGCGAGCGCCACCCAAAGCAGGACTGTTACAAGATTACGCATCGAGTCTCCTTCGAAGATCAATATAGGTGCAGCGGCAAGAATTGCTAAGGCAATCGCCTGTCCCCCTGACAAATTCTCTGGAAGTTGATGCGATGTTGCAGCCGAAGATCCTGACCACCATGAAAGCCTATGACCGCCACCAACTGCGCGGCGATCTGCTGGCGGGTCTGACCGTCGCGATGGTCGCCATTCCGCTGTCGATCGCGATTGCAATCGCGTCCGGCGCGCGGCCGATGGACGGGCTGGTGACGGCGGTAATCGGCGGGTTCTTCGTGTCGCTTCTGGGGGGCAGCCGGGTGCAGATCGGCGGGCCGACCGGCGCCTTTATCGTGGTGGTTTACGGGGTTATCGCCGAACATGGCTATGACGGGCTGGTGCTGGCGACGCTGATGGCCGGGATGATCCTGCTGGTGGCCGGCTGGCTGCGCATCGGCAGCCT
>JAJRUE010000325.1 GCA_024277955.1 Alphaproteobacteria bacterium | reverse complement strand
TCGGGCGGCGAACGGCGGCGCGCCGTCGCCAGCCGGCGGCAATGGCGCCAACAGCGGCAACGGCGCGACCGACCCGGCCCGCGCGCCCGCCAATATCCGCACGATGAATGTCGAAACCTTCCAGGCCGAAAGCTCGATCGAGATCTGGATCGAAGGGCTCAACCGATTCCGCGACGATGCCGAAACCGTCGCCAGCTACGGGCTGACGCAGACCCATGTGGCCAACCTGAACGCCGAACTGGCCAGCGCCATGCGGCGCATGGGGATCATCGACCGGATGAAGGCGCAGCTGCGCGACATGAGCTTTGGTCTGACCGTCGACATGCAGGCCGAACCCGCGGCCATCGTCTGCGCCGAACATATCAACGATTTCGTGGTCACCCTGGGCACCCGGACCCTGCCCGAAGACAAGCGCCCGCTGATCGAGATGCCCGACGGCACCACCCGGCGCGCCTACAGTGCGCGCGAAACCTTCGACGGCGCCGACAACCTGCCGCCGCAGCCGCGCAACGCCGCCCAGGACCTGTGGACCGACCTGGTGTTCGCGCTGGACGCGATGTTCGTGGCCAACGCCAAGGCCTCGGGCGGGGCGGATGTGGACATCGAACAGAACCTGCGTCTGGGCGGCATCCTGGCGCATCTGGCGACGGGATGAAGCGATGATGCGCCTTGATGTGACATGCGACCCCGCGCGCCCCGATGGCGGCTATGCCAGGCTGGCCACCGACGCGACCACGCTCCCCGAGGGCGAGGTGGTGGTTTCGGTTTTCGACGCGTTTTCAGAGCGTTACCTGGGTCAGAACGGCTGGCAGTCGGAACCCGCCGGCTTTGGCCCCTACCCGGTCCGCCACGAAGGCAACGACGCCGCCCTGGTGATCGGCCCGGAAATCGTCAACCAGGTCGAGGAATACGCCGCGCTGCGCATCACCATCGGCGCGCTGGAAGCCGAAGTCACCTGGCCCGACGACGTGGTGCCGATGCCCGGCGCGGCGCAGATCGGCGGGCTGCACGTGGCCCATCCGACCACGCCCGCGCCCAGCCAGCCGAAGGTCACGCTCAGCGGCCCGGTCCGCCAGGCCCCCGAGCCCGAACCCGACCCCGCCGCCCTGCCGGAAACCCCGCCGCCCACCGAAGACCACGAAACGCCCGAGCCGCCCGCCGAGCCGACCCACGCCGTGCCGGTGGCCGATCCCGAGCCTGTGGAAGACCCGACCGTGGTGCTGCCGGTGCAGCCCGAAAAGCCGAACCGCCGGCTGCTGGGCTACCTGCTGCTGGTGCTGCTGCTGGCGCTGCTGGCGGCGGGCGGCGCCGATTACTACTTCAACAACCGCGGCGCCGATACCGCCGCCGTCGCCCCGGTGGCCCCGACGCCCGCCGCCGCGCCCGACCCCGACGCCGCCTGTTCGCAGGACACCATCGACCTGGCGGCGCTGGGGGATTTTTCCCGGGCGCGCCGGGTGCTGGAAACCTGCGCCGACCGCATCCCCCCGCCCCAGGCGCTGGCGATGATCGAAAACGGCGCCGCCGCCGGCAATGCCGACGCGCTGGAACTGTTCGGCGAACTTTACGACGCCCAGGTCAACGACAGCCCGATCGAGACCGCCATCGGGCTGCAACTGCCCGAAAGCGCCCCCAAGGCCGCCGAATATTACGCCCGCGCCCGCGACGCCGGCAGCAGCCGCGCCGAGATCCGCCTGGTGACCCTGTGCGCCGAATTGCGCGCCGCCTCGGACACGCTGTCGCAAAACGCCGTCGAGGAATTTTGTTCACAATGACGAAAGCCGCCATGAAACACTCGATACCCAGTCTTTCGATGCCCTTTCGCGCGATGCGCGGCCAAAGCCCTGCGGCAGGCCCGGTCCGCCGCCGGATGCCCGGACCGGGGGCAATTCCGGCACCCGATCCGGCGGCAAACCCGGCGCCAAAAACCCGCGCCCGCCATGCAACGCTGGCCCTCCTTGGGGCGCTGATGCTGCTGGCGGTGCTGGCGCTGCCCGTGCCGCTGGCCGCCCAGCAGCTCAGACCGCTGCTGATCGAGGGCACCAGTTCGGTCTATCAGCGCGTGCTCACCCGTCCGGGCGCGGCCCTGTTCGACGCCCCCGACAGCCGCCAGCTGCGCCGCTACCCGGCCTTTCAGCCGCTCTACGTGTTTGGCCGGCGCGCCGGCTGGGTGCAGGTCGGCCCCTCGGTCTTTGCCGCCCCCGAAGGCTGGGTCGAAGCCGCCAGCGTGGTGGACTGGAAACAGAACATCATTGCCTCGTTCACCAACCCGTCGAACCGCCGCCGCAGCCTGATCTTCGACACCGAAAGCAACCTGCGCACCTTCATGGAGCACGAATCCCTGCAGGAAATTCAGGCCCAGCTGATCGACAAGGCCGACAACGGCCTGCTGTCGCCGCGCGACGGCGTGGTGTCGATCGAGCCGGAGACTTTCGTCAACATCCGCGACGAGCTCTACCTGATGCCGATCCTCGATTTCGTCGAAGACCTGCACCCGCTGACCTACGAAGACAACCTGCTGATGAAGGTCGCGTCGCTGCCGCTGGACGACGCGCTGCCGGCCGCCTCGGCCCAGAGCGGCACCAACAACGAATTCGACGCCGGCGTGGTCTTCGTGTTCGACACTACCCAGTCGATGCAGCCCTATATCGAACGCACCCAAAAGGCGCTTTCCAAGATCATCTACGACATCAGCGGCACCGATATCGCGCCGCTGATCAACTTTGGCGCAGTGGCGTTTCGCGACAACACCCAGGCCGCGCCGGGGCTGGATTACCGTACCAAGGTGGTGGTGCCGCTGCAGCGCCGCGACAGCCAGCTGCCGGTGCTGCAGGCCATCGCCGACACCCACGTGGCCCGGGTCAATTCGCCCGGCTTCAACGAAGACAGCCTGGCCGGGGTGGAAGACGCCATCGACCAGATCGACTGGGACCAGCAGGGCGGCGACCGGTTCGACGGGCGCTATATCATCCTGGTGACCGACGCCGGGCCCAAGGATCCGCGCGACCCGAACGCGCGCTCGCGCATCGGCCCGGCGGAACTGCAGCGCGAAGCCGAAGACCGCGGCATCGTGATCATGACGCTGCACCTCAAGACCCCCGGCGGGGGCGACGCCAACCACGACTACGCCGCCGACCGCTACCGGCAGCTGTCGCGCTTTGGCCAGCGCCAGTTCTACTACCCGATCGAGGGCGGATCCGAACAGTCCTTTGAACAGACGGTGACGCTGCTGGTGACGGCGCTGACCGACCATGTGCGCGCCGCGCGCGGCGAAGCGACCGTGCTCAGCCCGGATCAGGCCGGCGAAGACCTGGTGGACCTGGGCCGGGCGATGCGGCTGGCCTATCTGGGCACGCGCCAGGGCACCCGCGCGCCCGACGTGATCGAAGGCTGGGTTACCGAACGCGCCGCCGAAAACCCGTCGGCGCTGGCGATCGAACCGCGCCTGCTGGTCACCAAGAACGAGATGGCGACCATGGCCGAACTGCTCGACAACCTGGTGCGCCTGGCCGAAGCGACGCGCAGCGAACAGGACGCGACCTCGTTCTTCAGCCAGGTGCAGGAAGTGGTGGCGCAGATGGCGCAGAACCCGCAGAACCTGGTGTCGGCGGATGCCAGCACCCTTGGCGGCGCGCTGGAATACCTTGAACGCCTGCCCTACCGCAGCCAGCTGCTGTCGATGGACCAGCAGCGCTGGCAGGAAAGCGCGATGCTCAGGCGGTCGATCATCGACGGGATGCGCCAGAAGCTGACGCTATACCGCAAATGGCTGTTCGACAACGACGTGTGGACAGCGCTTTACGATGGCGCGCCGGACGGCGAAAAGGTCTTTGCCATGCCGTTCGACGTGCTGCCATGAGAGGGGCGCGATGACAGGGCAGCCGGGCATGAGTGCACCGGACCAGCCGGCGATCGTCGTCGAGGGGCTGGGGGTGACGCTCAGGGACGACGAACGCAGCTTTTGTCTGCGCGTCGACGAGCTCAGCATCGCGCCGGGCGAAGCGGTCGGGCTGACCGGGGCCAGCGGCACCGGCAAGACGCTGCTGCTGGAACTGCTTGGGCTGCTGCGCCCGCCCGATCCCGGCGGCCGCTATCGGGTGGGGTTCGATGGCGCCGGCCCGACCGAGCTGACCGGCCACTGGCAAAGCCGCGCCGGGGTCTATGAAATCGCCGCCCTGCGCGGTCGCCTGTTCGGCTTCATCCCGCAGACCGGCGGCCTGCTGCCGTTTCTTTCGGTGGCCCAGAACGTGGCGCTGAGCCAGCGCATCAACGGCGCGCCCGACCCCGACCACGCCGCCCGGCTGATGGAGCGTCTGGGGCTCGAGGCGATTGCCGGGCTGCATCCGGCGCAGCTGTCGATCGGCCAACGCCAGCGGGTGTCGATCGCGCGCGCGCTGGCGCACCGGCCGAAAATCCTGATCGCGGACGAGCCGACCGCGGCGCTGGACCCGGAAAACTCGGCCCACGCCATGTCGCTGCTGTTCGAAGCGGCGCGCGAAGCCGGCTGCGTGGTGATCATCTCGTCGCACGACCATGATCTGCTGGGCACGTTCGCGCTGCGCCGCTACGCGCTGCAGCTCGACAGCGACCAGCCGCCGGGGATGGTGGTCAGCCGGATCGTGCCCGCCCCGCAGGAGGAGGAGGCCGCATGAAACTGCTTGTCGAACTGTCCCTGCGCGACCTGTTTCGCGACTGGCTGTATCTGCTGTGCAACGTCGCGGTGCTGGCCGGGGTGATCGTGCCGCTGCTGGTGCTTTTCGGGGTGCGCAACGGGGTTTATGACGCGCTGCTGGGGCGGCTGCTGCAGAACCCGGCGACGCTGCAGATCGACACCCGCGGCAACAGCGACTTCAGCCTGGCCGACATCGAAGAGATCCGCAGCTGGTCCGACGTGCAATTCGCCACCCTCAAGACCCGCAGCCTGTTCGACTATGTGAACGTGCGCAAGGCCGGCGGGCGCGGCAAGCAAGAGGCGATCCTGTCGCCCAGCGGCGCCGGCGATCCGATGCTGGCGCCCTTTGCCGGGCTGGAACCGGGCCAGGTCGCGGTCTCGGCGGCGCTTGCGGGTCAGCTTTCGATCGCGCCGGGCGACGACATCAACCTGTTCACCCAGGCCCCCGACCGGCCCCGGCAGCTGGCGCTGAAATCGCGGGTGGTGGCGATCCTGCCCGAAGACCGGGTGACGGGGCGGGTGATCTTCGCCACGCTGGACACGCTCGACCTGATCGAGGCTTTTTACGACGAATACGCCCTGCCCGAACATGGCATCACCAACGGCAGGCCGCTGTCGGAACGGGTGGTCGCCTTCGAAGGCATGCGCGTCTATGCCGACCGGCTGGAAAATCTTGCGGCGGTGCAGGCACGCATCGAACAGCGCTTTGGCGTGGCCACCACCGCCGCCACGGCGCGGGTCGCCTCGGTGCTGGGGCTGGGGCGCAATCTGGGGCTGGCGCTGGGGCTGGTGGCGGCGGTGGCCGGCGCCGGGCTGGCGGCGGCGCTGATCTTCGGCTTCTGGGGCGAGGTGGCGCGAAAACGCCGGATGCTGGCCAGCCTCGGGCTGCTGGGAATACGGCAGGACTTCATCGCGCTGTTTCCGGTGATCCAGGCGGTGGTGACGGCGCTGATCGGGCTGGTGGTGTCCTTTGTGCTGTTCGCCCTCGCCGCGGGCGTCGCCGAACGGCTGTTCGACACCGGGCTGACCGCCCAGGGCGGCCTGGTGGTGGTCGGCCTGCGCCAGTCGCTGGTGATCGCGCTGTCGGTGGTGACCTTTGTCACCGCCGCCTCGCTGGTCGCGGCGCACAGCGCGCTGGCCACCGACCCCGCCACCGTCCTGCGGGAGCAGGGCTGATGCCGGGGCGTCGCCAGACCCCGGCCCCGGGGCGTTTCGCGGGCCTGACCTCGGGCCTGACTGCGGGCCTCACCGCGGGGCTTTTTGCGGCGCTGATCGCGGCGCTCGCGGCCGGCACCGCGCAGGCCCAGAGCCAACCCGAGGCCGGCACGATCACCTGGCCGGTGGCGCAATACGACCCGGCAGCAAAAGCCGGAGACAGCGCCGACCTGATCCTGCCGATGCCTTGCGGCGGCGCCATGGCCTTTCAGAAAATCGTGGTGCCGGTGGACCCGGACAACCCGCTTTCGGACCGGCGCATCCGCCTGGGCCAGACCCAGCCCGAAACCGGCTATTCCGACTATCTGCGCACCGCGTTCCTGCGCGGCCCGTTCAGTGGCGACGAGGCCGGACAGACTTTCTACTACCTGGCCCGCTACGAGCTGACCCAGGCCCAGTTCAAGGCGCTGATGGGCGATTGCATGCCGCCCAGCCGCAAGGGCCGTCTGGCGCAGGGCGATCTTTCGTGGTTCGGCGCGGTCGACCTGTCGCGGCGCTATTCGGAGTGGCTGCTGAGCGAAGCGCGCGACGCGCTGCCGGCGCTCGAGGGCACGCCCCCCTACCTGCGCCTGCCCACCGAAACCGAATGGGAATACGCCGCGCGCGGCGGCGCCCAGATCGACCCGGCGCACTTCCCGTCGCGGCGGTTCTTCGGCGATGACAACCTTTTGGAATACGCCCAGGTCAGCGCCCCCGGCTCCGCCCGCGGCCGGCTGTTGCCGGTGGGCTTGCGCCGCCCCAACCCGTTGGGTTTGTTCGATATCTACGGCAATGCCGAGGAACTGATGCTGGAACCCTTCCGGCTGAACGCGGTCGGGCGCACCCACGGGCAGACCGGCGGGATGGTGACGCGCGGCGGCTCGGTCCTGTCGACGCCCGAGCAGGTCTATTCCGCCCAGCGCACCGAATACCCGATGTTCCGGGCCAGCGACGGGCTGGCGCTGAAGTCCAAGACCTTCGGGCTGCGGCTGGTCCTGGGGCAGCAGGTGGCCAGCTCGGACCAGGTGCTGCGCCGGATCCGCGACAAGTGGATCGCGCTGACCGACGACACCGCGCATGAGACCGCGTCGCCGCTGGGGACGCTGGCCGCGCTGATCGAGGAAGAAACCGATCCCCAGCGCCAGGGTGCGCTGCGCCAGTTGCAGCTTGAGTTCCGCCGCGCCCGCGAACAGGCGATCACCGCGTTCGGCGAGGCCGCCAAGTCGACCCTTCTGAACGGCGCGGTGCTGGTGGGAACGATGATCGACGGGCAGCAGAAGATCGACCGGCTGCGCGACAATATCCTGAGCATCGTGGATCGGGTCCGGATCTGTTCCAGCAACGACCAGTGCAAGCAATTCCTGAAGACCGGCAAGCAGTTGGCCGAACAGCAAAGGACGCTTCGCCGGTTCCAGCAGACCTACCTGGTGTCGTTCCGCTCGGCGCTCGAGACGCTGACGACCGACATCGACCAGGATCTTGCGGACCGGGCCTTCAACCTGCTGCAGGGCGAATTGTCGGCCTCGCAGCAGGATGAAATCCTGCGCAACCTTCGCCATTTCGGCAGGATTCTGAGCGCCTATCGCAACCGCCCGGACATGACGCTGAGCGAATTGCAGTCGCTGGTGATGCAGCGCTGACGGCGGGGGCGCATTGGGGGCGCGAAACCGTGCTGGCGACGGGGCACGAGCGCCCTTGCACTCTTGCCGGACGCGCGGTATTCAACGGTCCCGGAACGCGGGTGTAGCTCAATGGTAGAGCAGCAGCTTCCCAAGCTGACGACGAGGGTTCGATTCCCTTCACCCGCTCCAGGTTCATACCGGTCTTGCCAAATTGCCGCGCCCCTTTGGGGCGCGATTGTTTTTGGGGGCGCCCGCTGGCGCGGGCGCGGTGCCTCCGGCGGGGATATTTTTGGACAGAAGAAGCCGGCGCGGGTGCGTCAGGGGGATCCGGGGCGGGACAGGTGGGCGAGGAGTTGGCGGGTGGAGGCGTCTTTCATGGTGGCGGTTTCCCGGCCCTCGACCATCGGCAGCAGCGCGCGGGCGAGTTCCTTGCCCAGTTCGACCCCCCATTGGTCAAAGGAATTGATGCCGACGATCACCCCTTCGACGAAGACCCGGTGTTCGTAGAGCGCGATGATCCGGCCGAGCGTGAACGGGTCCAGCAAGTCGTAGGCCAGGGTCACCGAGGGGCGGTTGCCCGGGAACACCCGGTGGCGGGCCTGGCGGTCGATCTCGTCGCCGGTCAGGCCGCGCGCCGCGAGCATGGCGCGGGCCTCGTCCAGCGAGCGGCCGCGCATCAGGGCTTCTGACTGGGCCAGGCAGTTGGCGATCAGCAGCCGGTGCTGGTGGGCAAGATCGGCTTCGTGGCCGCGCGCGGCGATCATGAATTCGCAGGGCACGATGCGAGTGCCCTGGTGGATCAGCTGGTAAAAGGCGTGCTGGCCGTTGGTGCCCGGTTCGCCCCAGACGATGGGGCCGCTGTGCTGGGCGAGCGTCGTGCCGTCCATCGAAACGCGTTTGCCGTTGCTTTCCATTTCCAGTTGTTGAAGATAGGCTGGAAGGCGCGCAAGTCTTTGATCATACGGCAGAACCGCGCGGGTGGCGTGGCCGCAGACCTGGTTGTGCCAGAGGCCGGTCAGCGCCAGCATCACCGGCATGTTTTCAGCGAGCGGCGCGGTGCGGAAATGCGCATCCATCGCCGCGCCGCCGCGCAGAAAATCACGGAAATTCGCGGCGCCGATCGACAGCATCAGCGCCAGCCCCACCGGCCCCCACATGGAATAGCGCCCGCCGACCCAGTCTTCGAAGCCGAAGACACGTTCGGGCGCGATGCCCCAGTCGCGGGTGCGCTCCAGCGCCGAGGACACCGCCACCAGGTGACCGCCCACCGCCCCGTCGCCGCCCCCCGCCGCCAGCCAGTCGCGCGCGCGCGCCGCGTTGGTCATGGTTTCGATGGTGGTGAAGGTCTTGGAGACGACGATGACCAGGGTGGTCGCCGGGTCCAGCCCGGCCAGCGTATCGTGCACATGCGCGCCATCGACGTTCGACACGAAATGGCAGCGCGGCCCGTCGGCGTAGGGCGCCAGCGCCAGC
>JAJRUE010000324.1 GCA_024277955.1 Alphaproteobacteria bacterium | reverse complement strand
TCTCGGCAATCGCGGCCTCGGATTCCGCCGATTTCGCGGCGATTTCCGCATCCGCATGCGCCAGCGCTTCGTCCAGTTCCGCCTGGATTTCCGCCTTGGCTTCGGCCACGATCCGTTGCGCCTGCGCGCGTGCATCGGCCAACGCCTGGTCATAGGCCTTTTCGGCCTCTTCGGCCTTGCGCTTGAGATCCTCGGCCGCGGCAAGGTCGCTGGTGATCGTGCCCTGACGTTCCGACAGCACCGACGCGATACGCGGCAGGGCCACCTTGGACAGGATGAAATAGATCACCACCAGCGTGACCAGCAGCCAGAAGATCAGGTTCGGGTAGGCCGCGAAATCGAGCTGCGGCATGCCCACCGCCTCGGCGGCCTGACCTGCGGCTTCAGTAGTGTTTTGTGCCATGACGTTCTCCTTGAACCCGGTTTACACCGGACGCGCACCCGGGGGCATGCGTCCGGCCGTAAGGATGGTTCGTGGAAATCAGACTGCGAACATCAGCAGCAGGGCAACCAGGAACGAGAAGATCCCGAAGGCTTCCGCGAACGCGATACCGATGAACAGCATGGCGGTCTGGCCGCCGGCGGCCGACGGGTTGCGCAGGGCGCCGGACAGGAAGTTGCCGACGATGGTACCCACGCCGATGGCAGCGCCACCCATGCCGACGGTCGCAAGACCGGCACCGATGAACTTGCCCATTTCAATCATTTCGCCTTCCATGAGAATTCTCCTTACGTTGGAATTGGCTGATATTTCTGACCCTGACCTAGTGGCCCGGATGCAGTGCATCCTTGAGATAGACACAGGTCAGGATGGTGAACACGTAGGCCTGGACGAAGGCCACAAGCACGTCCATGCCGAACATTGCGATGATGCCGACAAGCGACAGCGGCGCGATTGCGAGAATGCCGCCGAAGGTCGCGAAGACCTCGATCACGGCGTGGCCCGCCATGACGTTGCCGGCAAGACGGATGGAATGGCTGACCGGGCGCACGAAGTAGGAAATCACCTCGATCACCGCCAGGACGGGGCGTAGCGCCATCGGCGCCGAGGACACCCAGAAAAGCTTGAGAAAGCCGATGCCGTGCTTGAAGAAGCCCAGCAGGGTGACCGAAAGAAAGACCATCAGGGCCATCACCACGGTCACCGCGATCTGCGATGTGGTGGAAAAGCTCATCGGGATCAGGCCGAGAAAGTTCGCCACCACGATGAACATGAACAGCGTCATGATGTAGGGGAAATACCTGAGCCCGTCCTTGCCGGCGACATCTTCGACCATGGTGTAGATGAAGCCGTAGGCCAGTTCGCCGATCGACTGGGTGCGGCTGGGCACGATCGCCCGCCGGCGGGTGCCGACCACCAGAAGCAGCAGGATGACCAGGATCGCCGCGCCCATCCACAGGGTCGCGTTGGTCGGTGTATACCAGTGGATCGTCTCGCCGCCGCCGAAAAGCGGTTCCAGCGTGAACTGTTCCATCGGGTGGAATTCAAGGCCGCCGGATGCGTCTGCTGCGTGTTCCGCCACGTCTAGTCCCCTTCATCTTCCTGTGCGCCGCCCATACGGTTGGCTTGGTCGTCTTGCAGCTCGCGCGCCGTGCCGAGCATCACATTCACCCCGGCCGCGAAGCCCAGTATCACGAATGGCACCAGGAACCACGGGCTGGTGCCGAAAAGCGCGTCCAGTCCGAACCCGATGCCGGTCCCGATCGCGATCCCCACGACCAGTTCCACGATCATCCGCCAGGCCTGGCTGGCCTGGGAAAAATTCTTGCCCGCGCGGGGCTTCGAAACCTCGGTGCCTTTCAGCGCGTCGATCCGTTTCCCAAGCTCGGCAAGCCGTTTCTTGTCAGCCGGATCAACCATGCGAAAAGCCCCTCGGACATTCGGGCGGACACTAGGTAGGGCGCGCATCGGAGTCAAGCGATCCGTCTCAGGATTATGCACCTGGCAATGCATTGTTATTAAACGTTTTTTCCATAACCCTCAACGCCCCGCCGCCGGTCAGAATGCCGCATGGGCGGCCAGCGGCGGCGCCAGCCAAATTCAACCTTTTGGTTGACCATTGGAGCGTGCCGGGGTTTACCGGGGCCATGAAAATCCCCCTGGACATTGTCTTTGCCGCGCTTTCGGACCCCACCCGCCGTGAGATCCTGACCATGTTGCTGGAAGACGACATGGCGGTCACCGACGTGGCCGAACCGTTTTCGATGTCGCTGGCGGCGATTTCCAAGCACCTGTCGATCCTCACCCGCGCCGGGCTGATCAGCCAGGAAAAGCGCGGCCGGGTAAAGTGGTGCAAGCTCGAACCCGATGCGATGCGCGAAGCCTCGGTCTGGATGCAGGGCTTCGGCCAGTTCGAGCCGCTGGACCTGGACGCGCTGGAAAAACTGCTGGGGGACATGGGCGACTGAGCGGTCGCCGCGGCACAAGGGCGGGGGCTGTCTGCCCCCTCTTGGCCCATGCCGGGCCAATTCACCCCCGAAGGTATTTTCGGCAAGAGGAAAGACAGAGGGCCGACAGCTATCCCGGGCCGCGGCTTGGGAGTGCCGGCGGTGGGGCCGTTTCAATCGTCTTTCAGCAGCATCACCAGCGCCACCACCGTCAGCCCCACCCCGACCAGCACCAGCCCGCGCGGCGCTCCGTGGCCCAGGGCGATTTCCCACAGGATGACCAAGCTTGGGGTCAGGTAGGTATAGGCCATCACCTTGGACGACGGCAGGTGCAGCGTCGCGAACTGCAACAGCACGAAGGTCATCGAACTGGCGGCGATCGACAGATAGAGCAGCGCCACCCAGACC
>JAJRUE010000323.1 GCA_024277955.1 Alphaproteobacteria bacterium | reverse complement strand
CGATCCGACCGCGACGCCAAAAGCCCGGCCCTGTGCGGCTGCATC
The DNA here is from genome assembly GCA_024277955.1 of Alphaproteobacteria bacterium. Taxonomy (GTDB): domain Bacteria; phylum Pseudomonadota; class Alphaproteobacteria; order Rhodobacterales; family Rhodobacteraceae; genus JAJRUE01. The sequence continues at coordinate 6,292 of JAJRUE010000323.1, read as the reverse complement.
CAGCAGGCCGCCAACATGACGCTGAACCCGCGCGACCAGAAACTGGCGGCCAGTTTCTATCGCGATCCGTCCAAGGCGCAGGACATCCGCCAGTCCGAGCGGCGCAACTACGCCCGGTTCTGGGAACGCTACAAGATCTACCTGGAAACCGCCCAGGCGATCTGCGGCTGACCCTTGGGGGCACAGATGCAGCCATATGACGTGGTGATCGTCGGCGGGGCGATGATCGGCGCTTCGGTGGCCTGGCACCTGTCGCAGCGGGGCGATTTCAGCGGGCGGGTGCTGGTGGTGGAACGCGATCCGGGCTTCGAATTCGCCTCGTCCAGCCACACCAACAGCTGCATGCGCCAGCAGTTTTCGACCGAGGTTAATATCCGGATTTCACAATACTGCGCTGATTTCATTCGTAACTTTCGTGATCACATGCGTGATCACGAAGGCCCGAAAATCCATGTCCACCCGTTCGGATACCTGTATCTGGCCGCCGATGCCGCCGCCGCCGAACATCTGCGCCAGGCCCAGGCGCTACAGGCGCGTCTTGGGGCGGGCACACGCCTGCTTGATGCGCGGCAAATCGCGCAACGCTGGCCGTTCCTGGTGCTTGACGACGTGGTCCTGGGATCGTTCAACGACCGCGACGAAGGCTATTTCGACGGCGCAACGATGGCCGACTGGTGGCGCCGGCAGGCAAAGCGCGCCGGGGTCGAAACCATCACCGACGAGGTCGTCGCACTCGAATATTCCGACGCCCAAATCCAGGCGCTGCAGCTGAAAAGCGGCGCCCGCATCGCCTGCGGAGCGCTGGTGAACGCCGCCGGGCCACGGGCGGCGCAGCTGGCGGCGATGGCCGGGATCGACCTGCCCGTAGAGCCGCGCAAGCGCTATACCTATGTTTTCCAGGCGGAAAAACCCCTGCCCTGCGACCTGCCGCTGACCGTCGACCCCAGCGGCATCCATGTGCGCACCGACGGGCGCAACTACATGGTGGGCGCCGCCCCCGAAGACGATGGCCCCGTCGCGCCGGACGACTTCGCCTTTGACCACGGCCTGTGGGAACGCCGCGTCTGGCCGGCCCTGGCCGCGCGCATCCCCGCTTTCGAACGCATCCGCGTGCTCAACGAATGGGTCGGGCACTACGCCTATAACCGCATCGACCAGAACGCGGTGATCGGCCCCCATCCCGAACTTGGCAACCTGTTCTTTGCAAACGGGTTTTCCGGCCACGGCTTTCAACAGGCCCCGGCGGTGGGCCGGGCGCTGGCCGAGCTGATCTGCACCGGAGGTTTCGAAACCCTCGACCTGTCGGATCTCGGCTTTGCCCGCCTGCTGGAAGGCCGCGCGCTAAAGGAAGCGGCGATCATCTGACCACCCCTTGCCACCGAAAACAGCTAGCCCAGGGTCGCCATCAGGCCTGCGGCGGCGGTTTCGATCAGGTCCAGCGTCCGGTCGAAATCGCCTGTGTAATAAGGGTCCGGCACGTCTTTCAGCCCGGTGTGTGGCGCATAGGACAAAAACAGGCGCACCGGCGTGGCGTTTCCCGGCGGGCGAAGCGCCTCGATATCGCGCAGGTTGAAACGATCCATGGCGATGATCAGCTCAAAGGCCTCGAAATCGGCGGCGACGAAGCCGCGCGCGCGCAACGGGCGCAGGTCGATGCCGCGCCGGCGCGCGCAGTCGATCATCGGCGGGTAGGGCGTGTCGCCGATATGCCAGCCCGAGGTGCCGGCGCTGTCGAGCGCCCGCCCCCGCTCGGCCCCCAGCCGCGCCCGCATCACGCCTTCGGCCGCCGGCGACCGGCAGATGTTTCCCAGGCAGACAAACAGCAATTTCGGCGCCGGATCAGCCATGGTTCAGCCCCGACCCCCGCGCCGGCGCAGGGCCCATGACCGCACGGGCCGGGGGTGAAAGAGGGCCTTGGGGTCAACCGGCATCTTCAAATCCTCGTTTGTGCCCAACTGCTTGGCCCCACCCATAGCACCTATCGGCGCCGGAACCAAAGCCCCGGCGCCGACGGGCCGCGTCAGGGCACGTGTTTCAGGTCGATGGGCATTTCGACCGTGACTTCGCCGGCCCGTTCGAACAGCAGTGTGACCGTCACCTTTTGCCCGTCGATCACCGGGCGCGTCAGCCCCATGAACATCAGGTGGTCGCCGCCGCGCGCCAGCAGGCGTTCGCCGCCGGCGGGGATCTCGAAGCCTTCGGGCACGTGGCGCATTTTCACCACCCCGTCGTCCGCGGCGACATGGGTATGGGTCTGCACCATCTTGGCCATGTCAGAGCGCGCGCCGATCAGCCGGTCGGCCTGACCGGATCGGTTGACGATGCGCATGAACGCCGCGCCGGCCTTGGCCATCTTGCCCGGGGCGCGAAAATAGGCGTCGGTGATCTCGATGCCGGTCGAATTGTCCGCCGACAGCGACGGGGTGGCCACAAGGGCCGACAGGCCCAGGGCAAGCCCCGCGGCCAGTAGTGTCTTGATAAACATCAGCTATCTCCGTTCCTGGAGGTCGTCTTGGAATTTTCCGGTTTGGTCTGCCGCTGGCTCAGACCGGGGGCGCGCGGGCGCGCAGATCGGGTGGCAGTTGCCGGGCGCGCAGGCTGGCACGAACTGTGAAAAATTCCGCGAAAGCCAGCGTTTCGGGGGCAAGAAGCGGCGGCGGACCGGCGTCCCAGCCGGCAATCTGGGGCACGAAATCCGGGCAGATCGGGCCGTCCTTGACCGGCTGGCCCTGGCTGTCGACGGGCACGCTCAGCGGCCCGTGGCCGGTGCACAGCACCATGGTGCCGGTCACATCGCGCATCTTGCCGCGTACGACCGAAGCCGTGGCGCTGGTCAGGGCCAGCAGGATGGCAAACGCGATTGCCCAGAATCCGCGTAACCTGAGGTTCATGGCATCACCCTGCCCGCCGCCGCGCCCCTTGCAAAGGCGACATTTCGCATCACCCCGCCGCGGCCGGCGCGCGCAGGTGGATCAGCGTCGGCCCCGCCCGGCCAAGCGCGTCGCGCAGCGCCGCGCCCAGCCCGTCCGGCCCCTCGGGCGAGGCGGGGGCGCAATAGGCGATGCCGTAGCTGCGCGCCAGCAGCGCGAAATCGGGGTTGCGGGCGGTAACCGCGTTGGGCGCGATCTGGGCGCGCACCATCGCATCCTCGATTTCCTTGAGCTTTCCGTTGTCCCACAGCACGATCGGCAGCGGCCTGCCCAGTTCCACCGCGCTGCCCAGTTCCTGATGCGTATACTGGAACCCGTAGTCGCCGGCGATCGCCACCACCGCCCCTCCGCCGGGCGCCGCGCGCGCGCCAATCGCGGCGGGCAGCGCATAGCCCAGGGTGCCGAAGCCGAACGGGTGGTGCCACAGCCCGGGGCCCGGCTGGGGGACGATTTCCTTGGCCACATAGGCGAATTGCGTCATGTCGGAAAAAATCTGCGCATCCGCGGGCAACGCCGCCCGCAGGGCCCTTGCCCAGGGCGCGATGCCCGGCCGTTCGGCGTCGGTTTCGGCGTGGAAGGCCGCGCGGATCCGCGCCACCTCGCCGGCGTCCCATTTCGGAGCTGCCTCCGGCGTCGCCGCATCCGGCAACGCCGCGCCCAGCGCCGTGAGCGCCGCGCCGGCGTCGGCCCGGATCCTGAGGGTTGCGCCGTGCGCATCGTCCAGCACCGCCGGATCGATATCGATCCGCGCCAGCGTCGCGGCCCCGGCGTAGCCCAACTGGTCGCGCCACAGGTCCACCTGCGCCAGTTCGCTGCCCACGACCACCACCAGATCGGCCTGCGCGATGATGCGCGCGCTGTCGGGGCGCGCCAGGGCCGCGCCAAAGGCCAGCGGATCGTCGGGGGCGGGAATGCCGCGCCCGGCGTAGGTGGTAAAGGATGCGGCGCCGCAGCGCGCCAGCAACGCGCGTGCCGCCTCGGCGGCCCTGCGCGCGCCGCCGCCGAATATGAACAGCGGGCGGCGGGCCCTGGCCAGCCGGGCGGCGAGGGGGGCGATCGCCGATGCCTCCGCCGCCGGCAGCGGCGCGGGCGCGGGCGGGACGGGTGGCGGCGGTGGCGCGGGGGCCGCGAGAACGTCGATCGGGATCGAGACATGCTTGGGCCGCGGTCTTTGGCTGGCGAACTCGGCAAAAGCGCGGTCGATCAGCCCAAAGGCGGTTTCGCCGTCGCCGGCCAGCTGCGACCAGTCGCACACGCAGCCCGCGGCGCCGGTCTGGTCGCGCATCTGGTGCAACTGCCCCGGGGTTTCGCTGTCGGGCGGCAGGCAGGACGAAATCACCAGCATCGGCACGCTGTCGGACCAGGCCTGGCCCATCGGCGTCATGATGTTGGTCAGCCCCGGCCCGGTGATGACAAAGGCCACCCCGGGCTTGCCGGTGGCGCGCGCATAGCCGTCGGCCATGAAGCCCGCGCCCTGTTCGTGGCGGGCAAGCACATGGGTGATCCCGGCCTGTTCGATGCCGCGGTAAAGTTCGATGTTATGCACGCCGGGGATGCCAAAGATCGTGTCGACGCCGCGCAATCGCAACATCTCGGCCAGCGCCGCGCCCAGCTTGGGGGCCAGTGCGGGGCCCGGCGCGGGGCCCGGTTTCGCGTTCGGGTTTTCGCCCCCTGCCCCACCCTGGTTTTTCGCCGGAATTTCAACCATTCTCAGCCCCTCCAGAAAGTGCTGGTGAACAGCACATAGACGGTCACCAGTTCCAGCCGGCCGACCACCATCGCAAAGATCAGGATCCACTTGGCGGTTTCGTTCAGCGGCTCGAAATTGCCAGCCGGACCGATGATCGGCCCCAGCCCGGGTCCGATATTGGCCACCGCCGTCGCCGCCCCCGAAAGCGCGGTGATGAAGTCCAGCCCCGTCAGCGCCAGCAGCACCGCCACCACCCCCAGCGTCATGATGAACAGCACGAAGAACACCATCACCGAAGACACCGCTTCCTGGCTGACGCGCCGCCCGTCGTAGCGCACCGCGAACATGCCGTGGGGCGAATGGATGCGCCGGATCTGGGCGCGCACGGTGGCCGCGAGGATCTGGTAGCGGAACACCTTGACCGAACAGGCCGTCGAGCCGGCGCAGCCGCCGATCAGCCCCATGAAGAAGAACACCGCCACCGGAAACGCGCCCCATGACCCGTAGTCTTCCGAAGCATAGCCGGTGCCGGTCAGGATCGACACCACGTTGAACAGCGCCTGCCGGATCGACTGTTCCGCGGGCCCCGGCGAAAACGCCAGTTGCCAGCCGGCGATCACCGCCACGAAAACGGCGCAGGTGATCAGGAAGGCGCGCACCTGGCTGTCGTGCAGCAGCGGCCTGGCCGAGCCTGCGAGGATCTGCACGTAGCGCGCAAACGGCAGCGCCGCCAGCAGCATGAATAGAGAAGAGGCGTATTCCATCGCCGGCTCGAAGGTCGAGAACGAAGCGTCGTAATTCGCCATCCCGCCGGTGGACAGCGTGGTCATGGCGTGGCTGACCGCGTCAAAGGGCGACATGCCAAGCGCCAGGTAGACCAGCGCGCAGATCACCGTCAGGCCGAAATAGGCCACCGAGATCTGCGAGGCGATTTCCGCCGCGCGGGGCAGGATCTTGCCATAGGTGTCGAACCCTTCCGAACGGAAGATCTGCATGCCCCCGACCCGCAGTTCGGGCAAGAACGCCATCGCCACGATGATGATCCCGATCCCGCCGAACCACTGCAGCATGGCGCGCCAGAACAGGATGCCCTTGGGCATGTGGTCCAGCCCCGAAAACACCGTGGCGCCGGTGGTGGTGAGGCCCGAGGTGGCCTCGAACATGGCGTCGACGAAGGTCGATTCGGTGGCGCCCAGCATGAAGGGAAGGCCGCCGAACAGCGGCAACACCACCCAGGCCAGGGTCGTGAGCAGGAAAATCTGCTGGATTGACAGCCGGTTGGTGACCCCGTTGGCGCAGGCGAGCGCCAGCAGCGCCCCGATGACCATGGTCACGATGCCCGATTGCACAAAGGCGGCCCAGTGGCCGTTACCTTCGACGATATCGATCAGGAACGGGAAAAACATCGTCGCCCCGAGGGTGACGATCAGCAGGCCGATGAAATATCCCACGGGGCGCAGGTCAAACATGGGCGCAAGGCTTGGCGGGGTGCGGGGGCGGTGTCAAGCCGCTCTTTGGGCTGTGCGCGGCAGGCGCGCTCGAGGGGGGCTGCCTGCCCCCCGCCCTTGCGGGCGCCCCCCGGGGATATTTTCGGACAGAAGAAGCTCAGCCGACGTGGAACAGGGTGGAAAACAGTTTCGGATCCAGGCTTTCGTCGGCGAAGGTGTCGCCT
>JAJRUE010000322.1 GCA_024277955.1 Alphaproteobacteria bacterium | reverse complement strand
GTTTGTGAGAGGCTGGACATCGACCCAAGCGGGACTCGTTGTGGCTGCTTCCTTCCGGATCTGACCAGGTTGGCGAGGCGCTCGCCCGCGCCAACCTCTCGACCCCGGATATAGTGTGGCACATCTGCCTTGGCAAGCCCGCCAACCCGGGTTCAGAGCGCGATCAGCAGGCGCAGGAAACCATCCGCATCGATACCCGCATCCTCGACCTCGCGACCGGCGAGATCGCCCAGATGCGCGCGCCCGCCGGGGCCGGTGCGCAACAGTACGCTTGTGCCGGGCATCGGCACGAAGGACCACGGCGCCACCGAAGGAGCGTCTGCATCGGGCGAAGCAATATAGTCGCGCAACGCGTCGCGGATGGTGATCGCCGGCAGGTCCAGTTCCTCGGCATCCCTCAACGCGGCGAAATTGCCGCCGCCGCTGGCGCGATAGCCGTTCAGCGCCACCACAAATCGCTGATCCGGGCGGATCGGTTCGGATTGCCAGGTCGCACCGACGATCCGGCGCCCGCCATCGGCCGCCTGCCGGCCATCGGGGGCGAATCGGGCCGGCGCGCCCAGGTCGATGGCACAGGTCAGCCCGAACAGCGCATCCAGTGCGTTGCCCGGCCAGCGCGGATCGGCCAGTTCGGCGCCCCGGGCGCCCGGTTCGATGCGGTGAAACAGGCTGGCCGCCATTTCCAGCCAGTCGATCACCTGCCGGCCCGTGACCAGCACCGCGCGCACGTCGTTGGGAAAGCGCACCAGATCCTCGATATGGCGCATCCTGAGGGTGCCGGCAGGAATGTCGGTATAATTCCCGGGGCCGGAGCGGCCGCCAAAACGCACCGGCGCGACGCAGGACAGCAGCGGCAAATCACTGACGCCCGAGGCGGTCAGAAACGGGCGCACCGCGCGCAGTTGCGCCCGCGCGATCAGCGCCTGGGCGCGATCCGGCGCCACCAGCGAGAAATAGCTGTGCAGGCTTTGGGCGCATCGCCCCACAGGTTGGTTCATCCGTGCCCGCACCCGCGCATGCATCGCGCCCAGAACCCCGGCGAGCGATGCCTCTTCGTCGACCAGCGCGCGGGCGGTTCCGGTCTTGTCCCGCGTGGCGACGGGGCGGGAACGGCCCCGATGTTCGGCCACCCGCCACCGGCCTTGCGGGTCGGTCGCCAGTTCCAGGTCGATCTGCGCCAGATGCGATCCGGCGTGCCCCGCCATCGCCACCGGCGTGCCATGCACCGTGCCCCGGGCAGCGTCGACGTGCGGCAGGTCGGCCAGTGCCGGGCCGGGGAACACCTGATGCGTGTGCCCGGCAAAGATCGCGTCGATGGCGTCGCAGTCGGCCAGCGGGATCACGGCGGTTTCCTGGCCTTCCCGATGCTCGGCATCGCCGGGCCCGGAATGCGCCAGCACCACCACCAGATCGCAGCCGTCACGCTTGAGCGCGCGCGCCGCCTCGTGGGCGGTGTTGACGATATCGGCGACCTCGATCCGACCGTGCAGCAGGCGTGCGTCCCACCTCACCGTCTGCGGTGGCAGCAAGGCCAGCACGCCGATCCGCAAGGTTCGTTCCGCTCCGCCCGATCGCACGGTTCGCTGCAACACCGCCTGCGCCACCGGGCGCTTCAGCACGCCGGGTTCCAGCCGTCGCAGATTGGTCACGACCACCGGGCAGGGGGCGCCCGTCAGGATCCGGTCCAGCACCTCCAGCCCGAAATTGAAATCGTGGTTGCCCAGCCCGATCGCGTCGTATCGCAGGTGCCGGAAGGCCGCCATCAGCGGGTGCGCGCCCGCGTCGGGGTCCGATTGCAGCGCGTCCTGTTCCAGTGGCGTGCCCTGCAGCCCGTCGCCATTGTCGAAAAGCAACACCGTGGCGCCCTCGGCCTCGGCACGGGCCCGCCCGATCAGGGTCGCGATACGGGTCAGCCCGACCCCGGGATCGGGCCGGTCGGCGCAATAGTCGAACCCGGTCAGATGCATGTGCAAATCCGAGGTGGCCAGCAGGCGCACCCGTACCCGATCGCCCGGCACCGCCCCGGAATCGGAGCTGCCAACGGCGCTGTCATCGGGCCCATCCTCGGGGCGGATCCTGGTCATTTGTCCTCCTGGCGCCCGTGCTCGAAACGACACGCTAGCGGGTCGAGACGGAACATGAAACCGGGGCGCTGAAACAGATCGAAACCGGATCAAATTTGCGTCAGTTACGGCCCGGCCACAGGTGCCGCCTGGCCAGGGGAACCGGGGCCATGATTGAATTGCGGCGCCGGGCATGCGATCCGATGCGGCGAACCCAACGGCAAGGACGATAACAACCGATGCAACACGCAGAGCATGTCACCTTTGGCGGATCGGGTCTGGACCGGGCCGGCGCGATTCGCAGCGATCCGGCGGCGTTGCTGGCCGAACGGGCCCACCCAGGGGCCGCCAGCATCGTGATCTGGCGCGGCAAGCCGCTGATCGTCGCCGACCGGCTGGCGCGCCTGCCGATGGATCACGCCCTGCTGAGCGATGGCCCCGGCGGGGTGATCGGCGCGCCGTTGTATCTGGGCCGTGAAGATGGCGCGCCGCGATTCGCCACCGACATTTCGGATTGGGCCCCCGACGATCTGGACGAAACGGCGCTGCGCCAGTTCAACGATTCCAGCGAGCAGCGCCACCCGGCGCTGCCCGACACCCACACCTTCATCGAACTGCGCCGCCTGATGACCCGGCTGGATGCCCGCGACGCCGAACTGGCGGCCACCGCCAAGGCGGTGATCGGCTGGCACCGGTCGCACCGTTTCTGCGCCAGTTGCGGCACGGAGAGCACCCTTGCGGCGGGCGGCTGGCAACGCAGTTGCCCGGCCTGCGGCACCCAGCATTTCCCGCGCACCGACCCGGTGGTGATCATGCTGATCACGCATGGCTCGTCGGTGCTGATGGGGCGTTCGCCGGGTTGGCCCGAGGGCATGTATTCGCTGCTGGCCGGCTTTGTCGAACCCGGCGAGGCGCTGGAGGCGGCGGTGCGCCGCGAGGTGATGGAGGAGGCCGGGATCGAGGTCGGCCGGGTCGGTTATCTGGCCAGCCAGCCCTGGCCGTTCCCGGCCTCGCTGATGCTGGGGTGTCGGGG
>JAJRUE010000321.1 GCA_024277955.1 Alphaproteobacteria bacterium | reverse complement strand
TTACAAGGCCACACCCATGTCTTTCCGTCTCCAGCCCACGCCGCCTGCCCGCCCCAACCGTTGCCAGCTGTTCGGCCCCGGCTCGCGCCCGGCGATCTTCGAAAAGATGGCCGCCAGCGCCGCCGACGTGATCAACCTCGACCTCGAAGACAGCGTGGCCCCCGACGACAAGCCCGAGGCTCGCAGGAACATCATCCAGGCGATCGGCGACATCGATTGGAACACCAAGCACCTGAGCGTGCGCATCAACGGGCTCGACACGCCTTACTGGTATCGCGACGTGGTGGAGCTGCTGGAAAACGCCTCCGAAAGGCTCGATCAGATCATGATCCCCAAGGTCGGCAACGCCGCCGACATCTACGCGGTGGACGCGCTGGTGAGCGCCATCGAGGCCGCCACGGGCCGCCAGAAACCCATCGCCTTCGAAGTCATCATCGAAAGCGCCGCCGGGATCAGCCATGTAGAGGAAATCGCCGCCGCCTCGCCCCGCCTGCAGGCGATGAGCCTGGGCGCGGCCGATTTCGCGGCCTCGATGGGGATGCAGACCACCGGCATCGGCGGCACCCAGGAAAACTATTACATGGTCCACGAAGGCCGGAAATACTGGGGCGACCCCTGGCACTGGGCGCAGACCGCCATCGTCGCCGCCTGCCGCACCCGCGGGGTGCTGCCGGTGGACGGCCCGTTCGGCGATTTTTCCGACGACGAAGGCTTCATCGCCCAGGCCCGCCGGTCCGCCACGCTGGGGATGGTCGGCAAATGGGCGATCCACCCCAAACAGGTGGCGCTGGCCAACCAGGTCTTCACCCCATCCGCCGAACAGGTCGCCGAAGCACGCGAAATCCTCGCCGCGATGGAACAGGCCAAAAAGGACGGCGCCGGCGCCACGGTCTACAAGGGCCGCCTGGTGGACATCGCCAGCATCAAGCAGGCCGAAGTGATCGTGAAACAGGCCGAACTTATCGCCAAAGGCTGACCCGCCCCGCCTTCTTCTTTTCCAAAATATCCCCGCCGGAGGCGCCACGCCGGGCGCAGCCCGGCGCCACCAAAGTCTTGCCGCCGTCAGGCGGCGCCTTTTGCCAGCTCAGCAACATTGCATTGCCCGCCGCGCCGCGCCATATACTGACGCAACCCGAACGGAGCGCATGATGAACAACTACCTCGAGTTTGAAAAACCGCTGGCCGAGATCGAGGGCAAGGCCGAGGAACTGCGCGCGCTGGCGCGCCAGAACGAAGAGATGGATGTCGAAAAGGAAGCCGCCGCGCTCGACAAAAAGGCCGAGGCGATGCTGGCCGACCTCTACAGGGATCTGTCCGCCTGGCGCAAATGCCAGGTCGCCCGCCACCCGGACCGGCCCCATTGCAAGGATTACATCGACGCCCTGTTCACCGAATTCACCCCGCTTGCCGGCGACCGCAATTTTGCCGACGACCTGGCGGTGATCGGCGGTCTGGCGCGCTTCGACGGCACCCCGGTCATGGTCATCGGCCATGAAAAGGGCCACAACACCAAGACCCGGATCGAACGCAACTTCGGCATGGCGCGCCCCGAAGGTTACCGCAAGGCGATCCGCCTGATGGAGCTGGCCGACCGCTTCGGCCTGCCGATCGTCACCCTGGTCGACACTGTGGGCGCCTATCCCGGCAAGGGCGCCGAAGAACGCGGCCAGTCCGAAGCCATCGCGCGTAGCACCGAAAAATGCCTGCAGGTCAAGGTGCCGCTCATCGCGGTGATCATCGGCGAAGGCGGTTCCGGCGGGGCCGTGGCCTTTGCCACCGGCGACCGGCTGGCGATGCTGGAACACGCGGTCTACACGGTGATCAGCCCGGAAGGCTGCGCCTCGATCCTGTGGAAGGACGCCGAGAAAATGCGCGAGGCCGCCGAAGCGCTGCGGCTGACCGCGCAGGATCTTCTCAAGCTCGGGGTGGCCGACCGGGTGATCCCGGAACCGCTTGGCGGCGCCCAGCGCGATCGCGACGCGACGATCAAGTCGGTCGGCAAGGCCATCGGCGAAATGCTGCAGGAACTCGAAGGCAAGAAACCCGCCCAGATCCTCAAGGACCGGCGCCGCAAATACCTGGACATGGGCACCAAGGGCCTGGCGGCGTGACCGCCGGACCGGCTGCCGGAAATCCCCCCGTGAACGACAGGAGCGCAGGCGCATGAACATGCTCGAATCCGTGGCCGACGACCTTGCCCGCAAGGCTCTGGCTGTTCCCGGCACCGCAGATGACGACAAGCTGATCAAGGCGATGGCCGAAGTCATGGCGTCGTCTTCGTCCACCCTCGAAGAGGCGTTTCTGACCGCCGTGCGCATCCGCCGCGCCGAAAAGCGCGCGCTGGCGGTTCTGGAAAAGCTGACCGCCGGCTGACCGACCCCGGCCAGACCACCGCGCGCAACCGCCGGGCCGTGCCGCCGCGCCAGACCACCGGGCCGTGCCGCCGGGCCTGCCGTCAGGCGGGGGGCCGGGCGGGCGGCAGTTCGAAACCCGCTTCGGCCATCAGCCGGTTCGAGTTGGTCTCGATCACCTCTTCCAGTTCGGCCATGAATTCGGCCTTGGGCTTGCCGGCCGGAATGCGCGGCAGGAATTCCACCACCGCCAGCCCCGGCTTGCGGTAAAGACCGTGGCGCGGCCAGAACACCCCGACATTCGTCGCCGCCGGCACGCAGTCTTCTTCCAGCTCTTCATACAGAACCGCAGTGCCAATCTTGTAGGGCTTGTGCGCCCCCGCCGCGACGCGAGTGCCCTGCGGGTAGATGATCAGCTGGCCGGGATCGGTCAGGTTCTTTTTCACACCCTCTTTCATCTGGGCGATCGCCGCGCCGCGCTTGCCGCGGTCCACCGGCACGCAGCCGATGCGCAGCGCATACCAGCCCAGCACCGGCGCCCATTTCAGCTGCGATTTCATGATGAACTTGGGGCGCGGACAGGCGCTGACGATGATGATGATGTCGAAAAAGCTCTGATGCTTGGCGGCGACGATGACCTCGTCGGCGGGCGCCTCGCCGCGGACTTCGGATCTTAGCCCGACCATCCAGGACGCCGACCAGCGCACGTAGCTGCAATAGCTGCGCACGGCGCGCACAGCCCAGTCGCGCGAAAACATCGCAAACGGCGCGAAAAATACCGCCATGAGCGGCATCGCCACATACATCTGGGCGATGAAGACAACCGACCTCAGCCACTGGATTGCCTTGCCCATCAGGTGATCCTCCTCAAGGTGCGAAACGCGGCGATGCGGGTCGAGAAAAAGGCGACCACCGCGGCCAGCGGCGGCACCGAAAGCGGCCAGAACCAGCCAAGCCCCTGAAACCCGAGCCCGGTCAGAAAGGTGCCCTCGGCCGACGGCCCCGGAAGCGCCAGAACCGCCAGCATTCCCAAGGCGGTGCCGGCCAGCGCGCCGCCAAAGGCGCGCATCGTGAAACGGCGCACGAACGCGCGCGCGATATAGGCGTCGCGCGCCCCGATCAGGCGCAAAACCTCGATCACCTGGCCGTTCGCCGCCAGCGCCGAATTGGCCGCCAGCGTGATCATCGCGGCGGTCGCGGTTGCGATAAGCACGATCGCCACCAGCCCCAGCAGGCGCAACCGGTCCGCCGCCGCCACCAGCGGCTGACGCCAGCGGCTGTGATCATCCAGCACCGCCCCCGGCGCTTCGGCCTGCAGGCGCAGGCGCAGCCCGGCGGCATCGAACCCCGGCGTCGCTTCGGAAAGCTCGATCAGGCGGGGAACCGGCAGCGTTTCCAGCGGCAGGTCGGGGCCGAACCATGGTTCCAGCAGGGCGCGTTCGTCGGCCGGGCTCAGCACCCGGACCGAGGCAATGCCCGGCGTCGCCCTGAGCACCCGCAGGGCCGCTTCGGTCTGGGTCGCCAGCTGGTCCGCCGGCGCCGAAATGCGCACCGTTGCCGCGCGCGCCAGTTCCGACGACCAGCGGTCGGCGATCCGCCCCGCCGCCAGCGATAGCGCCAAGGCAAACACCGCCAGGAAGGCCATCGCACCGGCCGTGAACAGGGTCAGCCGGGCGGTAAAGCCCGACGGCGGCACGACGCGCAGGGGGCGGGCCTGGGCCCCGCTCACAGGTCCGACCCCGCCAGTTGCAAGCCGCGGTCGCGGATGCGCAGCACCCGCGCCGACACCTGGGACTTGGCCGCGCGGATCAGGTTCAGATCGTGGGTGGCGATCAGGATGGTCTTGCCCATCTTGTTCAGCTCGACCAGCAGCGCCAGCAGCCTTTGCGACATCTCCCAATCGACGTTCCCGGTCGGCTCGTCCGCGATCACCACGTCGGGCGACATGATCACCGCGCGCGCCAGCGCCGCGCGCTGCCGTTCGCCGCCCGACAGTTCCGGCGGCAGGGCCCGGTCGCGGTCGCTCAGCCCGACCCAGGCCAGCAGTTCGCGCAGGTTCTGCGCTTCGTCGCCACGGTCGGCCACTTCGAGCGGCAGCGCGATGTTTTCGGCAACGCTCAGATGGTCGAGAAACCGGCAATCCTGGTGCACGACGCCGATCCGGCGGCGGGTGTGGGCGATGTCGTCGCGGTTCATGTCGCGCACGTCCTTGCCAAACAGCGAAATCTTGCCGCCGCTGGGTTTCAGGTCCATGTAGCAAAGCCGGAGAAACGTCGTCTTGCCCGCGCCGGACGGGCCGGTGAGAAAGTGAAACGACCCCGGCTTCAGCCCAAGCGAGACCCGATCCAGCAGGTCTGCCCCGCCATAGCCATACGACACATCTGAAAGTTGAATCACGCCGGATTTCATCCTGTTGCTGCCGCGACAGTTTTGCCTCAGGCGAACCGGCGTTTCAATCAGCCAGTATGCAAAAGCTTGGATTGTTTGGCTTACTTTGTTAAAAACCCGGCAAAACGAAGCGGTTTCTGGTAAAAAGCGTTCAAAAGAGGCGCGGGCCGGACAGAAAAAGATTTTGAGGTAGCAGGATGCGGTTGATTTGTCCCAATTGCGGTGCGCAGTACGAGGTGGATGGCTCTGTCATCCCCACCGGCGGGCGTGACGTGCAATGTTCGAATTGCGGCCACACCTGGTTCCAGCGCCAACCGCGCGAGGAAGCCGAAGCCGACCTCTCGCAGGGCGGGACCGCGGCGCCTGCTGCGCAGGATCGGCCACAGCCCGAACCGGAACCGCGGACCCCCCCGGCCCCTGAAACACCCGCCGCCGCTCCGCAGGCCCCGGCGGCGCAGGGCGCTGCCGGGGAAGCAGCCAGGGAAAAGGGCTTGGTGGATGCCATCGAACAGCCGGGCTCGGCGCCAAAGCCGGAAACCGGGCCGACGCCCGCCGGCGAGGCGCCGACCGAAGAGACCCCGGTCACGCCGCCCAAACCGGCGGCCCGGCAATCCACCCTGGATGACGGGGTCGCCAGCATCCTGCGCGAAGAGGCCGAACGCGAAGCCCTGGTGCGCGCCGCCAGGACCGGCGGGCTGGAAACTCAGCCCGACCTGGGGCTGGACCGCCCCGGCGACGACACCACCCACGAACGCGCCGCGCAGACCCACGCGCCCGACGACCAGGCGGCCGATGGCGGCGCAAGCGAAAGCGGCGCGGGCGAAGCGACGGAAAACAGCCGGCGCGACCTGCTGCCGGATATCGAGGAAATCAACTCGACCCTGGCGGCCACGTCGGACAGCGCCGGGGGCGGCGCGGCCAACGCGGACGAGGCCCGCCAGACCGGGTTCCGGCGTGGGGTCATGGTGGCTTTCGTGCTGTTTTCGATCATGGCGCTTGTCTATGTATTCGCCCCGAAGATCGCCGATGCGGTCCCGTCTTCGGCGGCGGCGCTGTCGGCCTATGTCGACTGGATCAACGGCCTGCGCGAAGCGCTGGATTCGATCATGCTGAAGGCGGTGGACAAGCTGACCGGGCTTCTCGATCAGATCAGCGGCAGCAACGAAGGCTGAGGGTAAAAGGCGTTTGCAAACGCCTTGTGCCGGCCCTGCGGGCCGGCGCGCCGCTCAGAACCTGTCGAGCAGTCTTTTCAGATAGTCGCGTTCGTCCTTGGGGCGTTCCTGATCCGACGACCGCCGCCGAATCTCGTCCAGAAGTTCGCGGGCCCGGCGATAGACATCTTCGCCCTGCAACAGCTGGTCATCGGTGCCGATCCGCCCCGAGGCGCCGCTGTCGCGCCCGAGCGGGTCACGCTGACCGCCACCGGCTGCCTGCCCGGCCCGGCCCTGCTGCCCATCGCGCTGGCCCTGCTGCTGCGCCATCTGCCGGGCGATTTCCCGCATGCCGTCGCGCAGCGCCTCGAGCGCCTCGGCCTGGCTGTCCAGCGCACCGGCGAAATTTTCGTCGCGCAGCGCCTGTTCGGCCCCTTTCATCGCGCGTTCGGCCCGGCGCAGCGCTTCGCGCGCCGCATCGCCTTGGGGGGTGCCCGCCCCCGACAACCGGTCGGCCTGTTCACCCAGCCGGTCGCGCAGCGCCTGCTGGCGCTGGGCAAGCCCTTGCGCCGGGTCGCTGCCGGCGCCGCGCCCCTGGCCCTGTCCGGGCTGGTTGCCCTGCCCTCCCGGACGGTCCTGAGCGCGGTCCCGACCCCTGCTCTGGCCCCCGCTCTGGCCCCCATCCCGGGCCCCGTCCCGGGCACCGTCCTGGCCACCATCCTGACCGCTCTCGCCGGGCTGATCCTGCTGGCCGTCCTGGCCCTGCCGCCCGTTGCCCGGCTGCGCGCCATCGTTGCCGTCCTGCTGCCCATCGGCCCGGCGCTGCAGGTCGTTGAAGGTATCCTCGTTCAGCCCCTGCTGTTGGCGCAGCGTGTCGGCCAGCCCTTCCAGCGCCTGCTGGCCGGGGCTTTGCTGACCCGGCCCGCCCTGGGTCACCTGCAGGTTCTGCATCATCTGGTTGAGCGCCTCGAGCAATTGTTGCGCCTCGCTCATCCGGCCCTGCTCCATCAATTCCTGGATCCGGTCCATCATCTGCTGAAGCTGGTCCTGGGTGATCTCCATCTGATCCTGGCCCTGGGCCTGCTGATCCTGCTGGCCGCTCTGCTGCTGCGCCAGTTGCTGAATGTAGTCCCGCATCGCCTGGCGCAGCTCGTCCATCAGCTTGGCGATCTCCTGGTCCGAAGCCCCGTCCCGCATCGCCTGCTGCAGCCGTTCCTGGGCCTGGCGCAGCCGTTCGCGCGCGTCGGCCAGATTGCCGTCTTCCAGGCTCACCGCCACATCCCACAGCGCGCCCGCGATTTCCTGCACCATCGCATCGTCCAGCGGCCCCGCCGCCGCAGCCGCCTCGAGCCGCCGGATCGCCACCCGCAGCTTCAGATAGGCCGGGTCCGAGGTGAAGATGTCTTCCGGGCGGTTGCTGACGGCGCGCAGGATCCGGGCCACGCGCCCGGCGTTGGCGCGGTTCCACAACAGATCGCGGCGTTGTTCCACCAGCGCCGCCGCCAGCGGGTCAAAGAACCGCCGCCCCGGCAGGTCGATCTGCTGCGGCGCGGATTGCCCCACCTGCCCGGCGGCATCGCGCACGAACAACGTCAGCGTGACCGGCAGCCCGGCCCAGGGGTGCTGCGCCAGGTTTTCGACCAGCGTTTCGCTGAAGTTGCGCCGGTCGCCCGCCACCGTGATCGGCAGGTCCAGCGTGATCTTTTCGCACGGCTCGGGGTCGGGTTTCAGCCCATAGCGGCGATCCACCGCGCCGGGCGCCAGCGCGATCTCGGCCCAGCCGGCTTCGACCCCATAGTCGTCGCTGGCAACGAATGGCACCCGCAATTCGCCCGCCGGGTTGCGTTCGACCGCGGCCTGAACGACGATTTCGGGGGGCAGGTCAGCAAGCGCCGTGATCTGCCAGGCGCGCCCGCCCGGGCCATCGATTTCGATCCGGCCTGAACGGGTGATCTCGAACGACTGGTTCGCTTCGGCGGCGCTGCCGATGTTGTCGGT
>JAJRUE010000320.1 GCA_024277955.1 Alphaproteobacteria bacterium | reverse complement strand
TCCGATTCGGCCCGGCGCGCGTTTCGCCCCCAGAGTGAGCACAGCAGGGCGGCGTAGTCAACTTTCTTTGGGTTTTGTAAACTTTGTTTTCAGGTGCGCGGCAGATCTGCGCAGAGCGCCCCGGCCTCGGATTGCCAGCGGGCTTCGAGGTTTTCCGCTTCCAGATCAAGCAGTTCCATGTCCTGGAACACGTCGCGCGCCTGCGCGACACGGTCGCCGGCGGCGTTGCGGACCTTCAGCAGGCAGCCGCCCGCGGTGGCCTGGGCCACCGGCAGGATCATCAGCCGATGGTCGCGGATCAGCACGATGACCGCGTCGATGCCGCGAAAGTATCTTTCCACCAGAGCCGCGGGCAGATAGACCGCGCCGGCGCGCACCGAGACCGCGTTCACGCCGCCAGCCATGCGTCGACCATGTCGCGGATGCGCGCGGCGACGCGCTTTGCCGCCGCCGCCACCGCCGGGCTGAGCGACAGGCCGAGATCGAGGCTCTTGGCCTCGATCAGCAGCACCGACACCTGCGCCGGGAAATCGTCGCCATGGATCCGCCGCCCGGCATAGAGCGCGTTGTCCCAGCGAAAGTCGTGCAGGTTCAGGCTGGGCGCGGGCGGGTTTTCCAGGACCGCGCCGGGCACTTCGTGGATCGTGCCGGGGCGGCCTTCGGGAATGCGCGCGTCCACGATCACCAGATGGGTCGCCCCGCGCGCCCGGTAGAGCACCGCCATGCCGTCGGTGCCGGCATCGAACAGGCGCACGGGGGCGGGCAGGGGCGTTTCGCGCAGCAGGGCAATCACATGCGGCCCCACCCCGTCGTCGGAACGGTTCGGGTTGCCGCAGCCGATCACCACGATATCGGCGGCGCGGACATCGGCGGGCGCATTCATATGCGCCAGAGCCGGCAGGACCAGTGCGGCTCGACCGGCAGCATCAGTTCCGGCAGTTCGCAGAACCGGGCGTGCACCTTGTAATACATGCAGGTTTCGCAGGGCTGTTCGATGCCGTCGGCCTCGATCACGTGGTCGGTAAAGCCGGCGATCACCAGTTTCTTCTCCAGATCGTCGTCGGCCTCGTTTTGCAGCCGGGCGACGATCTCGTTCACCTGTTCGCTGGTCGCGGCGCGCGGCCAGACTTCGGTTTCCAGCCCGCCGGCCAGAATCTCGGCGATTTTGTTGCGCAGTTTGTCCTGCTCCATGGCTCCCCCCTAGATTCTCCAGAGCCGGCACCACCAGTCCGGCTTGGCCGGCAGGTCCAGTTCGGGCAGGTCGCACCAGCGCTTGTGCACCAGGTAATACATGCATTCCTGGCAGCGCATCTGTTCTTCGCCGTAAGGCTCCAGCAGCCAGCCCGAGATGATCAGCTTTTCGCGCAGCTGGTCGGCGGAAAGCGGGCGCAACTCGTCCAGCAGCTGGCCGAATTCGCGGTCGGTTTCCGGGAACGGCTCGACCTGGGTCTTGAGCCCGTCGGCGAACATGTCCTCGATCATCCGGATCAGGATGTCATAGCTCGCCTCAGCCGGGGTCAGGCCATACCTGTCGAGATAGGCCTGGCGCTCGGCCTCGCTCAAGGTGTCGTTTTCCGCATCAGACATTCCGACCTCCCCAAATTTCCGGAACGGATCCGGCGGCGAAAGGAGCAGCCGCCGGATGTTCGCAGATGATCAGGCCGTCCGGAAGCGGGCCAGTTCTTCGCCGGTCTTCGCGTCATGGGCGTGCACCGTGCACACCAGACAGCTGTCGTAGGAGCGGCAGACATGCCCCACCTCGACCGGATCGGCGTTGTTCCTGATCGGGGTGCCGATCAGCGCCTCCTCGATCGGGCCGCGCGCGCCGTCCGAGGTGCGCGGGCCGACGTTCCATGTGGTCGGGGCGATGATCTGGTAATTGGCGATCTTGCCGCCCTTGACCTCGATCCAGTGGCACAGCGCGCCGCGGATCGCCTCGGTGGCGCCCCAGCCCTGGCCGTCCTTCTCGGTGGGCTTGATATACCACTCGTCGTTCAGCTTGAACTCGCGCAGGATGCGTTCCGCCTCGCGGTAGAGAATGCACAGCTCGTGCATCCGCGCGAAGTGGCGCAGCATGGTCGAGGCGCCGCCCATCTTGCGATACATGTCCAGCACCAGCCCGTCGGAATGCTGGAAATCCTGCCCCATGCCGTTGCCGGCGATCAGGCGGCGCGCCAGCGGCCCCGCTTCCAGCCGGCCGCTTTCGGCATGGGCCACCGCGGTGGCCCAGGAATACTTTCCAGCCGGGTCGATCGCGTTCTTGGCCACCGGGTTGGTCACCCGGTCGAACGGATGCACCGCGCCGGCTTCGTCATACCAGGCGTGCCGGGTATCTTCGCGCACAAAGGACTGGTCCATCGGCCCGAAGGTGTCGGTGGCGCCGTCGTAGATGCCCGATTTCATGATCACCGCATCGGCGCGCCCCTCGATGGTGGGGTTCTGATAGCGGTCCTCGTGCGGCAGGTAGCCCCAGGTCACAAAACGCCCGTGGCCCTTGCCGTAATTGTCCAGCCCGATGTCCTTGGACATGCGCCAGAACATGCCCAGGTCGGAATTGGCATGTTCGGGCTTTTCGTCGAGCCAGGCCTCGAAATCCTCGAGCGTCTGGATTTCCTCGTAGCGCTCCATCGAGCAGCCGAGCCAGAGCGGTTCGATCCAGTTCTGGCGGAAATGTTCGAGGATCGACCAGGCCCGGGTCACGTCGGTGAGCGTCGGCGAACACATCACGCCCCCCGGCACCATGAACGAGGAATGCGGCCACTGACCGCCGAGCAGGGCGTAGATCTCCACCGGACGGCCCGAGATCGTCACCCCGGCCTCGTAAGAGGTGCCGGTGAACGGCGCGTAGCGCTTGACCGCCTCTTCGTAGAACGGGCTCGCGGCGTAGTTTTCGTTGGTGTAGTCGATCATGAACAGCCCGTAGTGGTGGCGGGGCAGCGACTGGATCGATTCCACGATCTGGCCCAGGTTGCGCGCCAGGATGGCGTTGCGCGGCACCGTGGTGCCCCAGGCGGTATCCAGCGCCCAGGCGGCGCAGGTCAGGTGCGAGGCGCCGCAGATGCCGCAGGCGCGCGGCGTCACCACCAGGCCGGCCTGCGGGTCCTTGTCCTTGAGGATCACCTCGAAGCCGCGGAACATTTCCGCATGGGTCCAGGCGTTGGTGACGACGCCGTTTTCGATTTCGACCCGCACGTCCAGGTCGCCCTCGACGCGCCCCACCGGCGAAATGTCGAGTGTTTCTACTGCTGCAGACATTGTGAATTCTCCTGTTCGGGTTCGTCAGACGACGAAGATGTCTTCTTCGGCCCAGGCCGGTGCCGCGCCCTTGGCGGCGGCTGTGAGCTTGATGTATCCCTTCTTGTCCACGCCCTCGGGCATGTCCTTGGGCACGCCCATCATGGTCTGGGTCTTGAACACCGTTCCCGGCGCCAGATCGTAGAAGGGGAATTCGGGTTCCGTGCAGCCCAGGCAGGGCATGCCGGCGCGGGTTTTCGACGAATGACGGTTCCACAGGATCCGGTTGCACGGGCTGTGGGTCATCGGCCCGCGGCAGCCCAGATCATAGAACAGGCAGCCCTTGCGCTGGCCGAAGGCGGTGGTCGAGACCTTGTAGGCAAAGTGCATGTTGCGCGTGCAGCCGGTCTGGGTGAAGGAGGAAAAGAAGGTCTTGGGCCGCTGGAACTCGTCCAGCGTCAGGTCGCCGGCGCGCCCGGTGGCCACCGCCACCAGGATCTGCGTCACCCAGTCCGGGTGGGCGGGGCAGCCGGGGATGTTGATCACCGGCAGGCCGGATTTGGCGGTAAAGCCCGCCCCCAGCGCGCCGCCCTTTTCGCGCTTGAGGAACTGCAGCCCCTCGCTGTCGGACGGGTTCGGCGCCGTGGCCGGGATGCCGCCCCAGGTGGCGCAGTCGCCGAT
>JAJRUE010000319.1 GCA_024277955.1 Alphaproteobacteria bacterium | reverse complement strand
CACGCGGCCTACAGCCTGGGCGCCTCGCGCTGGCAGATCATGCGCCACGTGATCGTGCCCAATTCGTTGCCCGAGATATTCACCGGTGCGCGCGTCGCGATGGGCGTCTGCTGGGGCACGGTGGTCGCGGCCGAACTGGTCGCCGCGCAAAAGGGCGCGGGGATGATGATCATCGCCGCGTCGAAGTTCCAGCTGACCGATATCGTGCTGATGGGGATCA
Source organism: Alphaproteobacteria bacterium (assembly GCA_024277955.1). Taxonomy (GTDB): domain Bacteria; phylum Pseudomonadota; class Alphaproteobacteria; order Rhodobacterales; family Rhodobacteraceae; genus JAJRUE01. The sequence continues at coordinate 3,638 of JAJRUE010000319.1, read as the reverse complement.
TCCTGATCGGCATCATCGGCTATGGCATCGACATCCTGATGCGCAAGGCGGAAAACTGGCTGGTGCCCTGGAAGGGCCGCAGCTGACAGCCCGTTTCAGGCTTTGTCGCGGCGCAGCACCGCGGTCGCCTCGATTTCGACCAGGGCCGCGTCTTCGATCAGCGCGCTGACCACCACCATCGTCATCGCCGGAAAATGCCGGCCAAAGACCCGGCGGTAGGCTTCGCCCACCTCGCGCTGGCGGGCCAGATATTCCGTCTTGTCGGTGACATACCAGGTCAGCCGGACCACATCGCCAACCGTGCCGCCGGCCTTTTCGACCACCGCGCGCACATTTGCCAGGACCTGTTCCATCTGTGCGACGAAATCGTCCGAGCGGAAGACCTGGTTTTCGTCCCAGCCGATCTGCCCGCCGACATAAAGCGTGCCGTCGCCCGCCAGCACCCCGTTCGCATAGCCCTTGGCGACCGCCCAGCCATCGGGTTGTATGATTTCATGCGCCATTACCGAAGGCCTTTCTGAAAGGTTGCCAATCCGTCCCGCACCGTTTGCGGCCAGGCGGCGGGTTTGCCCGCGCCATCCACATGCACCAGAGTCGAGCGCGTTTCGAACCGGGTTTCGCCGGCGCAGGTCGCGGTGATCTCGAGCGCCAGGCTGGATCGCCCCACCCCGGTGCAGCCCAGCGCCAGGACCACCCGGTCGCCGAGGCGGCTGGGGGCCTTGAACACCGTGTCGATGGCAACCGTCGGAACCGCGCCCGCGCGGTGCAGTTTCTCAAAGGGCAGACCCAGGACGGTATCGAAAAACGCTTCGACGCAATCGTTGATCATCTCGAAATAGCGCGGGTAGAAAACGATGCCCGCAGGGTCGCAATGCCGGAACAGGATGGTTTGCGCGAATTCGAAACGCATCGCCTAAACCCCCAGGTATTTTTCGGTGACGGCCGCGTCCAGGTCGCCAAAGGCCCCGTGCCAGACCGACCGGCCCTTTTCCAGGATCACCGCCCTGTCGGCCACCGTGGAAAGTTCCCGGATCGACTTGTCGATGACCAGGATCGCCATGCCGGTTTCAACCTTGAGCCGCATGATCGCCGCCCAGATTTCCCGGCGCACCACCGGGGCAAGGCCTTCGGTCGCCTCGTCGAGGATCAGCAGGCGCGGGTTGGTCATCAGCGCGCGCCCGATCGCCAGCATCTGCTGTTCGCCGCCCGACAGCGACGCGGCTAGCTGGTCGCGGCGTTCGTCCAGGCGGGGAAACAGCCGGGCAACCGCGTCAAGATCCCACTGACCGGGGCGGGCGGCGGCCACCAGGTTTTCGTGGACCGTCAGGTTGGAAAAACAGCGCCGCCCTTCGGGCACCAGTCCGACGCCAAGACGCGCCGCCTGGAACGATGCCAGGCGCGACAGATCCTGGCCCGCGAACATTGCCGCGCCGCCGCGGTGTTTCAGCAGGCGGCAGATCACCTTGACGGTGGTGGTCTTGCCCATGCCGTTGCGCCCCATCAGCGCCAGCACCTGCCCGTCGTCGATGGACAGGTGCACGTCGAACAGCGCCTGGCTGGGGCCGTAGAAGGCCGAGATATTGGACAGTTTCAACAGGCTCACGGCGCGGCCTCTTCGCCCAGGTAGGCGGTCTGCACCCTGGGGTTGGCGCGGATTTCTTCGACGGTGCCGGTGGCGATGATTTCGCCGTAGACCAGCACGCTGATCCGGTCGGCCAGCGCAAAGACCGCATCCATGTCGTGTTCCACCAGCAGGATCGGCGCCCGTTCGCGCAGCCCGTCCAGAAACCCCATCAGCCGGTGCGACCCTTCGGCCCCCAGCCCCGCCATCGGTTCGTCCATCAGGAAGGCCTTGGGTTCCAGCGTCAGCGCCACCGCCACTTCCAGTTGCCGGCGCTGGCCGTGCGACAGTTCCGAGGTGCGAAAACCGTGGAACTCTTCCAGCCCGACCAGTTTGAGCGCCGCGCGCGCCTTTTCCAGCAACTCGCCATCGCGCATCACCGGCCGGAAAAAGCGGAAAACGCCGCCCCTGTGGCCGAGCGCGCCCAGAACCGCGTTCTGCAAGACCGTGTATTCCATCGCGAGCGACGAAATCTGGAACGTGCGCCCCATTCCGAGCCGCGCGCGGGCGGCGGTGCTGAGCGCGGTCACGTCGCGTCCGTCGAAATACACGCTGCCGCTGTCGGGCGCCAGGCCGCCCGCGATCTGCGCGATCAGGGTGGATTTGCCGGCCCCGTTCGGGCCGATCAGCGCGTGGATTTCGCCGGGCATCAGCGTCAGGTCGATGTCGCGGCTGGCGGTGAGCGCGCCAAAGCTTTTCGACAGGCCGCGCGCCTCAAGAACCGGCCCGCCTTCGGTCCTTGCCCCGGGGTCAGTCATGGGCCACCTCGCGGCCCGCGATCAGCCCGTATAGCCCGCCGCGCGCAAACAGCACCACCCCCAGCAGGATGGCGCCAAGGTAGATGTGCCAGAATTCGCTCAGCCCGCCCAGGGTGTATTCCAGAAGGATGAACAGCGCCGCCCCGGCCACGGGTCCGAAAACCCGCCCCACCCCGCCCAGGATCACGAAGACCATGATCTCGCCCGAGGTCTGCCAGGAAAACATCGTCGGGCTGACGAAACGGTTGAGATCGGCAAACAGCGCGCCCGCCAGCCCGGTGATCGCCCCCGAGATGGCAAAGGCGGTCAGGTAAAGCCGATAGGGCACCTGCCCCACCGCCTGCACCCGCTGTTCGTTCTGGCGCGCGGCCCCAAGCATCAGCCCGAAGGGCGAACGCGCGGCGCGGTGCACGAACGCCAGCACCGCCAGCAGCACGCCATAGCAGATGGCGTAGAACTGGATCGGGTCCATGGTGTTGAGGCCGGGAAAGGCGTTGCGCACATAGATCGACAGACCGTCCTCGCCGCCATAGGCGGGCCAGGAAATCGCGAAGTAGAAAAGCATCTGGGCGAACGCCAGGGTGATCATGATGAAATAGACGCCGCTGGTGCGCAGCGACAGCGCGCCGATGACCACCGCCAGCAGCGCCGAAAGGCTGATCGCCACCAGCCAGATCAGCGGCATCGACCGGGTGCCCTCGATGGTGAAGGGCCATTCGCTCAGCGCGGTGTAGGTCTGGGCGTGAAAGGCCAGCACCCCCATCGCATAGCCGCCCAGCCCGAAAAACGCCGCGTGGCCAAAGCTGACCAGCCCGCCGAACCCCAGCGCAAAGTTCAGCCCGATACCGGCGATCGCAAAGATCACCGCGCGCGTCGTGAGCGTGATCAAAAACGGTTCGTCCGCGCTCCAGGCCCATAGCGGAAAGGCCAGCAGGATGGCAAGCAGCGCGAGGGTCATCCAGGTTTCCCGTTGCACGTCACGCCCCTCCGAACAGGCCGCGGGGCCGGAACAGCAAGACCCCCGCCATCAGGATGTAGATCGACATCGACGCCAGCGACGCGCCGACCGAGGTGGCCGCCGACGGCTCCATGAAGAGCCCGAAGAACAGCGGCATCAGGGACCGCCCCAGCGTGTCGGTCAGCCCGACCAGCAGCGCCCCGATCAGCGCCCCCTTGATCGAGCCGAGCCCGCCGATCACGATCACCACGAAGGCCAGGATCAGCACCGGTTCGCCCATGCCCACCTGCACCGACTGGAT
>JAJRUE010000318.1 GCA_024277955.1 Alphaproteobacteria bacterium | reverse complement strand
TTGCCGCGGCTCCAGATCGGCGGCGCGCCAGTTCATCACCATCGCTTCGCCCAGTTCCGGTTTGCCCGACAGCGCGCGCACCGCCGCGCCATGCGCCACCTGACAATACCAGCAGCGGTTGATCGACGAAACCGCAACCGCGATCATCTCGCGTTCCAGCTTGCTCAGGCCGCTGCGCGCCAGCATGATGTCGTTATACATCGCGGTGAAAGCATTGAGCTTTTCGATGTCGAACGCATAGGCTTTCAGCACATTGGGCACCAGGCCCAGCTTGTCCTGGCACAGGTCGAAATAGGCTTGCGTTGCCTCGGGCAGAGGCTCGACCGCCGGAAGGTCCAGCGCCGTAACCTGATCGGTCTTGGTCGTCACGTTCTGCCTCAAATCGTTGGTTGTTCTTGCCTCACACGGTAATGGTATTTCCCCACCGCCGTCATTCCCGCCGCCAAGTATAGCGCATTTGCCGCGGCGTTTGCATCCGTTACCACAAGGGAAAAATGCGTCGCGCCGTGATCTTGTGCCCAATGTGCGGCGGTGCGCAGGATATTGAGACCAACCCCGTTCCGACGCAAGGCGGGGACCACTTCTATGGCGTGAATCATGGCGGTTTTCCGCTCAATCGCGACAAAGGCGGTCCCGGCGGCGCGGTCCCGGGCGCGTGCCAGCAGCGTGGTTCGCGGCCCGCGCACCCGTTCCATCACCCGCAGCCGGGCCTTGCCGATGCCGCCCTGGGCCCAGATTTCGCGCTGGATCGCCAGGGGCGGCCACAGCGCAAAGGCGCTCATCGGGGGGACTGGCCGGGTGGTCAGAGTCGCGATCGGGCAGGCGTATTGGTTGACCGGATCCTTGAGCGCATATCCCCGCGCCGCAAGCGCTGCATCCAGCGCCGTTTCACCATCGCGCAGCATGAACAGCGGGGTCTGGCCAAGCGCGCGCATGGCGGCTTCGGCCTGTGCGATGTCGGGCAGGCCGGGCTGGTCCGGCGTCAGGCGGGTCGCGGCAGAGACGCGCTGGCCGCCGCCGTCGCCGTTGCGGATGATCCAGCCGTCCAGGCGCCGGCGATCCGCGGGCGGCCAGGTGGCCTCGGTCACCGCGTAAAGGTCTTGTGCGGTGGGCAGGGTCATGCGGCGGGGTCGCCAAACAGCGCGCGCAGCCGTGCCATCGCGGTTTCCACCCGGTCGGCGTCGGGGCCGCGCACCACGATATTGGTGCCCAGGATGCCTTCGTGGCGGAACGGGTAGGAGCCGATCGACAGATCGGGAAACTCGCCGGCCAGCGCCGCCAGCTGTTCGGCGATTTCGCTTTCGCCGCGTTCGACGCGCAGGCTGCGGCTGACAAGCGGCGCCCCGCGCTCGAGCCGGGGCAGCAGCCCCGCGGCCATCGCCTTGAACACCGAGGGCACGCCGGCCATCACATGCACATTGCCGATGCTGAATCCCGGCGCGCCGGACACCGGATTGTCGATCAGGGTCGCGCCGTCGGGAATGCGCGCCATGCGCAGCCGCGCCGGGGTCAGCGTGCCGCCGATTGTTTCGTAGAACGCGCGCATCGCTTCGCGGGCGTCTTCGCGCTCGGCGATGCCGACGCCAAAGGCCGCGGCCACCGCATCGGCGGTGATGTCGTCATGGGTCGGGCCGATCCCGCCCGAGGTAAAGACCTGGTCGAACCGGGGGCGCAGGTCGTTCAGGGCGGCGACGATGGTGGCGTGGTCGTCAGGCACGACGCGCACCTCTTTCAGGTCGATGCCGCGCGCGGTCAGTTCGCCCGCCAGGTGGTGGGTGTTGGTATCCTGGGTGCGCCCTGAGAGGATTTCATCCCCGATCACGAGCATCGCGGCGCTGGGGTTTGGCATCGGCCCTGTCCTTGTGGTGTTTCTTTAGTCGGTATAAGTGCACGCCCATGCGGTTTTCCACCCCTCTTGTGCCGGCGACGCTGATCCGGCGCTACAAGCGCTTTCTGGCCGATGTGCGGCTTGATGACGGGCGCGAAGTCACCGCGCATTGCGCCAACCCCGGTGCGATGACCGGGCTGAACATGGCCGGGATGCGGGTCTGGCTGGAACCCAACGACGACCCGAAACGCAAACTGCGCTATGGCTGGCGGCTGAGCGAGCTTGGCGGCGGACACTGGGCCGGGATCGACACGATGGTGCCCAACCGGGTGGTGAAAGAGGCGCTTGAAGCGGGCGCGGTGCCAGAGCTGGCGGCCTATGACGAGGTTCGTCCCGAGGTGAAGTATGCCGAAAAGTCGCGTGTCGATTTTCTTTTGCGTGGCAATGGCTTGCCCGATGCCTATGTCGAAGTGAAGAACGCCCATCTGAGCCGGGCGCCGGCGCTTGCCGAGTTTCCCGATGCGCGCACCGCGCGCGGGCTGCGCCACTTGCAGGATCTGGCGCAGATGGTGCGCGCCGGGCACCGGGCGGTGATGCTGTTTCTGGTGCAGCGCACCGACTGCGACCGGTTCGCGCTGGCCGGCGACATCGACCCGGCCTATGCGGCGGGGTTCGCCGAGGCGCGCGCCGCCGGGGTCGAGGTGTTGTGTTACGACTGCGAGATTGACACGCGAGGGGTGTGGTTGCGCCGGCCGCTGCCGGTGGAGACATGAGGGATTGCGCCCGCTTCGCGGTCGCGGTGCCTCCGGCGGGGATATTT
>JAJRUE010000317.1 GCA_024277955.1 Alphaproteobacteria bacterium | reverse complement strand
GCCCGCGGCCGAACCGGTCTCGAACTTCACCAAGGACGCCTACATGGCGGCGGTCGAGAAGGCCAGGGACTATATCCGCGCCGGCGACATCTTTCAGGTGGTGCCCAGCCAGCGCTGGCGCCTGCCGTTCACGCTGCCGCCGTTTTCGCTTTACCGCTCGTTGCGGCGCACCAACCCGTCGCCCTTCATGTTCTTCTTCAACATGGGCGGCTTTCAGGTGATCGGCGCCAGCCCGGAAATCCTGGTGCGGGTGTTTGACGGTCAGGTCACCGTGCGCCCGATCGCCGGCACCCGCCCGCGCGGCGCCACCCCGGAAGAAGACAAGGCGAACGAAGCCAGCCTGCTCGCCGACCAGAAGGAATTGGCCGAACACCTGATGCTGCTGGACCTGGGGCGCAACGACGTGGGCCGGGTGGCCAGGATCGGCACCGTGCGCCCGACCGAGAAATTCATCATCGAGCGCTACAGCCACGTGATGCATATCGTGTCCAACGTGGTGGGCGAATTGTCCGAGGATCACGACGCGCTGTCGGCGCTTCTGGCGGGGATGCCCGCGGGCACGGTTTCGGGCGCGCCCAAGGTGCGAGCGATGGAAATCATCGACGAGCTGGAGCCGGAAAAGCGCGGCGTCTATGGCGGCGCGGTAGGGTATTTCGCCTCGAACGGCGACATGGACATGTGCATCGCGCTGCGCACCGCGGTGCTCAAGGACGAGAGCCTGTATATCCAGGCCGGCGGCGGGGTGGTCTATGACAGCGACCCGGAAGCCGAGTTCCAGGAAACCGTGCACAAGTCGAACGCGATCCGGCGCGCCGCCGCCGACGCCGGGATGTTCGCGCGCAAGGGAAACTGAGCCCGCCGCTTTTGCCCCAAGGCCCGACCGATGCGCCAGGGGCCGCGCGGCGGCCCAAGGTTTTTGCAAAAACCTTGGGCAAGGCGCTTGCAAGCGCCTTGCGCGTGGCATGGTCGGCAATCAGCGCGGCCACCGCTTATCTTGCCAACGCATGATGCCTGACAATCGCGCGCCCGACGCAGGGCATGTGGCCGCCCCGGTGGGCGCGAATACGCCCGCCAAGGGGCGGGCGGGCGCATGCCCGGGCCGCTGCGCGCCCCGGACGGGGACAGGTGCGATCCGACGCGACGTGTTCTGTTTTCAGGGCCTGCGAGGTGGCCAGGGCAGACATCCGCCAAGCCTTTCGCACCGAAAAGGGGCTCGGTGTGAAAGGCGCGGTCCGTTCGAAAATGGAACCGCCCTTGTGGACGAACTCTAAACCACTGTTATTCCGATATTTTTTAGCTGGCGACCGGGGGCGACCGGGTATTTTCCCTAGGGCTGCTGCACCAGCAGCGCCGCCGACACCGGCGCCAGAGCCACGGTGCCGGCGCGGTTACCCAGGCTCCATTCAAGCAGCGCGCGCCGGGTTTCGGGCCGGTCGTGGGCGATCAGCACCACCCCGGACATCTGCCCCGCGCGAAACGCCGCCTGGTCGAGAAACCGCTTGATTGCCGCACTCTTGCGCCCCGCGTCGTCGATGACCCGGAACACCAGTGCCACCGGAACGCGCTCGCGCTCGGCGACCTGCAGCCCGGTGTTCAGCCCGCGCGAATAGGTGATCATCCCCTGCCCCCCCGCGGCCAGCGCCTTGGCCACCTGGGCGGCCACCCGGCGGCTGGACTGGAACTGCGCCCGCGGCGTGTCGAGAAAGGCCACCGCCTCTGGCACGGCGGCGAAATAGCTTTCAAAGGCGACCTCGACATCGCGCGGCTCGCTGCCCTCGGGCAAGGGCGCGAGCGCCACGACTTCGTGCCCGGCGGCGCGGTAGGCGGCCATGCGCGCGCGCGCATCCGGCGCGCTGCCGTCCACCGCGTAGCTGACCGGAAACGGCAGGGTTTGCGCCGGCGCGCCATCGCCTTGGGGCTCCGGCAGCAGCACGATCGCCATCATCGGCCGGTTTTCCGGGTTTTCGAAGGGCACGGCGTAACGGCGGATCGCCGGCAGGTCGGCCAGGTCCGCCGCCGGATCGGCGTCGCCCGCCGCCGCACCGCCGGTGGCGGCCTCGTCAGGGGCGGTGTCGGCTTCGGACGCGGCGCCGATACCAAAGGCGGGGCCCCTGCCCACGGACTGGAAATGCGCCGAGGTTCCGGCCACCGCGGTGCCGCTCTTGCGCAGGATCGGGATGCGGCGCGGGGTGTTGCGGGCCTGCTGCCGGTCGGTGGCGGCATCGGCCGCGGCCGCGTTCGGGTCGGGCTGTTCCAGCGGCGCGGGCGGCGGCACGCTGCCCGCCGGGGCGGTCGCCGAAGGATCCGCCGGGCGCGGTTCGACCGTGGCCGCGGTCCCGGGTTCGGGTGCTGGGACCGGTTCGGGCGCGGGCGCCGGGGTTGCGACGATCTGCGGGGCCGAGAAATCGGTGACCGGCGGAACCTGGTCGACCGGGGCCACTGGCGCGGGGGCCGCGGGTTCGGGCGCAGCCGGCGCCGGCTGATCGGAGGCGGGCGGGGCGGCCTGCCCGTCGGCGCCGGTTGCTGAGCCGCTGTCGCCCGGCCGGCCCAGGGCTTCGGCGGCGCCTGGCAGCGGCGCGGGCGGCGGGGCGGTGTTCACCTTGGGCAGCGCGTCGCCCGCCGGCGGGGCCGAGGGGGGCGCCGGTTCAGACACCGTCGCCCCCGGTGCCGGCCCTGCCCCGCCCAGCGCCGCCACCGCGCCGCCGGTTTCACCGTCGCCAACGGCGGGCGCACTGGCGCGCGCCGGAACATTCGCGGTGGCCGGGCGGCTGGCCGGCCCGGTATCGGCCCGGGGCGCCGGGTCGTCGCCCGCCGGGGCCAGCGCGCCGCCGCGAGCGCTTTCGTCGATGCGCGGCGCGATCCGTTCCACCGGCGCAACCGGGCTGCTTTCAGAGTCCCCGGCGTCGCCGGCGCCCACCTCGACCGGCACCGAGGCCACGTCCTGCGCGCTGGGCGGCGCCAGCAGCGCCACGATCCCGATGATCTGCGACAACAGCCACAGCCCCACCAGCGCAACCACCGATCCCCAGATGATACCCGATATAAACCCGCGGCCCATCACTGCCTCCGATCCGATACTGGCTTTGTTTCGCCTTTTTTGGCACCTGTTTCGGCCCCGGTGCTCTTGACCGCCGGCCCTGCCTCGACGCAAGTATATCGCGACAGCCCCCGAGGGGCACCCCTTTTGCGAAAGACGCGCGACATGTTGCTGCTGATCGACAACTACGACAGTTTCACCTACAACCTCGTGCATTATCTCGGCGAACTTGGCGCCGATGTCGAGGTGCGCCGCAACGACGCGCTGAGCGTGGCCCAGGCGCTTGAGATGGGGCCTGCGGCGATCCTGCTGTCGCCGGGGCCGTGCGACCCCGATCAGGCGGGCATCTGCCTGGACCTGACCCGGGCGGCGGCGCAGGCGCGCATCCCGCTTCTGGGGGTCTGCCTGGGGCACCAGGCGATCGGCCAGGCCTTTGGCGGGCGCATCGTTCGCTGCCACGAAATCGTGCATGGCAAGATGGGCGCGATCCACCACCGCGGCGACGGGCTGTTCGCCGGGGTGCCGTCGCCGTTTCAGGCCACGCGCTACCATTCGCTGGTGGTGGACCACGACAGCCTGCCCGAGGCGCTCGAGATCACCGCCGAGCTGGAAGACGGCACCATCATGGGGCTGCAGCACCGCGATCTGCCGATCCACGGGGTGCAGTTCCACCCCGAAAGCATCGCCTCGGAACATGGGCACAAGCTGTTGAAAAACTTCCTGGAACTGGCAAAGGAGCCGGCATGAGCGACGCCCTGAAACCGCTGATCGGCGCCGCCGCCGACCGTCCGCTGAGCCGCGAAGAGGCGCAGACCGCCTTTGCCAT
>JAJRUE010000039.1 GCA_024277955.1 Alphaproteobacteria bacterium | reverse complement strand
TGTCGCCCAGCGATTTCGCCGCCGTGACCGCCTTGGCGGTGGCGTCGGTGGCCAGTTCGCCACCGTTGAGTTCTGCCAACAGAAGAACAGCCATCACACGACCCCCGCTTCTTTGAGTTTCGCTACCAGTTCGTCCACCGACCCGACGATTTCGCCGGCCTTGCGGCCTTCGGGTTCCTTGGTGGACAGGATTTCCAGCCGCGGCGTGACATCGACGCCGTAATCGGCGGCGGTCTTTTCTTCCAGCGGCTTGCGCTTGGCCTTCATGATGTTGGGCAGGCTGGCGTAGCGCGGCTCGTTCAGGCGCAGATCGACGGTGACGATGGCGGGCATCTTCACGCGCACGGTCTGCAGGCCGCCGTCGACTTCGCGGGTGACCAGCGCATGATCGCCGTCGATATCGAGGCTGGAAGCAAAGGTCGCCTGCGACCAGCCAAGGAGCGCTGCCAGCATCTGGCCGGTGGCGTTCATGTCGTTGTCGATCGCCTGCTTGCCGGCCAGCACCAGGCCGGGCTGTTCTTCTTCGACGACCTTGGCCAGGATCTTGGCCACCGCGAGCGGCTCGATATCCTGGTGCATGTCGTCGGCGGCCACCACCAGGATCGCCCGGTCGGCGCCCATCGCCAGCGCGGTGCGCAGGGTTTCCTGGGCCTGCTTGACGCCGATCGATACGGCGACGATTTCGTCGGCCTTGCCGGCTTCCTTCAGGCGGATGGCCTCTTCGACGGCAATCTCGTCAAAGGGGTTCATCGACATTTTCACATTGGCCAGATCGACCCCGCTTCCGTCGGCGCGCACGCGGACTTTCACGTTGTAGTCGATCACGCGCTTTACAGGCACCAGCACCTTCATTTGCGTCATCTCCTTGAAATAGGCGGCGCTGCGGTGCAGCACCGTTCACGGTCTTGGGTTTGTTAGCGGGTCGGAGGCCGAAAAAACAAGCCAAAATCGACCGGTCGCGGCGTCGTCACGCCACGTTATGCCGATTGCAGCCGGATTTTGCGCATTTCGCGCCTGCGGCGACGGGGATCAGCGGGGGGGGGCGGCAGGGTGCCGGCCGCCGTTTCGCCGCCGCCGGGCGCTACTGGTCCGCGAAGTGGTAATAGGTCTGGGCGCACAGATCGACGCCGTTGCGATTCTGCACTTCGCCGCCTTCCTTGGTGAAGCGCAGGTCGTATTTGCACTGGCTGGCGCCGCCGGCGATGGTCAGCTCGTAGAACTGGCCGGCGGTCAGCTTGCCGTCCGTCAGGTTGACCGGAGTATAGCTGTTGGCCGAGGCGGACGAGATTTCGAGCCCGGTCAGCGTATCGTAGGAATTGTTGCCAAGCTGGATCACCAGCGCGTCGGCGTCGCTGCCGCCCTTGTTGCCCAGAAAGGCATAGGCGCCATAGCCGGCGGCCACGACCACGACCGCGATGGCGGCCATTCTGACGGGGTTGCTCATGTCACGGCCCTTTTTTTGGTGGCGCCTCTTGTCGGGCCGCCGCCATCGGACACCAGGACGGGCCGGAATAAAAGGGGAAAATGCTCAGCGATTGGCCCCGGGAACCCACAGCACGTCGGCGCGCCCGCAGTTGTTGGCGGCGCGGGCGGCGACGAAGAACCAGTCGGACAGGCGGTTGAGGTATTTCATTGCCGCCGGGTTCACATCGCCCGGCTCGTGCGCCGCCAGTTCCACCACCAGCCGTTCGGCCCGGCGCGATACGGTGCGGCACAGGTGCAGCTGCGCCGCCAGCGCGGTGCCGCCGGGCAGCACGAAGGACCGCAGCGGGTCCAGCTTTTCGTTCATCGCGTCGATCTCGCTTTCCAGCCGGTCGGTCTGGGCGGCGGCGATGCGCAGCGGCGGGTAGTCGGCGGTGTCGTCCTGGGCAAGGTCCGGGCGGCACAGGTCGGCGCCCAGGTCAAAGAGGTCGTTCTGGATGCGCGCCAGGGCCACGTCGGTGCTGCCGGTGGCGTGCAGCCGGGCCAGTCCGACGGTGGCGTTGGCTTCATCGACGGTGCCATAGGTGGCGACGCGCAGCGAATATTTCGACACCCGGACGCCGTTGCCCAGGGCGGTGTGGCCGCTATCGCCGGTGCGGGTGTAGATCTTGTTCAGGGTTACCATGGGTTCAGCCCCCTCGGCGGATCAGCACATAGCCCAGGATCAGCACCACCGCCACGAACTGGGCCGCGATCCGGTAGCGCATCATTCGGTTCGAGTGCTTTCGGTTGAACTCTCCCCCCTTGGCGAAACCGCCGATGCCGATCATCAGGATGACCACCACGACGAGCATCGATATGGCGACGATGATGAAAAGAGGATCGTTGAGCATGGCGGACTCCGGCAGGTCGATCGGGGGGTGCGCAGGTGGTGCGCGGGGCCGGTATACGCCTGTGCCCGAGCCAGCGAAAGGGGGGCGGGCGATTTGCCGCTGGGGCCAAGGTTTTTGCAAAAACCTTGGCAAGGCGCTTGCAAGCGCCTTGCGCGACGGCGTGGCTGGTCAGCCTTTCGCGATGATCCAGTCCAGCGTCCGGTTTGGCAGAATGCGGCGCAGCGTGCCCATCAGGTAGGTAGGGGTGGTGACGTAGTAGCGCGGGCGCGGGCGCGGATGTTCCAGCGCGTGCACCAGTTTCCGGGTGACCGCCGAGGGAGGCAGTTCGAACCGGTCGGGGCCGGCATCGCGATACAGCCGCTTGACCAGGGTGGCGCGGTATTGATCGGCCCGGGGGCTGTTTTGCCAGTCGATCCAGCGTTCGAAATGGGGGATCGCATTCTGGCGGATGCGCGAGGTGACCGGCCCCGGCTCGATCAGCGAAACCCGGATCGGGGTGTCGCGCATTTCCAGGCGCAGCGTGTCGCTCAGCCCTTCCAGCGCGAATTTCGTGGCCACATAGGCGCCGCGCCATTTCAGCGTGACCAGCCCCAGCACCGAAGAACAGTTCACGATCCGCCCGTGGCCCTGGGCGCGCATGGTCGGGATCACCCGCCGGGTCAGCTCGTGCCAGCCAAAGAGGTTGGTTTCGAAGATCGCGCGCAGCCCGTCGGTGGGCAGGTCTTCCAGCGCGCCGGGTAGTGCGTAGGCGCCGTTGTTGAACAGCGCGTCCAGCCGCCCGCCGGTGGTTTCCAGCACCTGCGCCAGCGCGGTTTCGATACTGTCGGCATCGGTATAGTCCAGGCGCGGGCTGTCAAAGCCTTCGGCGCGCAGCCGGTCGCAATCGGCCTGTTTGCGGCAGGCGGCGAACACCCGCCAGCCGCGCGCCCGCAGCCCCAGGGCGGCGTCGTATCCGATGCCCGACGAACAGCCGGTGATGAGGATGGATCTTTCGGTCATGTTTCCTGCCGGTCTATCTGTTTTGCCCCCCGGCAGGCGCCTTTGTGCCCGCGCAAGCCAGGCGCTGCCCGCCGTGCGGAAGTGCCCCCGGGGCCGTTTCGCCCGAAACTAAGGCTGCGCAACCGGAAGCTCAAACAAAGAAATCCGCCGGCGATTCTTTACGCCCTGCACCGGCCCGGCTATCACGGGCCCCATGAGCGACATCACCAACCCCGCCGAGCATTCCGAAACCACCGAACCGCTGCGCCGCGCCCTGGGCGAGCGCTACCTGACCTATGCGCTGTCCACGATCATGAACCGGGCGCTGCCGGATGCGCGCGACGGGCTGAAACCGGTGCACCGGCGCATCCTCTACGCCATGCGGGAGTTGCGGCTGGACCCCACCGGGCGCTTTCGCAAAAGCTCCAAGATCAGCGGCGACGTGATGGGCAACTATCACCCGCACGGCGACGCCGCGATCTATGACGCCATGGCGCGGCTGGCGCAGGATTTCAACGTGCGCTACCCGCTGGTGGACGGGCAGGGCAATTTCGGCAATATCGACGGCGACAACCCCGCCGCCAGCCGCTACACCGAAGCGCGCCTGACCGTGGCGGCCGAGGCGCTGCTGGAAGGGCTGAACGAAGACGCCGTCGATTTCCGCGAAAACTACGACGGCACCCTGCGCGAACCGGTGGTGCTGCCGGCGTCCTTTCCCAACCTGCTGGCCAACGGCTCCAGCGGCATCGCGGTGGGTATGGCCACCAACATCCCGCCGCACAACCTGGTTGAGCTGGTCGATGCCTGCCTGCACATGATCAAGACGCCGGACGTGCGCGACGACACGCTGCTCAACTACATCCCCGGCCCCGATTTCCCCACCGGCGGGGTGATCGTCGAGCCGCGCGAAAACATCGCGCGCGCCTATCGCACCGGGCGCGGATCCTTCCGGCTGCGCGCGAAATGGGAGGTCGAGCAACTGGGCCGCGGCCAGTGGCAGATCGTGGTCACCGAAATCCCCTATCAGGTGCAGAAATCCCGCCTGATCGAAAAGCTGGCCGAACTGATCCAGACGAAGAAGGTGCCGATCTTCGCCGATGTGCGCGACGAAAGCGCCGACGACATCCGGCTGATCCTTGAGCCGCGGTCGAAAAACGTGGACCCGGACATGCTGATGGGGATGCTGTTTCGCAACTCGGACCTGGAAGTGCGCTTCAGCCTGAACATGAACGTGCTGATCGACGGGCTGACGCCCAAGGTGTGCAGCCTGAAAGAGGTGCTGCGCGCCTTTCTCGACCA
>JAJRUE010000316.1 GCA_024277955.1 Alphaproteobacteria bacterium | reverse complement strand
GGCGATGACCAGCGCCCATGTCTGGATCAACTCGCCGGCCTGCGCACCGGCAACCGAGGCCCCGACCGGTTTGCCCCTGACCACCATCACCTTGATCAGACCGTTGGTCAGGCGCTCGGCACGGGCGCGGTCGTTTTCGGCATACTCGAACCGCAGAACCTCCAGCCGGTCGCCGTGTTTCTCGCGCGCCTGCGCCTCGGTCAGGCCGACCTGCGCGATTTCGGGGTCGGTGTAGGTGACCCAAGGGATATGATCGTGCTTGGCCTTTGACGGCAGGCCGAACAGGGCCGAGCGGATGATCACCCCCGCGTGGTAGTTCGCCACATGGGTAAACTGCAGCCCCCCCGCCACGTCGCCAATGGCATAGACACGCCGGTTGGCGGTTTTCATACCCGCATCGACCACGATCCCCGCGCGGTTGGTCTCGATCCCCGCCTTCGCCAAATCAAGGCTGTCCACATTCGCCTTGCGCCCCACCGCCACCAACAGGTGCGAGCCGGTATAGCTGACGCCATCACCGGTTTTGACGGTCACGCCGCCCTCGGCACTGATTTCGGAGACCATTGCGCCCTCGACAATCTCCACCCCGTCGGCGCGCACACTGGCCAGCGCAATCGCCGCCATTTCGGGATCGTCACGGCCAAGGGCCTTCATGCCTTCGATCACGGTAACGCGCGACCCCAGCCGCGCATGTGCCTGTGCCATCTCCATGCCGATAGGGCCGCCGCCGATGACCAGCAGGTGGTCGGGACGCTCGCGCAGGTCAAAAATATTCTCGTTGGTCAGATAAGGCACTGTCTCCAGCCCCGGGATCGGCGGCACGAAGGGCGAGGATCCGGTGGCGATCACGAAACGGCGCGCGGTGACAACCGTATCCCCCGCCTGAAGTTCGGTTTTCGAGATAAACCGCCCGTATTCGGTGATGACCTTGACGCCCAGCCCCTCGAACCGCTCGACGGAATCGAGCGGCTTGATGCCTTCGATCACATCCGCCACATGGGCCATCGCGGCGCCATAGTCCACCACCGGTTCCATCGGCGCCACCCCGAACGGTGCGCCCGCGGTCATGGCGTGCGCATGTTTGCCCGCCGCGATCAGCGCCTTGGAGGGCACGCAGCCGTAGTTCAGACAGTCGCCGCCCATTTTGCCGCCCTCGACCAGCACGACGGAGGCGCCCATCTGCACCGCCCCTGCCGCCACCGACAACCCGCCGGAGCCGCCGCCGATCACGCAAAGGTCTGTTTTGATACGGTTCATGCTGTTTCCTTTTTGCGGAAAAGTTTCAGGATCACCGGCAGCGCCGACAGGGCGCAAAGCGCGAGGATCGGCAGCAGGATCTGCGGTTCGAATATAATGCCAAGGTTCGGGGATTCGCCGCGGGCGAACACCTCGCCCAGACCGGAGCCGACCCATGTGTAAACAATGCCGCCGGGGATAATCCCGACGAAGGTCGTCCAGACAAACCGCGTCAGGCGGGTGCCGACCAGCGCCGGCACCAGATTGGCGACGAAGAACGGAAAGGCAGGGACCAGACGCATCAGCAGCAGGAAGCTGACCTCGTTTTCATCCAGCCCGTGCTTGATTTTTCCGGCGACGCCCTCGGAGCCTTCCATCTTGCGTGACAGATACTCGCCCAGCCCCATACGCGCCGCCATGAAGATCAGCGTCGCGCCGATGGTGGCCGCGCCGATGTTGAACAGCGCGCCGGGAAACAGCCCGAACAGGAAGCCGCCGGTCAGCGAGGCCACCGCCGCCCCGGGCAGGGAGAAGGCGACGATAACGACATAGACCGCCACGAAACCCAGCGCCGCCAGCGCGAAATTCGCATCGCGCCACGCCAGCAGGGCCGCGCGGTTCTCGCGCAGGGCATCGAAAGTCAGGTAGTCGCGCAGGTAGATCGAGCCGGCAATGGCAACCAGAGCGATCACCGCCAGCGGCAGGAGTTTCTTCAGCGACAGGCCGCCAGAGGATTCATTTTTCATATCGGGTGTCCGTTGTTTCGTGTTCCCGTCCTATGTGCCGCCTTATCGGCCCCGGCGAAAGGGGCTTCACGCGTGCTTGATGGTTCGTTAGGGAATGTTTCAGTATCGCGGCAGGGCAGCGGGGAAATGTTTCACCGGAACCCGGCATTTTTTGCTGCATTGCGAATTGACTTCCACGCGGGGCCGCCCTAAACAGCCATTTCAGAATTTCCGGTCGGGCGAATCTGCCCTTTGCCGTGCAGGAGACAAGAAAATGAAACGCACATACCAGCCGAGCAACCTCGTTCGCAAACGCCGCCACGGTTTCCGTGCGCGCATGGCCACCAAGAACGGCCGCAAGATCCTGAACCGCCGTCGTGCGCAGGGCCGCAAAGTTCTGTCTGCATAAGACGACTTTAGGTTACAGACTTGACGCCGCCGAGGGCAGACCGCGAACCCGATACAGGGAACGCCGGTGAAACGCCCCCGGCGGCTTCCGTTTGTCCGCTGGAAACCCTGCGCAAACGCCCAGATTTCCTCGCCGCTGCCCGTGCGCGGCGTCAGGCAACACCGGGATTGCTGCTGCAGGCGCGCCGCCGTCGCGAGGGCGAGGCCGACCCCGACCAGATCCGCGTCGGCTATACCTGTTCCAAAAAGGTCGGCAACGCGGTGGCCCGAAACCGCGCCAAGCGCCGCCTGCGCGAGGTCGCGCGGGCTGTCCTGCCAACACAGGGCAAGGCGGGCTGGGATTACGTTCT
Organism: Alphaproteobacteria bacterium; assembly: GCA_024277955.1. Lineage (GTDB taxonomy): Bacteria > Pseudomonadota > Alphaproteobacteria > Rhodobacterales > Rhodobacteraceae > JAJRUE01. Next base: position 383 of record JAJRUE010000316.1, on the reverse strand, counting down.
GATCGGGCGGCGCCTTGAAACCGCCAACCGCCCGTTCCATTTGTTTCTGCAGGACCTCGAAACCGCGCTGCAACGCATCCACGCGCCCCGAAAGCCGAAAAAATGACCCCGCTCGCCTATCTTTTCAGCCTGCCGGTAAAGGCCTACCGCGTGATCGGCTCCCCGTGGGTCGGGCGCAACTGCCGCTATCAACCTACTTGCAGCGCCTATGCGCTGGAGGCGCTGGAAAAGCACGGCGCGATCAAAGGCTCCTGGCTGGCTGCCAAACGTATCGGGCGCTGCCATCCGCTGGGGCGTGACGGTTACGACCCCGTGCCGGACAAGGAGCATGACCATGAAGGACACTAGCGCCGACATCCACCCGATCTTCGAGGGCGCGCCCT
>JAJRUE010000315.1 GCA_024277955.1 Alphaproteobacteria bacterium | reverse complement strand
CGGCGAGGCGGGCGAACTGGAACACGGCGCGCTGTGGCACGCGCCCGGCGGCTACGCGATGCGCGAGGCGATCGGCGGCACCAGGGCGATCGTGCCCTCGTCGAAAAAGGTCGCCGGCGTGGGGGCGCGGCTGGACGTGCCTATCACCCATATCAACGCGGCCTATGTGCGCAGCCACTTCGATTCGATGGAGGTCGGGCTGACGGATGCGCCGCGCGCGGGCGAAATGCTGCTGGCGCTGGTGATGACCACCGGCGCGCGGGTGCATTCGCGCTCGGGCGGGCTGGAAGCCTGGCAGATCAAGGGAGAGGATGGATTGAGATGAGCGCCAAGATCAGGAAAATCGCGATTTTCGTCGAGGAAACCCACCGAGAGGCCGGGCAGGTGATCGACCCACCCACCCGCAAGGCGGTGGCGGCGGCGGTGATCGAAAACCCCTTTGCCGGGGAATTCGTCGAGGATCTGACCCCGCTGATGGACATCGGCGCCGAGCTGGGCGGGCTTTTGGGCGAAAAATGCGTGGCGGCGCTGGGCATCACCTCGGGCGAGGCCGAAAGCTATGGCAAGGCGGCGATGGTGGGCGAAAACGGCGAACTGGAACATGCCGCAGCGATCCTGCACCCGAAACTGGGCGCGCCGCTGCGCAAGGCGGTGGAAAAGGGCGCAGCACTGGTGCCGTCGTCCAAGAAGATGGGCAGCCCCGGGCAGGTGCTGGACGTGCCGCTGGGCCACAAGGACGCGGCCTATGTGCGCTCGCACTTCGACGGGGTGGAGATCCGGCTGAACGACGCCCCCCGCGCGGGCGAGATCCTGGTGGCGGTGGCGGTCACCGACAGCGGACGCCCCCTGCCGCGGGTCGGCGGGCTGGAAGCCAGGGACGCCAAGGGCGAGGACGGGTTGCGCTGAAGGCAGGCCCGGGGCTCCGGTTTCTTTCGAAGAAACCGGTCCGAAATCTTTCAAAGATTTCGGCGGCCCTCAGAAATACTGCCGGAACAGCAGGTAGACCGATTTTTCGGGCGTCGCATAGGGCGCCCCGTTGCCGGAAGCCGGCAACCCGCCAAACTCGGTTCCGCGCGCGCCGCCGGGCATTTGGGCCCCCAGGATCAGGTTGGCATTGTCGCTGAGCGACCAGTTCAGTTGCGCCGTGCTCAGGCGGCTCTGGTCGGTCAGGCTCAGCATCGACCCGGCGCTGACATTCACCAGCGGTGACACCTCGAGCGACAGGCCGAACGCCAGATAGTCCTTGCCGACGTTGAACACCTGCCCGCGGCCCAGCCGGTCGGCCAGATCCGGGGTCAGCCCCGCCAGCGACAACCCCTTGGTGTCCAGCCCGAACCCATTGTGAAAATACTCGGCGAACAGCAGGCCGGTGCGCCCCATGATCTGGGTGGCGGTGCTGATGTTCGCCAGCCCCGAAGTGCGCACCGTGCCGTTGGCCAGCCGGGTGGGCACCACTTCCAGGTTCCACGCCGCCCCGCCCAGCGCGCCCGACAGCCCCAGCCCGGCGGTGGTGTCGCCGTGATCGCGCGCCAGCACCATCTCGGCCCCCAGATCGCCCAGCGTGGTGCGGTAGCGCAGCGCGAAGGTGCTGGCGTCCGCGCTGACCGGCCCGCCCGCCACCGCCCGGCGCGGCACGCCGATCAGCTCAAGATCGTCGCCGTTGTCCATCAGCCATTGCAGGTAGACCATGTCGACGCCGGGCTTGAATTCCGTATCGCGCGCCGCCGGGGAAAACGGCGCAACAAGGTCCATCGGGTGAAACACCGTGCCCGCGCCCCAGGTCAGCGCCTGCCGCCCGATGCGCAGCACCATCGAAGGCGACGAGTAGCTGAACGACAACCGGTCGATGCCGTGGGTGATCCGCTGGTTGGCCGTGTTCACCGTGGTCCATTCCAGGCCCAGCAGATTGCCCGGCGGCGGCGGAGGCAACAGCCCTGACATCGCCGAAGACAGCGCCAGCCCGCCCCCGGTCTCTACCGAGATCCGGTAGTGAACCTCGGCCGAAAAATCGCCCCAGCGGTGGTCCCAGCGCAGCCGCGCGTTGCCCAGAAAGCCGGTGTAGTCGGCGCTGGCAAAAAACGCGGCAAGGCTGTCGGCGGGCGAAGACGCCGTGCGGGCGGTGAATTCCAGCCGGCCGGAAATGTCGCCGGCCCGGGAGGCGCCGGACGCCACCGCCGGCAGCGCCAGAAGGGCCAGGAACGCGGCGCGGGTCAGTCGGCTAGCGGTGCTCATCTGCGGTGATCCTCCCGTCTGTCATTTCCAGGTGCCGGCGCGAGCGCGCGATCACCCGCGCATCATGGGTGCCCATCAGAAAGGTGATGCCGCGGGTTTCGTTCAGTTCGGCCATCAGATCGATCAGGCCTTCGGCGGTGCGGGTGTCGAGGTTCGCGGTGGGTTCGTCGGCCAGCACGATCGCCGGGCGGCTGACCAGCGCGCGCGCCACCGCGACCCGTTGCTGCTGACCGCCCGACAGATGCGACGGGCGGCGGCTTTCCAGCCCTTCCAGGCCAACCTCTTTCAGCGCGGCATAGGCGCGTTCGTGGCGTTCGGCGGCGGGCACGCCGGCAAGGCGCAGGATGAATTCGATGTTCTCCGCCGCCGACAGCACCGGGATCAGGTTGTAGGACTGGAACACAAAGCCGATCTTGCGCAGCCGCATTTCCGCAAGATCGGCCTGGCTGAGCTCGCCCAGATCCTGACCGTCGACAATCACCGTGCCGCTGGTGGGCCGGTCCAGCCCGCCGATCATGTTCAAGAGCGTGGTCTTGCCCGACCCGGACGGCCCGGCCAGCGTCGCGAAATCGCGGGCGTGGATTTCCAGGTCGACGCCGCGCAGCGCCTGCACCTCGATCGAGCCCTGCTGGTAGGTCTTGGTGACGCCCTTGCAGGCGGCGATCACCGATTTCGCCCGAGCGGTCGTTGCGGCTGTGTCTTGCATGGCGGTCTGGTCCTCAGGATACATGGATCATTGCCTCGACGGGGCTGGATTTCGCGGCCTTTCGCGCCGGCCACAGGGCGACGAGAATGCCCAGGATCCAGACGATGATCGACAGTTGCACGAAAAGTGCCGCGTGGATTTTCGGATAGACGACCTGGCCAAAGCCAAAGGCCGCGGCGGCTTCGGAAAACACCGACATGTCGATGCCGCCGGACAGGCCCTGCACCGCGAGAACCGCCAGCACCATGCCCAGCACGGTGCCCAGCCCGACCAGCACCGTCGATTCCAGCGCCACGATCAGCAGGATCATCCGCGGCCGCATCCCCAGCGCCTGCAGCAGGCCGAATTCACGGATGCGTTCGTAAACCGCCATGAGCTGGGTGTTGACGATGCCAATCGCCATCAGCACGAACATCACCCAAAGGAAGATATAGACGAAAACGCCGGTTGCCTGATCGACGGTCGCGGCCATTGGCGACAGGTCGCGCCATGACCGGATGTCCAGCGTCGGCGCCGCCTGTTTCAGCGCCGCGACGGTGGCGTCAAGCTGCTTGTCGGCGGGCACCAGCACGGCGATCTCGGCCAGCTTTCCCTGGGCGCCCAGCATTTCCTGCGCGGTGGCCAGCCCGACAAAGGCATACTGGTTCTCGATGTCGCTGGCGCCCGAATAGATCCCCGACACCACAAAGCTGCGTTCGGCCGAGATGCCATCGGTGCCCTGGGCCAGGATGATCACCCGCTTGCCCAGCCGGGTCTTCAGCCGTTTGACCAGGCGCGCGCCCAGCACGATCGAGGCATCGTCCACGCCGTCAAGATACCGCCCCTGGGTCACCATGCCGGGGATGACCGAGATCCGGCTTTCGCGCGCCGGGTCCACCGCCACCAGGGTTGCGGGCATCGACCGGTATTCGCTTTGCAGCACCGCGGGCACCACCAGGCGCGGGGCCCAGCCGCCGATTTCCCTTGCCGCCAGCGCGGCGGTCAGGGCGGGGTCGGGTTCGTCCATCAGGCGGGCAATGGTCGGGTCGTCCATGTAGCCCGGCGCGTGGATCTGGGCGCTGCCGGTCAGAAGCTGCAAGGTCCGGTCGCGCGACGAAGCCGCCCAGGCCTGGATGAAGGAGGCGAAGAACAGGATCGAGAACACCCCCGTCGCGACCACGATCAGGGTGATCACGGTGCGCCGCGGGTTGCGCCAGATGTTGCGCCACGCCAGCGGCGCGATCAGCTTGACGGTTTCCATCATGTCGCCCCCATCGCGCTGACCGGCCGCAGCCGCAGAATGCGGGAAAACGGCACCAGCCCGCCAAGCGTCACCGAAAACACCAGCGCCAGCGGCCCGGCGAGCGCCGTGAACCACGACAGCGCCGGGTAGATCCGCGACGGCAGGCCGAACTGCGCCATCAGGTCTTCGGCCCCGGCAATCGGGATGCCGTAGCTTTCGAAAAAGTAGGTGACCGCGCTGCCCAGGACGATCCCGGCGCCGGCGCCGATCAGCGCCAGCAGGATCAGCTCGATCCACATCATCCGGCCCAGCGCGCCGGGCTTCATGCCGATGGCCAGCAGCATGCCGAATTCGCGGGTGCGCTCGAACACCGACATGTAGAGCGTGTTGAGCGTGATGAAGACCACCACCACCAGCAGGCTGAAGTAGATCGCCCCGGCGGTGGACATGTCCAGCGTGATCGCCTGGCGCAGCGCCGGCTGCAGCTGCGCCCAGTCGCGCAGCACCAGGCCATGGTCGTCGGCGATGGCGCGAAGCTGCGGCAGAACCCGGTTGACATCGGCCAGCCGAGCGCCGCCGATGGCGATCATGTTGGCCCCGTCGGGCATGGCGAAGGTGTCGCGGAACCGGCTGATCGGCATCTGCGCGAACTGCCGGTCCACATCGCTGATCCCGGTCTTGAACAGGCCGACGATGCGCAGGCTGTCGGCGGCGATCGACCGGTCGGCGCCCGATCCCAGCATGGTCACCCGGTCGCCCAGCCCAATGCCGAGATTGCGCGCCAGCGTCGCGCCCACGATGATCGCGTCATCGTCGTCGGCGCGCAGATAACGGCCCTCGGCGATCGACGACTGGACGGTAGTTATCTTTGGCTCGGTCGCCGGATCGACCCCGACGATGGCCGCGCCATAGCTGATGTCTTCGTTGGCGAGGATCACGAAAGAGGTGGCGCGCGGCGCGGCGGCCTCGATCCCCGGCACCTGCAGCAGCCTGGCGACGATCGCGTCGGGCGCGGTCAGGAAATTGGCGACATCCGGATCGTCGCTGTAGCCCGGCGGCTGGATCTGGGCGAACCCGTCGAACAGCCGCAGGGTGTTGTTTTTCATGGTTTCGTAGGTGCCCAGCTGCATCGAGAACATGAACAGCAGCAGCGCGCCGGTAAAGGCGATGCTGGCCACGCTCAGAAAGGTGCGGGTCTTTTGCCGCCACAGGTTTCGCCAGGCCAGCGCCAGCAGCATTACCGGTCCCTCGGGTTGGAAAGGTTCGACTTGGTGAACAGGTAGTTGGGCAGCTTGATGTCGAACTGCGCCTCCTTGGTTTCCAGCCGGGTCCATTCGCCCGGCGCTTCCATCCGGCGCATGGTCATCACCACCGGGTAGTCGCGCCCGCCCAGCCGGCCGATCCGGTCGGTGGTCATGGCGCGCACCGGCTTCATGTCCTGGTCGTAATAGGTGACGGCCAGCAGGATGCCGTCGTCGCGGATGCGGATCACCTGCTTGCCCCAGACCACCGGCGCGCCCGGTTTCGGCAGCGCCTCGATGTCATAGACCTTGTGGCCCCCCTTCGCGCTTTCGGCGATCACCCGGTGGCTGTAGTATTTCAGCACGTCATCCGAGCGCGAAAGGTCGCTGTAGGAAAAATCCGACCCCATCCAGGGCTGGCCGATCAGCGACGCCGGAAGCTTCACCACCTGGTTGAGCTTGGGGTTGTAGACCCAGGTCTTGTTGCCCAGCTTCAGCGTGGCGTTGCCGGCCTCCTTGGGGGGGGCGATGAAGCGCACCAATGCGTCGTCCTCGCCGCGGCTGTAGCCCTTCATGGTCAGCTTGCGTTCCCAGGTGGGGCGGTGGATCGTCATCACCACCGTGGTTTTCGAGGTTTTCGACCGCCAGTTGTCGAAAGCGGCGCGCAACAGCTGGGTGGCATTCACCGCCGCCATCGCCGGGCCGGCCGGGACAACCGCCAGCGCCGTCAGCGCGCTGATTCCCGCCAGAACGGCCCTGCGCCCCAGGCCTGCCTTGGTCGTCGTCGCCATCGCCAATCTCCATTTTTTCTTTCAATTTCAGGTCATTGGCGCAAGGGTTCCATGGTGAAGGTTCCAGCGCCGGAGGCCCTTGAAAAATCTTTGGACTAATCGGTCCATACCTCTGGTATCTACGCAGACGAGGTTCTATAGTCAAGCGCATGGCGAAGCGTCGATTTGAAAATCTGGAACAGGATCGGCAGGAACGGCTGTTTGACAGCGCCGCTCAGGAGTTCGCCGAACGCGGCTATGACGCGGCGTCGCTGAACAAGATCCTCGAACGGTCGGGCATGAGCAAAAGTTCGCTCTACTACTACTTCGAGGACAAGGCCGACCTGTTCATGAGCCTCACCGAACGCTCGATCGCCTTCCTGCTGCGCGAGATCGGCGGGCTCGACCTCGAGGCGATGACCGCCGACAATTTCTGGGATGTGCTGGAAGGCCGGGCCCGGCTGGTGCTCGAGGTGTCGAACCGCAACACCTGGTACGTCAAGCTGGGGCGCATGGTGCTGCGGATGCGCGGCGGGCCCAAGGGGATGGACAAGACCACCCGGCTTTACGCCGCCGCCCGGAACTTTGTCGGCACCGTGCTGGACCGGGGTCAGGCACTGGGGGTGGTGCGCGACGACCTGCCGCGCAGTTTCATGATCGACAGCGCCATGGGGCTGGGCGAAGCCGTCGACGGCTGGATGCTGGAACATTGGGACGACATGGACGCGCAAGAGCGACTGGCCATGCTGAAGGTGGAATTCGACCTGTTCCGGCGGCTTTTGGGCAAGTGAGCGGGTTTTGACCCGAAGCGGCCGATCCGGGCCGTTTTCACCGATTAGTGAGCCGACGGGCCTTGACTTTCCAGCGCTGGAAGGTTCGAAAAACGCTGCAACGCGCGAACGTGGCGCAATGGCAATAGAGGTGATGCTGTGAAAAAGAACTTGTCCGGCCTGGTATCCCGGCGCGGTCTGTTGTTGGGCGCAGCGGCGGCGGGGATGTTCCCGGCGCCGGCCGTCCTCGGCCAGCAGGCCACCGAAAACCAGGCCACCGGCGACTTCGCGAGGCGCAACATTTCGTCCTTTCGCGTCAACGACTGGCGCGACCACTTTTCGAACCTGAAGAACGGCGTGATCCTGTCGGACACCAATTCGCGGGTGCTGCAGTTCTGGTCGGAAGACGAATCGGTCTACAAGATCTACCCGACCAGCGTTCCGCTCACCGACCAGCTGACCCGGCGCGGCTACACCAGGGTCATCCGCAAGGTCGTCGGCCCGTCCTGGCGCCCGACGCCGGCGATGAAAAAGCGCAACCCCGAATGGCCGGACTATGTCGGGCCGGGGCCGGACAATCCGCTGGGCACCCACGCCCTGTATCTGAGCTGGACCTACTACCGGATCCACGGCACCAACGACACGCGCAAGATCGGACGGCGGTCGTCGAACGGCTGCATCGGGCTGTTCAACAGCCAGATCGCCGAACTGTTCGAACTGGCCAAGGTCGGCACCCAGGTAAAACTGATCTGACCCGCCCGCGCCCCGCCTCTCGGCCTTTCAGAACCCGCCCGGCGCCCGGACAGTTGATCCTTGCGCGCCCGACCCAGGAGTAAGCTGCACATGGATCGAAAACTCGCGCTGTATGGCGGCCTTTTTGCCGCCGCCGCGGTGGCCGCCATCGTCTGGAACGCCACCCAGGATGCGCCCGCCCCCGCCGGCATGACCCCCGAAGACACGTCTTCGGTCGAGTCGGGCGCGCCGCTGGCCGAGGTCGTCGTGCCCGCTGAATTCAGCCCGCAGGCGCAGCTGGGCGAACGGGCCTTCAATGCCAAATGCGCGGTTTGCCACGGCAAGAACGCCGCCGGCCAGAACGGGGTGGCCCCGCCGCTGGTCCACCAGATCTACCGCCCGGCGCACCACGGCGACCTGGCCTTTCAGATGGCGGCCCAGAACGGCGTGATCTCGCACCACTGGCGGTTCGGCAACATGCCCCCGGTCGAAGGCGTCACCCAGGCCGATGTGAAAACCATCGTCGCCTATATTCGCGAACTGCAGCGCGCCAACGGCGTAAAGTGACGGGCTGACATGCAACCGCCCCTTGCCCGGAAACCGGTCGCCGCCCAGCCGCCCCGCCACGCGGGCGCGCCATGAGCCGCGCTCGGGTCCTGCTGGCCGCGGTGGCGGTGGTTTCGGTGGCGGCGCTGGCGGTTGGCTGGCGCCTTTCCTCTGCCCGGGCCGGCGATCCGGCGGTCTCGGCCGACCCGGTGCGCGGCCAGGCGCTGTATGCCGCCAACTGCGCCGCCTGCCACGGTGCCAATCTCGAGGGCCAGCCCGACTGGCGCACCGCCGGGCCGGACGGCATCCTGCCCGCGCCGCCCCATGACAAGACCGGCCACACCTGGCACCACGGCGATGCGCTGCTGTTTGGCTATATCAAGCTGGGCGGCGCCGGATCGATGCGCGAAATGGGGGTCGACAATTTCAAGAGCGGCATGCCGGGCTTTGGCGAGAGCCTGACAGATGGTGACATCTGGGATATCCTCGCCTATCTGAAATCGACATGGCCCGAGGACGCCCGGCAATACCAGGCCGAGCGCACGCGGGACGAGCAACTTCAAGGGGAATGATTTGGGACGACTTATCAAGATCGGGCTGCTGGCCCTGGCACTGCTGAACCCGCTGGCGGCAAGCGCGGCTGGCGACCTGAGCGAAGCGGATGTCAAACGGCTGGCGCTGGAAGCCATCCTGGAGAACCCTGAAATCATCATGCAGGCGGTGGCGATCCTGCGCGAACGCGACGCGGCGGCCAAGGAAAAATCCATCGCCGACACGCTTTCGTCGCAGCGCGAATTGCTGGAGCGCGATCCGAACGCGCCGGTGATCGGCAATCCCGACGGCGATGTGACCATTGTCGAGTTCTTCGACTACAACTGCCCCTATTGCAAACGCGCCGCCCCGGAAATCGCGGCGCTGCTGGAAAACGACAAGAACGTCCGGGTGGTTTATCGCGAGTGGCCGATTCTCAGCGCCGGGTCGATCTTTGCCGCGCGCGCGGCGCTGGCGTCGCGCAAGCAGGGGAAATACGCCGAATTCCATGAAGCGCTGATGAACCTGCGCGGTCGCGCCGACGAAACCAGCGTTCTGAAGGTGGCGCGCGAGCTGGGGATGGACCTGGATCAGCTGCGCGCCGACATGGACGCCCCGGAAGTGGCCGAACATATCGCCACCACGGCCAACCTGACCAAGCAGCTCGGCTTTACCGGCACGCCGTCCTTTGTGATCGGCGAAAACCTGGTGCCCGGCTTTGTCGACCTGGAACAGATCACGGCGCTGGTCAAGGAAGCCCGCGACGCCAACCGCTAAACTACGCCATGTCGCCCGTGATCGGATTCGCCCCTGCCCCAAACAGAGGGCAGGCGGCTGCCCGGGTGGACGCGGATGCGCCCGCCATGGGGCGGGCGGGCGCATGTCCGAGACATGCGGCTGCCCTTGGGCGGCGGCGCGCGAAACGAAAGCGGGGCAGCGGATCTTGAACCGCTACCCCGCATTTTTTTCGAGCTACCCGGACAGGCTGGCTACGGCGCCATGCCGCGCGCCGTCCGGCTCTGACGCCCCTTTCCGGTAGCCAGGGTCAGGCGGCGACGGTTGCCTCGTAGCCTTCTTCCTTGAGGGCCGCGATCAGCGCGTCATTGGCGGCGGTGGTTTCAACCTGCACCGTGCGGTTTTCCAGATCGACATCCACCTTGGCCTGCGCGTCCACGCTGGCCACGGCCTTTTCGACGGCGGCCTTGCAGTGGCCGCAGCTCATTTCGGGTACTTTCAGTTTGGTCATGTCGGGTCTCCTTTGCATTGCTTGGGAATCGCCTAAGTGTTCCGGCGCTGGAAGGTCAATACGGAAATTTTTCAAAAATCGGTGTGCCAGCCCTTGACCTTCCACTAGCTGGAACCCCTATCTACCCTGTCAACCGAGTAGCTGATTATGGGTCAAGGAACATGGAAGACACCAACAAGATTTCGTTTCAGGTCGAAGGCATGACCTGTGCGTCCTGCGTCGGCAGGGTGGAAAAGGCGCTGGCCAAGGTGCCCGGCGTGGAAGAGGCGGCGGTCAACCTGGCCGCGGAAACCGCCAATGTGAAGTTCGGCGAAAACGTTGACACCGGCGAGCTGATCGCGGCGCTGGAAAACGCCGGCTACCCGGCCACCACCCAGGAAGTCACGCTGGAAATCGAATCGATGACCTGCGCATCCTGCGTCGGGCGCGTCGAAAAGGCGCTGAAAGCCGGCACGGGCGTGCTTGAGGCCTCGGTCAACCTGGCGACCGAAACCGCGACCGTGCGCTACCTGGCCGGGGCGACCACGCCCGCCGATATCGCGGCGCTGTCCACCGCGGCCGGCTACCCGGCCAAGGTCAAGTCCGCCGAAGCCAGCGACAAGGCCGCCCGCAAGGAAGCCGAAGCGAAAAAGCTGTGGATGCTGACCATCATCGCGGCGGTGCTGACCGCGCCGGTGCTGACGCTGGAAATGGGCAGCTACCTGTTCAGCGGCATCGCCAGTTTCAAGGCCGATGTGCTGGGCGAACAGGCCAACCGGCTGATCCAGTTCGTGCTGACCACCATCGTGCTGGCCGGGCCGGGCCTGCGGTTCTTCGTCAAGGGCGTTCCGGCGCTGCTCAAGGCCAGCCCGGACATGAACTCGCTCGTGGCGCTGGGCACCTCGGCGGCCTGGATCTACTCGGTGATCGTCACCTTTGCGCCGGGGCTGCTGCCCGAACAGGCGCAGAACATCTATTTCGAAGCCGCCGCCGTGATCGTGACCCTGATCCTGCTGGGCCGCTACCTGGAAGCGCGCGCCAAGGGCCGTACCGGCGAAGCCATCCGCAAGCTGGTGGGGCTTCAGGCCAAGACCGCCCGCGTCGAACGTGACGGCGAAGTGGTCGAAGCCCCGATCGAGGATATCCACGTTGGCGACATCGTGCATGTGCGCCCCGGCGAAAAGATCGCGGTGGACGGCGAGGTGATCGCGGGGTCGTCCTATGTGGACGAAAGCATGATCACCGGCGAACCGGTGCCGGTGGAAAAGACCGAAGGCGCGACGGTGGTCGCGGGTACGGTGAACGGCACCGGCGCGATCCGCTTCCGCGCCACCAAGGTGGGCGCCGACACCATGCTGGCCCAGATCATCAAGATGGTCGAAGAGGCCCAGGGCGCCAAGCTGCCGATCCAGGCGCTGGTGGACAAGATCACCGCCTGGTTCGTGCCCGCGGTGATGGGGGCGGCGGCGCTTACAGTGCTGGTCTGGCTGATCTTCGGGCCCGACCCGGCGCTGACATTCGCGCTGGTGGCCGGGGTTTCGGTGCTGATCATCGCCTGCCCCTGCGCCATGGGCCTGGCCACGCCGACCTCGATCATGGTGGGCACCGGACGGGCCGCGGAAATGGGCGTGCTGTTTCGCAAGGGCGACGCGCTGCAGACCCTGCAAGAGGTCGAAGTCGTGGCGCTCGACAAGACCGGCACCCTGACCCAGGGCCGCCCCGAGCTGACCGATCTGGTGGTTGCCCAGGGCTTTGAGCGCGACGCGGTTCTGGCCAGCGTGGCGGCGGTCGAAACCTCGTCCGAACACCCGATCGCCCAGGCCATCGTGCGCGCCGCCGAACAGGCCGGGCTGAACCTGCCTGCGGTCGAGGACTTTGACTCGGTCACCGGTTTCGGGGTGCGCGCCAGGGTCGACGGCAAGACCGTGCTGATCGGCGCCGACCGCTTCATGCAGCAGCAGGGGATCGACCTGGGCGCGCTGGCGGCGCAGGGCGAAAGCCTGGGGCAGGACGGCAAGTCGCCGCTTTATGCCGCCATCGACGGGCGCATCGCCGCGGTGATCGCGGTCGCCGACCCGATCAAGGAAGCCACCCCGCAGGCGATCCGCGCGCTGCACGACCTGGGGCTGAAGGTCGCCATGATCACCGGCGACAACAAGGCCACCGCCCAGGTCATCGCCAAGCGGCTGGGCATCGACCACGTGGTTGCCGAAGTCCTGCCCGAAGGCAAGGTCGAAGCGCTGGAAACCCTGCGCTCGGGCGGCCAGAAGATCGCCTTTGTCGGCGACGGCATCAACGACGCGCCGGCGCTGGCGGTGGCGGATGTGGGCATTGCCATCGGCACCGGCACCGACGTGGCCATCGAAACCGCCGATGTGGTGTTGATGTCGGGCGACCTGATCGGTGTGGTCAACGCCTTCGACATCAGCCAGAAGACCATGCGCAACATCCGGCAGAACCTGTTTTGGGCCTTTGGCTACAACACGGTGCTGATCCCGGTGGCGGCGGGCGTGCTGTACCCCTTCTTCGGGATCATGCTGTCGCCGATGCTGTCGGCCTTTGCGATGGCCATGTCCAGCGTCTTTGTGCTGACCAACGCGCTGCGGCTGCGCTGGGTGAAACCGGCGATCCGCGAAACCCGCCGGGCGGCGCCCGCCGCCGCGGCCGGGTTCCAGACCGCCCCGGCCGAATAGGCGCCCCCGCCAACAGCCACACCGGGAATGGCCGGAAAAAAGAAAAGATTGAGAGGAACCACGAGATGAACATCGGAGACGTCGCCGCCCGTTCGGGCCTGCCGGCAAAAACCATCCGCTACTACGAGGACATCGGCCTGGTGAAGCCGCTGCGCGATACCAACGGCTACCGCGCCTTCCGCGAAAAGGAACTGCACATGCTGACATTCCTCGGGCGGGCCAGGGCGCTGGGCTTCACCATCGAGGACTGCCGGGCGCTGCTGGCGCTCTATGCCGACGACACCCGGGCCAGCGCTGATGTGAAGCGCATCGCCGAACAGCACCTGGAACGGATCGAGGCCAAGCTGCGCGACCTCAAGTCGATGCGCGACACCCTTTCCGAACTGGTCGAGGCCTGCGCCGGCGATCACCGGCCCGATTGCCCGATCCTCAAGGATCTGAGCGCCCAGCTGGTCGAAGGCTGAACCCCCAAGGCTGAAACCGGGCGCGCGCCAGGTGGCGGGGCCCGGAAAACAACGTGGCGCGGCCCGGACGATTGGCCGCGCCATTTCCGTGATCGCGGGGATGGTCGATCAGGCCCTGGCGCGATAGTGATTTTACATATGCTGAACGCGCGAAGAAGGATTGACACAATGATTGACAGACGCAGATTCATCGCCGGTCTCGGGGCAGGACTTGGCGCCGGCGCCGCCGCCCTGACCGCTCCGACCGGGCTTTGGGCCCAATCGGGCCGTTTCCCGCTGGTCATGCCGCCGCTGCTGGATGCGACCGAAACCGGCCGGATCGACCTGACCGCGATCGCCGGCAAGGTCCGCTTTGGTGGTGGCGACGAAAGCGACACCTGGGGCTTCAACCGCCCCTTCCTGGGGCCGACCCTGCGCGTCAACAACAAGGGCGAAACCGCCGCCACCGTCAAGAACACCCTGCCCGAAGAGGTTTCCGTCCACTGGCACGGGCTGATCATTCCGGGCGATGTGGACGGCGGCCCGCACCAGCCGATCGCCCCGGGCGAAACCTGGGCCCCGGTTCTGCCGGTGGATCAGCGCCCGGCGACGCTGTGGTATCACTCGCACATCCACGGCAAGACAGCGCCGCAGGTCTACAAGGGGCTGGCCGGCGTGATGCAGCTGACCGACGGGCTGGACAAGGACCGCGGCCTGCCCACCGAATACGGCGTCGACGACCTGACGCTGGTGCTGCAGGACCGGCGCTTCGACAGCAGGGGGCGTATGGTTTACGACCCGGCCATGCGCGACGCGATGATGGGGTTTTCCGGCAACGTGCTGCTGGTCAACGGCCAGTATCAGCCCTTCACCACGGTGCCGCGCGGGATCGTGCGGCTGCGCATCCTCAACGGTTCGAACGCGCGCATCTACAGCCTGGCGATGGACGACGGGCGCGATCTGCACCTGATCGGCACCGATTCCGGGCTGCTTGACCGGCCGATGGCGCTCAAGACCGTGGTGGTTGCCCCGGCCGAGCGCGTCGAACTGCTGGTGGATTTCGGGACTGGCGGCAACGCGACCCTGGTGTCCGCGCCCGAGATCAACTCGGAAGGCGGCGGCATGATGGGGGGCATGAACGGGGGCAGCGGGCGCCCACCGATCGATCAGCCGGTGGACCCGGCCACCGCGTTCCCGGTTCTGCCCTTCAGCGTCGACGAAAGCCGCCCCGCCTTCATCGACCGCCTGCCCGACACCCTGGGCGGAGAGCTGGCTTCGGTCACCACGCCGGTTGACGTGACGCGCCACCTGACACTGGACATGCGCATGGGGCCGTCGATGATGCTCGGCGGCGGCAACCGGTTCTCGATTTCCGGCGAACCGTTCGACATGGGGGTGATCAACCAGTCGGTGAAACTGGGGGCGACGGAACGCTGGCTGGTGACCGGCCAGATGCTGATGCACCCGTTCCACGTGCACGGCTGCGCCTTTCAGGTCGTCGCCGAAAACGGCGGCCCGGTGCGCCCGCAGAACCTGGGCTGGAAAGACACCGTCCTGGTCAATGGCGACGCCGAGATCCTGGTTCGGTTCGACCGCCCGGCGGCGCGCGACATCCCGTTCATGTATCATTGCCACATTCTTGAGCACGAAGATGGCGGCATGATGGGGCAGTTCACGGTTGGCTAGCGCCGCTTTCCCCCCGGCGCGCCGGCAACGGTCGCGCATTGCGCCGCGCCGGGGGATGCGCGCCTGGCTGTGGGTGGCTGCCGCGCTGGTGGCGATGGCGGCGCCGGTGACGGTGGCCGCCACGCCGGACGTGACCCCGATCCCCTTCGACAAGAGCTGGAAGAAACAGGGCTTCTTCCGGTTCTGGTCCAACCGCTACGACCGGCTGGGCGATCGGCTGAAGGTGACGTCGGAGGCAACGGTTTCACTGATCTACACGCGCCTGCCCGATACGCTGTGGTCAAGCCGTAAGGCGTCCTGGCGCTGGGTGGTGGACACCTCGGTCGCGCCCACCGATCTGACCCGCAAGGGCGGCGACGACCGCAACCTGGTGCTGTATTTCGTGTTCATCGATCCGCAGATGGCCAGCCGCGTCACCCGCTATTCCGCAGGCCGGCTGCTGCGCAACGAAAACGTGCGCGCGCTGACCTATATCTGGGGCGGAGACATGCCCGAAGGCACGGTTTTCGTGAACCCCTACGGGCCCGAGCGGCTGGGCTCGATCGCGCTGCACCCGGCGGCGGTGGACGATTTCACCGAAAACGTCGACCTGGCCGCCGACTACCGGCGCGTCTACGGGGCCGAGGCCGGGGCGCTGGTCGCCATCGGCATCACCGCCGACAGCGACGATACCGACGGGCGTATCGATGCCTTCATCGAAGGGCTGACGCTGCACTGAGCGGGCGCGCGCCGGTTGATGGCGCACCCGCCGCCGCCCGGTTGGGATCAGCCCAGCCAGACATCCAGAAACAGCATCACCACCAGCCCGATCGCCAGCCCGGCGGTGGCCTTTTGCTGGTGGCCGCTGCGGTGGGTTTCGGGGATGATTTCATGGCTGATCACATACAGCATCGCGCCCGCGGCAAAGGCCAGCCCCCAGGGCAACAGCGGCTGCGCGACCACGATCACCGCGGCCCCCAGCAGGCCGGTCACCGGTTCGACCAGCCCGGTCAGCGCCGCGATCCCGAAGGCGCGCCGTGCGCTGTAGCGTTCGCCCAGCAGCGCCACCGCCACCGCCAGCCCTTCGGGGGCGTTCTGCAGGCCGATCCCCAGCGCGATCGGAAAGCCGCCTTCAAAGCCGTTGGCCCCGAACCCGACCCCCACCGCCAGGCCTTCGGGCAGGTTGTGGATGGTGATGGCGATGATGAACAGCCAGATGCGGCGCAGGGACGCGGCCTCGGGGCCTTCGCGGCCCGAGGCGAAATGTTCGTGGGGCAGGATTTCGTTCAGTAGCGCCACGCTGCCCATGCCCAGCAGGATCGCAAAGCTGACGATGGCGGCGGGCAAAGCGCCTTCGCCATAGCGCGCGCTGGCCGAATCGAGCGCCGGGATGATCAGCGAAAAGAACGATGCCGCCAGCATCACCCCGGCGGCGAACCCCAGCGAGATATCGCGCTGCTCGCGCGAAAGCTGGCGGCCGAACAGCACCGGCGCGGCGCCGACCGCGGTCATCAGCCCGGCGGCGAGACTTCCCAGAAATCCCAGCAGAATTGGCGTGTCGGTCAACATCGGCAAGGGCCCCTGCACGGTAAGGGAAAAACGGCCCCCCGGGTGGCGGCCAGACGGCGAAGCCTTAAATGAGAATGATTCGCAAGTCCAGAGCTATTCGAACGCTCCGCCCCCCCGACCCGGGGCGGGCGGAGCGCTTTCGCGCGCCATCGCCATGAACGCCCGGATCGCGCGCACCTCGCTGCGCTGGGCCATGCAGACGACGGTTTCCTCCATAGGGATCGGCGGGCCCAGGATCGCGATCTTGACCAGCCGTTCGTCGCGCCCGTATTCGGCCTCGGACACAAAGCCGATGCCGCCGCCGGCGGCGACGATCTCGCGCACCGCTTCGCGGCCCTCGGCCTCGATCGCCGGGCGCAGGGGGATGGATTGCGCGCGTGCGCTGGCTTCCAGCTTTTGCCGGGTTTTCGAACCCCTTTCCCGGAACACCAGCGGCAGGGCGGCCAGATCCCGCAGCCGCGCCGGGCTGGCCGGCATCGGGGAAAAGCCGCGCGCCGCAAAGGCGATGATCGGGCTGGTGCCCAGGTGCACGGTCTGGAAACGCCCCTGCGCGACGGTGCTGCCCAAAACCCCGATATCGGCGCGCCAGGCGGCAAGCTCGGCCTCGACGGCCTGCGAATTGCCTGCGCGCAGGGTGACGTGCACGCCGGGATAGCGCGCCCGGAACCGGCTGAGCACGCCGGTCACATGATAGGCGCTGTCGGCGATGATGCGCAGCTCGCCACTGGCCAGCGCGCGGGTTTCGGCCAGCAGTTCCTGCGCCCGGGTCAAGTATTCGAACATCGGGCGGGTGATGGCGAACAGCTTTTCGCCCTGCGGCGTCAGGGTGACGCGCTTCTGGTGACGCTCGAACAGCAGCACGTCGTGGGTCTGTTCCAGCGCCAGCACCTGGTCGGACACCGCCGGCTGGGTCAGCCCCAGCGCCCGGGCGGCGGCGGAAAACCCGCCATGCAGGGCGACGTGGTGAAAGGCGCGCAGCTGGACGTATTTCATCGGGGCTCCAAACTATCGGTAATACCTATGATATGATCTTAAATAACGATTTTACATATGCCAAGCGCGGGGGCAGAACCGCCCCGACAGCAACGCGATCCCCGAGGGCCGGCCATGACCGACGCAGCCGCAAAACTCCCGCCGCCGCATCTGGGCGAACCCTGGCTGCTGACGCCGGGGCCGCTGACCACGTCCTGGGCGGTAAAACAGGCGATGCTGCGCGACTGGGGATCCTGGGACGGCGATTTCCGGGCGATGACAGCCCGGCTGCGCGCCCGGCTGCTGGACATGCTGGGACCGGGCAAGAAAGATTTCGACTGCGTGCCGATGCAGGGCAGCGGCACCTTTTCGGTGGAAGCGATGCTGGGCTCGTTCATCCCCAGGGACGGCAAGACCCTGGTGCTGGCCAACGGCGCCTACGGCAAGCGCATCGCGCAGACCCTGGACTATCTGGGGCGCGATCACGTGGTGATCGACAAGGGCGACTACATGCCGCCGCGCGGCGACGAGGTTGCGCGCGCGCTTGCAGACGATCCCGCGATTTCCGACGTGGTGGTGGTGCATTGCGAAACCAGTTCCGGCATCCTGAACCCGATCGCCGAGATCGCGGACGCGGTCCACGCCGCCGGCCGCCGGTTGCTGATCGACAGCATGAGCGCCTTTGGCGCCCTGCCGCTTGCGCCGGGCAAACTCCGTTTCGAGGCGCTGGTGTCGTCGGCCAACAAATGCATCGAAGGGGTGCCGGGGTTCGGCTTTGTCATCGCCCGGCGCGCGGCGCTGGAAAGCGCGCGCGGCAACAGCCATTCGCTGTCGCTCGATGTGCATGCGCAGTGGGACTACATGAACCGCACCGGCCAGTGGCGCTTTACCCCGCCCACCCATGTGGTCGCGGCCTTCCTCGAAGCGCTCGAGGCGCATGCGGCAGAAGGCGGCGTGGCCGGGCGCGGCGCACGCTATGCGCGCAACCGCGACGTGCTGGTGCAGGGCATGCGCGGGCTGGGCTTTGAAACCCTGCTGGGGGACCGCTGGCTGTCGCCGATCATCGTCACCTTTTTCAGCCCGGCGCATCCGGCCTTTGACTTTACCCGCTTCTACGAGGGCATGAAGGCGCGCGGCTTCATCATCTACCCCGGCAAGCTGACCGTGGTGGACAGTTTCCGGCTGGGCTGCATTGGCCAGGTGGACGAAGAGGTGATGCGCGCCGTGGTGCGCGCCGCCGGCGAAACCCTGGCCGAGATGGGGGTGGACGATGCCGCCCCGCCCGAAGCAGCGCTGGACGAACGCGCGCGCCTGGTGGCGTGATTCCGGCCCCGGCCCCGAACCCGACCAAGTTACCAACCCCGCCCCGAAACAACCCGTTGAAAAGGACCGAAACCAGATGACCAGCTTTTCCGAATACACCTACGAACGCCAGTATCGCGGCCAGGTCAAGGCGGTGATCCTTGACTGGTCCGGCACGCTGGCCGACGCCTATGTCATCGCCCCGGCGGTGGTCTTCGTCGAGGTCTTCGCCAATCAGGGCGTCGAGATTTCCATGGAAGAGGCGCGCGGGCCGATGGGCCTGCGCAAGGATCTGCACATCAAGGCGCTCACCGAAGACCCCGAGATCGCCGAACGCTGGAAAGCGGTAAAGGGCAAATACCCGGACCAGTCGGACGTTGACGCGATGTTCGCCGATTTCGTCCCCGCCCAGCTGGACTGCCTGCGCAAATACACGACATTGTTGCCCGGCGTGAAGGACGTGCTGAACGACCTGCAAAAGCAGGGGATCAAGTTCGGCGCTTCGACCGGGTTCGTGCGCTCGATGGTGGACATCCTGCTGGAAGACTGCATCAAGCAGGGCTTCACCCCCGATGCCACGGTCGCCGGCGACGAGGTGATCAACGGCGCGCGGCCCAACCCGCACATGGTCTACAAGAACCTCGACCTGCTGAACATCCAGGACATCAAGTCGGTGGTGAAATGCGACGACACGGTGTCGGGCGTGGGCGAAGCGCTGAACGCCGGCTGCTGGGGCGTCGGGCTGGTGCGCTATTCCAACTACATGAACATCAACTCGCTGGACGAGGAAGCCACACTTTCGCAAGACGAAATCGCCCGGCGCATGGCGAAAACCCGGGCCATCCTCGAACAGGCCGGGGCGCATTACGTCATCGACAGCCTGGTGGAACTGCCGGCGGTGATCGACGACATCAACGCCCGCCTGGCGCGCGGCGAAAAGCCCTGAGCCTGGGTCAACCCGCGACAGCCTGGCGCGTCCAGCCGTTTTTGCGCCCGGCCAGAGACATTTTCCGAGGAATTATCGGGGGGCGAACGGATGCGTTCGCCCCCCGCTGCGTCCAATTTCGGAAAACCTTGAAAAACACCGCAACCGTCACGAAACCGTGACCAAGCGATGCTATCGCCACCGCGCGGAGCGGTTTCCGCGGTTGGACAGTCATGTGGACTTATGGATCGCTGTGAATTGGCGTTATATTCTTCCACATCTTGCTGCCAATATGGGCTCAGGACGGGCGCTGCTGAAAATATGTTGACAGACGGAGACAAGCGGGACAACTCTCTTCAAGCGATGGGGAGACGCCGGTTCATTTGACAGAATCGGCTTTGTCGTCAGATAGTTTCCGGGGGGAGGAAAGAAGAATGGAATCCGATGGCTGTGCACCGCGAGGCGCCAGAACATCGGGGCCGGTCAGACAAGAACTTTCCGAAGGCCGCGACACGGTTTTCCAGCATCGACCATAATGAACAACAGAGAGGACCAAACATGAGAAGGATACTTTATTCAGGGGTTGCGCTTGTCGCGATGACGGCGGCGTCCTATGCCGCTGGCTGCCCCGCGGTCACGGTGGCCGACCCGATGGGCGTCGCCGCTGGCAAATATCCGCAACAATACGAGCTTTCGGAATTCCAGAAGCTCGCGAACTGCACGCTCGAATTTTCCGAAAACCCGGCGATCGCCGAGCTGAACGCGCGCATTCGCGGCAACCCGACCGACCTGCCGCCGGTGGCCGAGCGCCTGCCGGAAGAGCCGCTGGTCGTCGCCCCCTATGACGAAATCGGCAAGTATGGCGGCACCTTCGACGTGCTGTCGAACGCCACCGAAGCGGGCACCTCGGACTTCCTTTCGGTGCGCCACGTCAACCTGGTGCGCTTTTCCGACGACCTGCAGACCATCGTTCCCGATGTCGCCAAGGACTGGAGCTGGAACGACGATTTCACCGAGCTGACCTTCTACCTGCGTAAGGGGCACAAGTGGTCGGACGGCAAGCCGTTCACCTCGGCCGACGTGAAATACTGGTATGACAACCTGGCCCTGAACCCGGACGTGATCGCCAAACCCAAGGACTATGTCCTGGTCGGCGGCGAACGGATGACGGTGGAAACCCCGGACGAAACAACCGTGGTGTTCAAGCTGCCGGCGCCCAAGCCCGGCCTGCTGGCCCACTTCGCCAGCTCTTATGCCCAGGGCTTCCAGCCCAAGCATTTCCTTGGCCGGTTCGATCCGAAACTGAACCCCGATGCCGACAAGCTGGCCCAGTCGATGGGCTTCGAGAACGGCTATGCGGTGATCTCGGCCTATTACGGCAACTCGGACTGGACGGATACGGCCACGCCGATGCTGAATTCGCCCGACAAGCTGGACAAGCTGCCGGCCAACACCATGCCGACGCTGGAAAGTCACATCCTGGTGGCCGAAAGCACCGAGGGGCGTCACCTGGTGGCCAACCCCTACTACTTCATGGTGGACACCGCCGGGAACCAGCTGCCCTACATCAGCGAACAGGATGAAATCTTCGTCAACGACAACGAAGTGCGCATCCTGAAGCTGGTCAACGCCGAGGTCGACTACAAGGCCCAGTCCTTGCAGCTGCCCGACGCGCCGCTGCTGCTGGAGAACCAGGAAAAGGGCAACTACACCGTTGATCTGAAGCCGGAAATCACCATTCCGACCTTTGCCTTCAACGTGACCGACGAAGATCTTGAAAAGCGCAAGGTGTTCGGCGATCTGCGGTTCCGCCAGGCGATGTCGGTGGCGATCAACCGCGCCGAGATCAACGAGGTTGCCTTCTTCGGCCTGGGTGAGCCCAAGCAGTATATCGGCTTCTCGCCGGCGCCCAGCTTCGTCGATCCGAAATGGTCGCAATACATGGCGCAATACGATCCCGACATGGCCAACAAGCTGCTGGACGAGATCGGCATGAAGGATCTCGACGGCGACGGGTTCCGCGAGCTGCCCAATGGCGACAAGCTGGTCGTGAACCTGCAGTTCTCGACCCAGGGCGTTGCCGGGCAACTGGTGGAACTGGTTGGCCAGAACTGGGCCGATGTCGGCATCCAGACCACGGTGAAAGAGGTCACGCCGGACGAATACCGTTCGGCCCAGTCCTCGAACCAGCTCGACGTGATGATGTGGCGCAAGTCGCAGCCTCTGGCGATCGTGATGGGCAACAACGAACTGTGGGTGCCGCCCTATGAGAACTACTTTGGTCTGCGCAACGCGATGCTCTGGGCCGAGTGGGTCGACAGCAACGGCGCCAGCGGGGTCGAGCCGCCGGCATATGCCAAGCAGCTGATCGAGGATATCAACAAGTTCCAGTCGACCCAGACCGGTACGCCTGAATCCGATGCCCTGGGCGCGCGCCTGGTCGAGAACATGACCAGCAACCTGTTGTTCATCGGCACCGTGCAGGCCCCTGCGCCGATCTACCACAACAACAACCTGAAGAACTTCCCGGAGTTCAAGACCCAGTCCTACGAATACTACCGGACGACCCCGTATCGCCCGGACCAGTGGTTCCTGGACGAATAGGCCTTCAGGTCTGACAAGCTTTCCGCGGGCGGCGAAACCGCTGCCCGCGGACCAAAAAAACACCGGCATTCAAAGGCCAAAGGGCCACGCCGGTTCCCGGGGAGAATACCACCGATGATGCAGTTTATCCGGTTCGCGATTGTCAGGGCCTTTCTGGCCATTGTCACCCTGGTCGTCGTTTCCTTCATCGTGTTTACGCTCATGGAACTGGTGCCGGGCGACTGCGCCGAACGCTATCTGGCCTTCAAGAACACCCAAGGGTCGGGCATCTCGGTAGCCGATATCGAGGCCGAACGGGTCCGCCTGGGCCTGGACAAGCCCTACCTGGTGCGCTGGGGGTCCTGGATCATCAACGCCTTTCAGGGCGAGTTCGGCGACAGCTGCATCCTGCGTCTGAACATCAGCCAGCTGCTTGGCCAGAAATTCTATCTGAGCCTCGGGATATGTCTGACATCGTTGTTGCTGGCCTATCTGATCGCGATACCCGTGGGGATAATTTCGGCCACCTCGAACAGCCCGACGCTGAACAACACGCTGCGCCTGGTCAGCTATCTGGGGCTGGCGCTGCCCAACTTCCTGCTGGCGCTGATGATCATGCTGTTTTCGACCATTGTCTTTGGTGACAGCCTTACAGGATTGTTTTCAAAGGAATTCCGAGATGCCGCCTGGTCAATGGCGCGGCTCAGGGACTTTCTTTCGCGGGCCTGGCTGCCGGTGTTCATCCTGGGTTGGTCGGCAACCGCCTTTGCCATCCAGACGGTGCGCGCGCTGATGAGCGACGAAATCGGCAAGCTCTACGTCACCGCCGCCAAGGCGCGCGGGGTGGCGGGGCGGCGGCTGCTGTGGCGCTATCCGGCGCGCCACGCGCTGGGGCCGATCATCAACAGCCTCGGGTTTGATTTGAACCGCATCTTCAACGAATTGCCCATCGTCGCGCTGATCCTCACCCTGACCGAGGCCGGCGCCCTGCTGATCGAGGCCCTGGCGCGGTCCAATGACCAGCAGCTTGCCGGGGCGATCATCTTCCTTCTCACCGCCAGCATCGTCGGGTTGAACTTTATCACCGACATCCTGCTGGCCCTGATGGACCCGCGGGTTCGCCGCAGCATCATGGGATGATGACATGACCGATACCGCCACCCCCGATACCCAGCTGGACCAGAAGCGCAAGGAAGCCTATTTCACCGCGTCCCAGGGCCAGCTGATCTGGACCCGCTTCAAGAAGCAGAAAGCGGCGATGGTGGGCGCCTGGGTGCTGATCCTGCTGATCCTGTCCGGGTTTTTCGCCCCCTTCCTGACCCCCTATGCCCCGACCATCGCCGGGCGCGACAAGGACTATGTGAATGGCGCGCCGCAGATCCCCAAGTTCTGGGATGAAAACGGCTTTTCTGCCCGGCCCTTCATCTACACCTACAAGCGCGAGCGCTCGATCAAGACCAACTTCCGCTGGGTGAGCACTGTCGACCGGAACGAACGGCGCTACCTGACCTTTCTGCCCAGGGGCGACAAATACACGCTGCTGGGGATGACGTTCGACCGGCATCTTTTCGGGGTGGACAAGGGCCAGATCCACCTGTTCGGCACCGACGGCACCGGCAAGGACATCTTTTCGCGCACCTTCCACGCGATCAACACCTCGATGGCGGTGGGCACCATCGGGGTGATGATCGCCTTTGTTCTGGCGCTGATCATAGGGGGGGTGTCCGGCTATTACGGCGGCTGGATCGATTCCATATTGCAGATGATCACGGATGCGGTGCGAACCGTGCCCGCGATCCCGCTGTTCATGGCGATCGCGGCCTTCATCCCCGATACCTGGAGTTCGGAACAGAGGTTCTTTTTCATATCCATCGTCCTCGGGTTCATCGGCTGGCCGACGCTTGCGCGCCGGGTGCGCACCCACCTGCTGACCGAGCGCAACCAGGAATACGTGCTGGCGGCGCAGCTGTGCGGCGCCTCGCCCAGCCACATCATCCGCAAGCACCTGCTGCCCAGCTTCACCAGCTATATCATCGTCGATCTGGTGATTTCCTTTCCCTACATGGTGCTCAGCGAAACCGCGCTGTCGTTCATCGGGCTGGGGTTCAAGTACCCGGTGAACTCGCTCGGGGTGATGCTGCAGAACGTGACCAGCGCCGATGTGCTGCTGAATTACCAGTGGAATTTCATCCCGGTGATCTTTTTCATCGTGCTGGTGCTGGCCTTTGTCTTTGTCGGTGACGGGCTGCGCGACGCGGCCGACCCCTATTCGGAAACCAGGAAATGACGCGACTGATCGATGTTGAAAACCTGACCCTGCAGTTCGACACCGACGAGGGCCGGATCACCGCGGTGGACAACGTGTCCTTTTCGCTCGACCAGGGCGAGGTGATGGGGCTGGTGGGCGAAAGCGGCTCGGGCAAGTCGGTGACCGCGAAATCGCTGATGAAGCTGAACCCGAGCAATGCCGTCTACGGGCCTGACACGAAAATCACCCTGCACCTGGACAGCGGCCCGGTGGACATCATGTCGCTGGCCACCAACACCGAGCTGCAAGTGGTGCGGGGCGGGGCGATCTCGATGATCTTCCAGGAACCGATGGCCAGTTTCGCCCCGGCGATTTCCATTGGCGACCAGATGGTGGAACAGCTGCTGATCCATACCAGCATGTCCAGGAAGCAGGCGCGCGAACTGTCGGTCGAGATGCTCGACCGGGTGGGGATTTCGGACGCCGGCAAACGGTTCAAGCAATATGCCTTTGAACTGTCGGGCGGCATGCGCCAGCGGGCGATGATCGCCATGGCGCTGTCGACCAAGCCCAAGCTGCTGATCGCGGACGAACCCACCACCGCGCTGGATGTGACCATCCAGGCCCAGGTGATTGACCTGATGAAGGATCTGGTGGCCGAGTTCGGCATGGCGATCATCTTCATCACCCACGATCTGGGCGTGATCGCCCAGACCGCCGACAACGTGGCGGTGATGTATCTGGGCCGGCTGATCGAAAAGGGACCGGTGCGCGAAGTGCTGCGCGAGCCGGCGCACCCCTACACCCGCGGGCTGCTCGATGCGCTGCCCGATCTCGACGATCTGGACCGGCCGCTGAAACCGGTGCCCGGCGACATCCCGTCGCCGCTGGAACGCCCGCCGGGCTGCGTGTTCAACACCCGCTGTTCGGTGGCGCTTGAAGGCATCTGCCAGCAGGAAGTGCCCCGGTTCACCGATCTCAATCCGGTTCACCGGGTGGCCTGCCACCTGGCCAGTCAGGGAGACAGCGCATGAACGACACCCCGCTGATTTCCACCAAGGGCCTGTCGGTCCACTACCCGTTGCGCGGCGGGCTGATCGGCCCGAAAGCGGTGGTGCGCGCGGTCGAAAACGTGTCCATCGACATCGCCCGGGGGAATTTCTTTGGCCTTGTCGGCGAAAGCGGGTCGGGCAAGACGACGCTGGGGCGCGCCCTGCTGCGCGCCGCGCCGATCACCCATGGCGAAGTCACCTATGACGACGGCGATGTGCACTATGACCTGCCCAGCCTTGGCGACAAGGAGCTGAAGGATTACCGCACCCGCGCGCAGCTTATCTTCCAGGATCCTTACGCGGCGCTGAGCCCGCGCATGACCGTGCGGGACATCATCGCCGAGCCGCTGGAAGTGATGGGCCTGACCAAATCGCGCGAGGAAACCGACGAACGGGTGCGCGAAATCGCCGCCAGGTGCCGGCTGAACCTGGAACACCTGCGCCGTTTTCCGCATGCGTTTTCCGGCGGTCAGCGCCAGCGTATCTCGATTGCGCGCGCGCTGGTGTCGAAACCGCGCTTCGTGGTGGCCGATGAAAGCGTGGCCGCGCTGGACGTGTCGATCCAGGCCGATGTGCTGAACCTGCTCAAGGACATCCAGGCGGAAATGGGCCTGACCTTCCTG
>JAJRUE010000038.1 GCA_024277955.1 Alphaproteobacteria bacterium | reverse complement strand
TGCCCGAAACCTGGGACGATCTGCCGGCCCTGGTGCGCGCCCGCGGCACCGATGTGGTCTATGACCTGGCCACGCCGCCCCAGGCCATCGCCGCGATCCTGCGCGAGTTGCCCGACGGGGCGGCGGCGCTGATCCAGAAGCAGATGGGCGCCGACCTGGAGCAGGCGCGCGAGATCCGCGCCATCTGCCAGCAGAAAGAGCTGAAGGCGGGGATGAATTTCCAGTTGCGGTTTTTGCCGATGACGATGGCGGTGCGGGATGCGGTGTAAAAGGGCCTGCTGGGCGAATTGCTGGAAATCGAGGTGCATTTGAACATCTACACGCCCTGGGAAGTCTTCCCTTTCTGATCCCGATGAAACGGGTTGAAGTCGCCGTGCATTCAATCCACTACTTGGACACGATCCGCGCCATCGCCGGCAGCCCCAGGGGCGTCTTTGCCCGCACCATGGCCGACCCGCGGGTGCCCGATTTCGCCCAGACCCGCACGTCGGTCATCCTCGACTGCGGCACCAGCCTGCGCGGGGTGATGAGCATCAACCACAACCACCGCTGCGGGCGCAAATTCCAGGACGCGATGTTCCGCTTTGAAGGCACCGAAGCGGCGATGATGGTCAAGCTGGGGGTCTGCTACGACTACCCCAACGGCGAAGCGGACGAACTGTGGTTCTGCCGGCCGGGCGAAGACTGGCAGCAGATCCCGCTGGCCGGCAGCTGGTTCATCGACGCCTTCATGGGGACGATGAACAACGTGCAGCGGTTCGACGCGGGCGAAGATGCGGCGCTGTTTTCCTCGGTCGATGACGCGTTTCACACCACGGCCCTGGTCGAGGCAGGCGGGCCGGTGCGGATGGCCGGGGCAGGGGACGGCGACCGACCGCGCCGCCGGTTTGTAAGGCCGGGCGCGCCGTCGGGCAGGCGCGCCGGCGCGTGTTCAGATCAGCTTGCCCATGGCCACGGCGGTGTCCGACATCCGGTTGGAAAAGCCCCATTCGTTATCATACCAGGTCAGGATGCGGCACAGCCGGCCATCCATCACCTTGGTCTGATCGGTGGCAAAGATCGACGAGCGCGGATCGTGGTTGAAATCCATGCTGACCAGCTTGTCGTCGGTCACGCCCAGAATGCCCGCCATCGGCCCCGAGGCGGCGGCGCGGATCAGGTCGTTGATCTCTTCGACCGAAGTGTCGCGCGCCGCTTCAAAGGTCAGATCGACCACCGAAACATTCGGCGTCGGCACCCGGACCGAAACCCCGTCCAGCTTGCCGGCAAGCTCGGGCAGCACCAGCCCCACGGCCTTGGCCGCGCCGGTCGAGGTCGGGATCATGCTGAGCGCCGCGGCGCGGGCGCGATACAGATCCTTGTGCATGGTGTCCAGCGTCGGCTGGTCGCCGGTGTAGCTGTGGATCGTGGTCATGAAGCCCCTGGCGATGCCGATCCCGTCGTTCAGCACCTTGGCCACCGGCGACAGGCAGTTGGTGGTGCACGATGCGTTCGACACCACCAGATCGTCGCCGCTCAGCGTGTCGTGGTTGACGCCGTAGACGATGGTCTTGTCGGCGTTCGCGCCGGGCGCCGAGATCAGCACCCGGCTGGCGCCGTTTTCCAGGTGGATCGCGGCCTTGTCGCGGGCGGTAAAGATGCCGGTGCATTCCAGCACGATATCCACATGCCCCCAGGGCAGGTCGGCGGGGTTGCGCAGGGCGGTGACCTCGATCGGGCCGCGCCCGGCGTCGATGGTGGTCTCGGTGGCCGTCACCGCATGCGGAAAACGCCCGTGCACGCTGTCGAACCGCAGCAGGTGGGCGTTGGTTTCCACCGGGGCGAGATCGTTGATCGCCACAACCTCGATATCGGTTCGGCCGCTTTCGATGATCGCGCGCAAAACGTTGCGGCCGATGCGGCCAAAGCCGTTGATCGCTACCTTGACAGTCATGTGGGAACTCCTTGGTGAAATGGTCGGGCGCCCGGCGGGGCAGGCGGTGTTATCGCTAACATCGGGCATTGAAAACCCGCATTGGCGGCGGGCGTCAAGCCGAAAACCGCCGCTACCGCCAAACTCGACCAGGTCGATCAGGTCCACGAACTTGCGCGCCAGGAACAGCGAGGTGGCGCGTTCGAAAACCAGAAAATCGACGGCCAGGAACGCGACGATCACGAGGGCCAGGAAAATGGCGATGCGGTTGGTAATGGCGCTGGCCCCCCGGGTCTGGTCAGAGCCGCCCCATCATCGCGGCCACATCGGCCATGCGCGCGGAAAAGCCCCATTCGTTGTCATACCAGGCCAGCACGCGCACGGTGCGCTTGCCGACCACCTTGGTCTGGTCTGGCGCGAAGATAGACGAATGCGTGGTGTGATTGAAGTCGATAGAGACCTTGGGTTCCGGATCATAGGCCAGCACCGCGCCCATCCGGCCCCGGGCGGCTTCGGCGACGGCGTCGTTCACCTGCTCGACGGTCACATCGCGCGCCGCTTCGAAGGTCAGGTCCACCGCCGACACGTTGGGCGTGGGCACCCGCATGGCGGTGCCGTCAAGCCGGCCTGCAAGCTCGGGCAGCACCTCGCCCAGCGCCTTGGCGGCGCCTGTGGAGGTCGGGATCATCGCCATTGCCGCCGAGCGCGCGCGATACAGATCCTTGTGGCGGCGGTCCAGCGTCGGCTGGTCGCCGGTGTAGCTGTGGATCGTGGTCATGATGCCGCGCTCGATGCCGATCGCCTCGTGCA
>JAJRUE010000314.1 GCA_024277955.1 Alphaproteobacteria bacterium | reverse complement strand
GGCAGGCCGCCGTCCATCGGCTGCACCAGCCCGCCCATCGGCCCGCCCACCGGCAGCATGAAGGCATAGTTGCCGCCGCCATGCCAGAAACAGCGTTCGTCCCAGAAAAACCCGGTTGCCATGTGCTGCCCCCCTTTTCGCGGTGTCGCCTTTTGCCGTGTCGGGCCAGCTTCGCCCAAGGCCCGCCAAAGGTCCAGAGCGCCGGGGCGTTGCACCCGGGGCGCGGGCTGCGTTAGATGCGAGCCATGGAAAAAGGCCACCTGTCCCACCTTGCCAGACCCGGCGCGGAAATCGCCGTGCGCGTCACCCCGAAGGCGGCGCGCAACGATTTGCGCCTGGATGGCGAGGTGATCCGCATCACCGTGACCACGGTGCCGGAAAACGGCAAGGCCACCAAGGCGGCGGTCAAGCTGCTGGCGCGCGCGCTGGGCGTGGCGCCGGGGCGGCTGGAACTGCTGCGCGGCGCCACTTCGCGCGACAAGCTGTTCCGGCTGGACTGACACATGCGGCCGCTTGCCCGGTTCGGTCACCGTGCGCCAAGGCGCTTGCAAGCGCCTTGGCCCGGCGGCGGCGTTCCAGAAAGGGTCGCCCCTCAGCTTTCCTTGCCGCCTTCGGGCATCAGCCGGTAGACCCCTTCGGGCAGGTCCAGCGCCGCGCTCAGATCGCGCAGCTGCGACATCGACAGGGTGATCTTGTCCACCCGGTCGGTGCGGCTGTCATACTGTTCGACCGTCACGCAATCGGCAAAGGCGTTGATGATGACATCTTCCTTCAGCGGCCCCGGCCCTTCGTCGACCAGCGTCACCACGGTCGCGTCGAATTCATGTTCGATGGTAAACATGCCCCGACTGTAGGCCCGCCGCGCGGCCAGTGCAAACCGAGGCCTTGGCATTTGCCGGGCGCTTGTTCCAGGGCCTGTCTCCATTTGCCTTTCGGCCCCGGCGTGTGCCCATTTTTCCGGCACAGCGGGTGTTTCGCCTTCCGATCGGCCAGATAGCTGCGTCAAAACACCCGCTCTCCCGGCCAAAATGCGCCGCGTCCCTGCGGGATTTCGCCATTTTCCGCCATCGCGGCGTTAATTCCGCTTGAAAAGGGGCCGCCTTGTCTGCGCAGAATTGCCTGGCGCTGGCGGAAAATGACTGAAACCAGGGCCGCAAGGTAAATGAAGACAGGCCCTGGGCTCGGCGAAAAACACAGCAAACGGGGGTGGCGCGATGATCCGGCGCGAATGGGACAGGTTCTGTAATCGGGTGGCCTGGTCGTGGCAGGGCTGGCTGAACTGCTGGCGCACCGAACCCAGCCTGCACATGTGGGTCTGGGCCAATGTGGTGTCGGCGGCGCTGGCGCTGCTGCTCGAGCTGAGCACGATGGAACGCGCGCTGATCCTGTCGCTTGGCGTGCTGGTGCTGGCGGCCGAACTGATGAACACCGGGATCGAGCGGGCCATCGATTATATCTCGCGCGACGATCATCCGCTGGCGAAACAGGCCAAGGATGCCGCCAGCGCCGCGGTGGCGATGACCGCGATCGCCGCGGGCGTGGCCTGGGTCGTGATCCTGATCGGCTGAGCCGCCGCCCGACAGAATTTCCAGGTTTGATCGAAATCAAGGCGGCGCGCTGGAAATCCGCTACCGTTGCAAATACAATGATTAACCGCAGGGCGGTGGGCGACGGGGCGGGTTGCCGGGAGAAATCCCGACGACATGCCCCCCAAGACACCCGATCGAACGCCCAAAGACACGCCGGTGGAAAGCGAGGACCGCGATGAGCCGCCAAAGCAAGATGGATCACCACGCCGACCTGGTCGGCGAAATGGCGCGGGTGCGCGGCGTGGACATCGGCCAGGCGATGCTCGACGGCAAGCTGAGCGGTGAAACCTACCGCAACGCCGTGCGCCGCTGCATGAGCTGCGAAAGCCCCGAGGCCTGCGCCGTCTGGCTGTCGGAACACGGCTCGGGCGCCGACGCCACCCCGGAATACTGCCGCAACGGCCACCTCCTGGCCCGGTTGCGCAGCGGCTGACAGGAATTTTCTCCCCGACTGGCGGCCCGGACACGGTTCAAGTGTTCGGGCCATTTTTTCGCGCAGCGCCAGCGTTTTCGGTCGGCCGGGACGTCGTAGATACAGACGGTCAGTCCGATCGCGCGGGCGCGCACACGTCGGCCACCAAGACTTGGGAAACCCGTGGTCCGCGGCGGCGTTGGGAAATAGCCCGATGACAAGGCTGAGTGAGACAGCCGCACCATCGCCGCAATTTCGCGGGAAAGCCCGCGCGCTCCCTCGATCGAAAAAGGCCCTGTCGCGCCGGCGCAAAGCAACGAGAACAGCGAAAAACCACGTGGCGCACGATGGTCATGGCGGAAATGACCAAGCCCGGTACCGGCTCTTTCCCGGGAAAGCGGCAAGCCCGGAACAGGCATTCAGACGTCAAGCCGGCGCTTGTCCGCCAGAGGCGTTACCGTTACTTGTTGTGCCATGTTCGACTTTGTCCTGACCACCGGCGAAGGCGCAAACCGCCCGCTGCGGTACGACCTTGCGGCCTACGCCGCCTACCGGCCCGAGCAAATCCTGCGCTACTCGGTTGGGCGCGGGCCGCACAGCCTGTCGGTCGCAGCGTTCTACTGGGGAAGCCACCCCGTGCATCGCCTTTCCGATCGCCTGCGGGTCGGCGAAAACGGCTTTGCCTGCCTCGCCGGCTATCCGCTGGACGAGAACATGAAGCCGATCCGCACCGTCGACCGTTTCGACCCGAACCGCGCCGCCGACTACGACGGCGATTTCTTCTATCTTGCGGTCAACGAGGACGGCGCCTGCCGGGTCGCCAAGAGCGCGGTTTGTTCGTATCCGCTGTATTATGCGCGCACCAAGGGGGGCGACGTTCTGGCCTCACGCGCGATGCTGGCGGCGGTGACGGCATTTGACACCAACAGGCCCTTGCCCAACATCGATTTTGCTCGCTGGATATGCACCTACGGCGGGGCCGGGAATTCCGAGGCTTTGTTCTCGGGTGTCCAGAATGTTTTCTTCAACCAGAATGTCATGGTCCGTGACGGCCGCCTGGTCGTCAGTGAGCCGGATTACGTGTTTCTGGGTGATGAATCATTGGAACAACTCTACCGGCGTTCACCGGGAGACTACTGGGACGATGTGTACGAATACCTGCTTGCCTCGATGTCCGTGTTGGATTTTTCGGATCAACCGATTGATTTCCCATTGTCCGGAGGGAAAGACAGTCGCCTACTTCTGGCTTTGATCTTGGCGTCGGGCGGTCGAGACCGGCTGTCACGAGTGTATACGAATGGTTCGGCAATCAGTCCTGATGTCCGGGCGGCACAGATGGTGTGTGAGGTTCTTGGTATTGACCATGAATTCGTGGATTCGGTGGGTGCTGGTCGAAAAACCAGATTTACAATGGATGACAAGATCCTCGGTCATGTTCACGTGACTGAAGGAGAAATGAGTCCACATGATCCGACATACGGAGGAAAGCCGGCCCAGCGGATCCAGCTTTTGGGAATTGAATCCGGTTTAAGAAATGTTTCCGGTCTCCGAGACTTGTCAGACCCGGAAAGACTTTTCGCTTGGTATCGGGTTCATTTGGCCCAGGGAGACAAGTGCGGGCTATTCCGCGCGCCCAATGCTCAGCGCAACCTGGATGATGCGGAACGGTTCTTGAAGGCGGCCATGACGGCGGGAGTTCCTGCTGAGCAAGTCCCGGTATTGTACAGGATGGTGCCACGTTCAGCGCGGTGGGTTTCAAGAGCCTGGCGGGCGCATAACGACCGTTTTTTTGCCCCCGCGATTTTCGCCAACATCGCCCTGTATCGAGCGACCTACAATTGTGGAGCACCCGCCCGAGGGCGGGAAGAATTTCATTTCGAGATGCTGCGCAGGGCGGCACCCGAATTGATGGATGTACCCTTCGCACACCAAAGTTGGAATGATACGCTGCTCGAAAACGCCGGCTTGCGTGGGGCCGAACCACTTGTTTGGCCAGAAGGCACCCGCCCGGAAACCACCAAGGCGACGCAAGAGGTGCTCTACAGATCATTTCCGAAAATCAAGGAATTCCTGCTTCTCCATGAAGGCCCTGTCACTGACTTGCTCCTGGATCGCGACCGCCTGTCGCAATTTTCCCTTGAGGGCGCCCATCCAAGTATTTTCATGGCGCTATGGAATTTTGTGCTGATCGCTGCCGTTGAGCTGGCTCCCGATCTTGACGCCCTTGGACGTGGATTGGCGGGAACCGACATTGGATTGCCGTCGTTTGATTCCTGATTCTGTGGGGCCGTTCTTAGACAACCTTCCCCCACAAATCATATTCCCCCGCCTCGTCCACCTCGACCGTCACCATGTCGCCGGGCTTCAGCGCTTCGAAGCCCGCGTCGATGAACAGGTTGCCGTCGATCTCGGGCGCATCGGCCATGGTGCGGCAGGTGGCGCCGTC